>MNZQ01000024.1 GCA_001873745.1 Syntrophaceae bacterium CG2_30_58_14
ATACCGTATTCATGCTGCACGCAGACAATATCCACGTGGCTGATATTGAGATACTCCGATGCGACACTATAATCGTTAAGTCTGTTCTGGTTAATCTCAAATCGCACTTTTTCAGGATATGCATATCCCTCGGCTGTGTCATTCATGGCAACCGCCCAGCAGTTTATACCGGGCGCTTCTGTTGATAATGCTTCGACAAGATCAGTAGTGAATGTTGCAATACCGCACTGTCGGGGTGAATAGTTGCCGATTACGGCAACCGAGTTGATTCTCTTATAATACTGAACAACAGATGCCATATTAGCTGCCTCCCAACAGTTCTATTATTTGATAAAACTTGTTTTCTGAGAGGTCAAGCATAGGAAAATTTCTCTTGTATGTCAATAAGTAAATAGTCAGACATATCCACTTGAACCCAATCAGAGCTAAAATCGTTTCTGATCTTACAGAGCTGAGCAGATATACTTATTGTGGTCATAGTGTCTTGATGGGGAAAAAGAAACGAGACTGGCAAGATGTAAAATATGTTTTAGCGAGCTGCACCAATCCCTTGTCGATCAGGTAGAACCCAACATGTGCCGATAGATCGTCGCCGCCTTTCTTGGCCGCACCCTCGCGGGTCAATTGGATCGCTTTGCGCGCCACCTCGCTCTCGGAAAACCGGCTGTGTCTCGCCATCTTTTCCACGACATGGCGGTAACGGTCACGGGTAGAAAAATCCATTGTGCCGTAAACGCCGCCCGGATCCTGGCGCAGCGTCTGGTCAACCGCGCTCATCGTCTCGACGAATTCGCGCCAGTCCATCGCGCCCAGAAATCGCAGGCTGCCGATACTGTTGCTCATGGATACCTGATCGGCCGCCTGCTGTTGGTTCTCCTCCAGCGCCATTTGCTGGATCGTCTGGCCGCACTCAAACAGCCGCTGCTCAAGCCAGGTAAGCGGCAATGACAGAGCCGGGCCTTGTCCCTGCAGGCGGCGCGTAATTTCCGCGATAAAAGAGCTCACCAGCGGCGGGTTGGAGCGCGCCATGTCCGCGATCACCAGAATCAGGCTCTTCGGGTCCTTCACGGCGCTCTCCGTCATCTGATCTGCCCAATAATCGGCCAGGTTGCGGTCGATTCGATCCGTAGCAATCCGGGCGGCCACGCGGCTCAAAGCAGGCAAACTTTTATTCCAAATCGTTCCCGCGAAGACTCGCCCACAAATGGGACAGGATCCCGGGAATGGTCTTGCTGTTTAAATTCACTTTCAAGCCCTCTTTTTGAGGAGTAGTATCAATAAACCCGTCGCAAGGGCGGCAGCGAAAAAGCGCTGCTCAGGCGCTGCTGCCTTGGTTGGCCGACTCTGATAACATTTGTCTGAGCTCTTCCCCCTGCACGATTTCCTTCTCTGAGAGAAGGTGGGCAAGATCATCCAGGACTTTCCGACGCTCCGAGAGGATATTGCGCACCCTTTGATGGGTCTGTTCCATCACGCTGGAGATTTCCTCGTCAATCTGGGTTGCCATTGTTTCGCTGTAGGTTTTATTGGGAGTATAGTTTTCCGGGAGGAACAGGGGCTGACGAGCGGACTCATAGGTCACCAGTCCCAAGAGGTCGCTCATGCCATATTCCGCCACCATGGACCGCGCAATGGCGGTTGCCCGCTGCAAGTCATTTTGCGCCCCCGTGGATATTTCTCCGAAGACCAGTTCCTCCGCGACCCTTCCCCCGAGAAGGACGGCCAGCCGGTCCAGCAGCTCAGGGCGCGTCATCAAGTAGCGATCCTCCGTAGGCTGCTGCTGGGTATATCCGAGCGCCGCAATCCCCCGGGGAATAATGGAGATCTTGTGCACCCGGTCCGCATGCTTGACGGATTCCGCTACAATGGCATGTCCGGACTCGTGAAAGGCCACAATTTCCTTCTCCTGAGGGTTCATCACCCGGTTCTTTTTCTCCAGCCCGCCAATCACCCGATCAATAGCCGCATCGAACTCCGCCGCCCCGACCGTTTCCTTGTCTTTCCGGGCCGCCAGCAGGGCCGCCTCATTGACGAGGTTCGCCAGGTCCGCTCCCGCAAAGCCCGGAACGAGACCGGCAATCTTGCGGAGATCGACATCGGGACCCAATAGGACCTTCCGGGAATGGATCTTCAGAATGGCCTCCCTCCCGTTTATATCCGGGCGGTCCAGCAGGACCTGCCGATCAAACCTTCCCGGACGCAGCAGGGCGGGATCAAGGATTTCCGGCCGGTTGGTGGCGGACATGATGATGACCCCTTTATTCGATTCGAATCCATCCATCTCCACGAGGAGTTGATTGAGTGTCTGCTCCCGTTCGTCGTTGCCGCCAAAGGCGTTCACTCCCCGGGCCTTCCCCAACGCGTCCAGTTCATCGATGAAGATGATGCAGGGGGCCTGACTGGCGGCCTGCGAGAAAAGGTCGCGCACACGCGATGCCCCTACACCGACGAACATCTCCACAAACTCGGACCCGCTGATGCTGAAGAAAGGCACTTTAGCCTCTCCGGCCACCGCTTTGGCCAGAAGGGTTTTACCGGTTCCCGGCGGACCGACCAACAGCACCCCTTTGGGGATTCTCCCTCCCAGTTTCTGGAATTTGGCCGGATTCTTCAAGAACTCCACGACTTCCTGGAGTTCTTCTTTAGCCTCATCGATGCCCGCCACATCGGCGAAGGTCACCATTGTTTCATTCTCGGCAAAAAGCTTGGCCTTGCTCTTGCCAAAGGACATCACGCCCATCCCCGGCCCCATCTTTTTCATGGCATACCGCCAGATCAGAAACATAATGCCGATGGGGAGGACCCACGAGATAATACCGCTCAACAATTTACTCTCGTAGAGTCCGGAGTATCTGACCTTGTGCTCATCCAGTTCCTTGACCAGGTTAGGATCATCCACCCGAATCGTGGTGAAGTCCTGCTCCCTCTTGTTGTCTTTTCCTTTGAGCGTCCCATTGATATGTTCCGGGCCGATGATCAATTTCGTCACGTTACCTTCAACGAGGTTCTGTTTGAATTGGCTGTAGGGAATCGTCTCCACATTGGGAGAAAAAAAGTATTGTTGCAGATAGAAAATTAACAAGAAGGTGATCAGGAAATACCAGATGCTGAAATGCATCTTGGGGGGCAAGGCGCCTTTCTTTTTCTGTACGTCCCCGGGAGCAAATAGCGCACGAACCCTCTCCTTTAAATCTTCCAGTGGTGCTTTTCCCCCATTAGATGGCATATTCGTCTCCCTTTTACGCGTCGTTACAAAATTCTGAGCCTGGGACGATACTTCCTATAAATCATGCTTCCGCCTGGATTGTCGCACAAAATTCCGTCACAATCCATTGATTCCTTTGTCAAGTATCTGTCGGCAGCACACCACGGCGACATGGGCGACAAGAGCACCCTTGAACCGCACTCACGTTAAAAAAAGCGGAACTGCATTAAAAAAATGTGGTAAGATCCATGGCCAGGTCGACGTGATTTCCGTTCGCTGGAGAAACCCGGGATTTTTAATGATTTTGAATGAAGGGGGCATCATGATCGTTTTAACGGCAACGATGAAGGCGAAGGAAGGGAGCGGCAACGATCTGGAAAACATCATCAAAGGCACGGCGCCGAAATTCCTCAAGGATCCAGGTTGCATGGATTACAAGGTCCACCGGCGAATGGATAACGCCGATCTCTTTTTTTTCTACGAGAAATATGAGGACCATGACGCACTCGCGTACCATGCGGCCACGCCTCACTTCAAAGAGATGTTCGCCGCCATGAAGCCGTTACTCGACGGGAAAGCGGAAATATTGATGTACAAAGAGATCTGATCCTGTATCGCGATTGCGGCAGCGCTTCAGGGTTTCTTGTTTTGGATTCCCGTGGGAAGGGACAGGCCCTGTCGGTACGCCTCCACAACCGCCAGATCGGCTTCGAGCCAGTCGAGAGTCGGGAGGTCATCCGGCTTGAGCCAGACGACGGCATGGTGCGCGTTCAGCGTCATCTCCCCGGAGCGAATCGCGCAGACAAAGGGGTAGAGGTTGACCGTGAAGGCCGGGTAGCGGTGCGTCGAGGGCGGCAGCGCCCGCTTCACGACCACGCTGAGGCCCATCTCCTCCCTCAGCTCCCGGTGGAGACACGCCTCTGCGCCCTCCCCCGGCTCGATCTTCCCGCCCGGAAACTCCCATTTGAGGGGCATCCGCATCGATGCGCCCCGCTGTGCGGCCAGGACGAGACCGTCCCGCTCGATGATCGCGCAGGTCACGCGGATATCGGTTTGGTTTTCCTTACTCATCATCGATGAAAAACCAGGATCTTCGGGTCTGTCATCTCAAACGCGCTCCCCCGCCTTCCGGAGGAGGAGTTCCCAGTCTTCGTTCACCATCTTCTGGATTTCGTCAAGGTCCCGGTCGGTCAGGTGCTGGAAACGCCCCTGGTGGCGGAAGTACTCGCGGACAAGGTAGCCTCTGGGCTTGTGGTTGATCGTGTAGCGCAGGCCATCCTCCACCTCGTAGAGGGGGAAGATGTTCGTCTGGACGGCCATCCGGGCGATCTTCACGGACATCTCGGAGGGGATCCGCCACCCCGTGGGGCAGCTCGCGTAGATGTGGAGGAAGCGTGAGCCTTTGATGCCCTTGGCCTTTTCGGCCTTCCGGAGAAGGTCTTCGGGAAAGGCGATGCTCGCCGTCGCGGCGTAGGGGATCCGGTGAGCGACGAGCGCCTCGACGATGTTCTTCTTCCGCATCTTTTTCCACTCCCGGCCGGGGGTGGTCGTTGTCCAAGCCCCGTAGGGTGTCGAGGAACTCCGCTGGATCCCTGTGTTCATATAGGCCTCGTTGTCGTAGCAGACGTAGAGAAAATCTTCGTTCCGCTCCACCGCCCCGGAGAGGGACTGGAAGCCGATGTCGAAGGTGCCTCCGTCGCCGGCCCAGGTGACGACCGTGGTCTCCGTATCGCCCAGCATGTCGAGGGCCGCCCGGACGCCGCTTGCCGTCGCGCCGCCTGTCTCGAAGGCGGCATGGATGACGGGAATCTTCAGCGTGGATTGCGGGTAAGACCCGGCGATGATCGACCAGCAGCAGGCGGGGAGGACCAGGACCGTCTTCTCCCCCATGGCCTTGAGAAAGAAGCGCATGGCGATGGTCGCGCCGCACCCCGGGCAGCCCACGTGCCCCGAATGCATGTATTCCCGTTCCGTTATTTCAGCGTCCATCACAGGGCCTCCCTGAGGCCGATCCAGACCCCCTCCGCTTCGGGCCGGTCGGTTGACTGTGTTCTCCGGTAGATTTCCTCGATCACCTCCGGCGTCACATCGCGACCGCCGAGCCCGGCGATGTAGCCGTAAATCAGAGGCCGGGGATCGAGATTGCAGAGCGCCGCCCTGAGCTCCTGGGCGAAGATCCCCCCCGCGCCGAAAGAGCAGTTTCTGTCGATGACGGCAACCTTCTTCGCCCTGCCGATCGTCTCTCTGAGGATAGCGGCGGGAAAGGGGCGGAATAGCCGGATCTTGAGAAGGCCGATCTTTTCCCCCCGTTCCCGAAGCGTCCGGACGACGAGACGCGCGGTGCTCGTTATCGTTCCCGAGGTGACCAGGATGATCTCGGCGTCGTTGCAGTCTATGGCCTCGATCGGGCCGTGGCGCCGACCAAAAATGCGGGTGAATTCCCCCTCGATCTCAACCAACTGCATCAGGGCGTCCTCCATCGCGAGGGCCATGTCGTGGCGCATCTCCATGTAGTCGCCGGGCGGGACGAGCGCGCCGAAACTGCACGGCTCCGCGGTGTCCATCCGGAACCGCGGCGCATAGGGCGGCAGGAACCGGTCCGCTTCCTCCTCGGTCGGGATGTCCACCGGCTCGTAGGTGTGGGAGAGGTAGAAGGCGTCGAGGACGACCATGACGGGAAGGTTAACCGTCTCGGCCAACCGGAAGGCAAGGAGCGTCGAATCCAGAACCTCCTGGCCGTCCTCGCAGTAGAGCTGGATCCAGCCCGTGTCGCGCTGGGAGAGGCTGTCGGTCTGATCGGTCCAGATGTTCCAGCCCGGGGCGAGCGCCCGGTTCACCTCTGCCATGACGATAGGGAGGCGCGCGCCGGCCGCCCAGTGGAGGAGCTCGTGCATATAGGCGAGGCCTTGGGATGAGGTGGCCGTAAAGGTCCGCACGCCCATCAACTGCGCCCCGATCAGCGCGGCCAGGCAGGAGTGCTCGCTCTCCATTCGCAGGAAGCGGGCCTTGAGCGCCCCCTTCTCGCAGTACTCCGAGAGGATCTCCACGATGTGGGTCTGCGGCGTGATCGGGTAAGCGGAGGTCACCTGGACCCTCGCCAGCCGCACCGCTTCGGCGACAGCATGACTTCCCTCGATGACCCGTCTCATCCCTCTCCCTCCCCCTCCCCCAGGGACATCGCGTTCCGCGGGCATTCCACGACGCAGATCCCGCACCCCTTGCAGTAGTCGTAATGGATGCGCCGTGCCTCCCCCTCCCGGATCACAGCGACATCCGGGCAGTAGAGCCAGCACTTGTCGCAGCCATTGCAGAGACCGCAGTTGAAGCAGCGTTCCGCCTCCTTCATCGCCAGTCCCGCGGAGATTTTCAAATCGATCTCGGCAAAGGAACGGACACGCTCTTCGACAAGGAGACGCGGCTGTGTGATCCGCGGGGCGAAGCCAAAATGGTCGGTGTTGATTTCGGTATAGCTTACGATATGGCGGCTTCGGAGTCGCCGTTCGCCGCCGAGGCAGACCTCCATCGAGAGCGCCGGACCATCGCCCACGGCGCAGGCCTGGAGTCGCGGGATGACGGCTTCAGAACCCTCACGAAGGAGGGCATTCAGGGCGATCGCCGCCTCCTTCCCCGAGGCGATGGCATGCGCAACGCTCTTCGTCGCATTCGCGAGGTCGCCGGCGTAAACGACAACCAGTTTTCCCTCCCCAGAGACCAGACGGCAGTGGCTCAGAGCCAGGACCTTCGTCCCCTCCACGGCAGGGAGCATCCAGGACTCTTCCGGCCCGGCCCCCGTCGCCCGGATGACCCGCCGGACGCGGACTTCTTTCATTTTATCGCCGTCGGGGATGACGCGCGCCCTCCCTGATCCCTCCATCCCCGCGACGATCATCTGCCGGAGCGAAAGGACGATCTCCTCGCCATCGCGCCCGGCGGTGGCCGGGGAGACGAGCTCCTCCAGCGCCACCCCTTCCTCCAGGGCCATTCGGACCTCGTCGGCGAAGGCGGGCATATCCTGCCGGCGGCGGCGGTAACAGATCACGGCTTTCCCGCCCAGGCGGATCACGCTCCGGGCTACATCGACGGCGGTGTTTCCCCCGCCGATCACGGCCGTCAGGCCATCAAAGGAAGAGAGCGCTCCCTCACCGATCTTCCCCGGGAATTCACTGCCTTCGGCGGCTGCCTCCCCCTCGCCAAGGGTATCCATGCTCCGGCCGCAACCCGCACCGTTGACGATGACGGCCTCTGTCCCACCGCCAACGGCCATCTCGCTTGCCCGGATCATTCTCAGGAAATCAAGCCCTTCGATTACGCCGACTTCCATCTCACCGGGAATCGAGAGGCTCTGACCCCGGCCGTGGCCGCAGGCCAGGATCACGGCCTGGTATCGTCCCGCGGCCTCCGCGAAAAACTGTCTGTCCATGGGACGGCGCGTGAAGATCCGGATTCCCTCCCTCTCGAAACGCCGCAAATCCTGGCGGAGCGCGTCGGCCGGAAGGCGGTATGCGGGGATACCCCAGCGCAGAACACCCCCCGCTTCGGGCGACGCCTCAAAAACGTCGCACGAATATCCCAGAAGGGTCAAGAACCAGGCGGCGGCAAGGCCCGCCGGACCTGCCCCAACCACAGAGATCCGCTCTTTCCGGGAGGGGAGGCGGGCAAATGAAGGCCTGAAATCGTAACGGGCGGCCGTGTCGGAAAGAAAACGTTCCAGGGTGTGGACGGCGACCGAGTCGTCATACTCGCCGCGGTTGCAGGACCCCTCGCAGGGATGGAAGCAGACCCGGCCGCATACGGCGGGAAAGGGGTTTTCCTGGAGGATCGTTTCCCAAGCCTCTTTGAAAAATCCCTGGGCAGTAAGCATCTCGATTTTGGGGATGTCTTCGCCTGCCGGGCAGCCGGCCGCGCAGGGGGCGGTCTTGTCTTCATAGCGGGGGCGGAGGAAACGCCACGATCCTGTTTTATTTCCCTCCGTGGTGAGGCAGGAGCGGGGAATGAAAAGTCTGTTTTGCATCGCCGCTTCGCTCATAGGCATACCGTCCTGTACGCCTCTTCCGCCGCGCGGATATTCGCATCCGCATGGGCGGGGATCTCCTCGCGAATCGCCTCGGCTACGGCCTCAAGCGGCGGCATCTCTAATAGACGGGCGAAGGCGCCGATCATCGCCGTGTTCACAATGGGGTGGGTCCGCGTGCCAAGGCCCTGACCCAGCGCGATTCGGTTGGCATTCACAAAAGCGACCCGAAATGAGGAAAACCGCGCCGCCTCCTCCGGGGGCGAAGGGCTGTTCATGAGGATCCATCCGCGCTGCTTCAGCCCCTTGGTCACATCAATGCTCTGCAGAAGGGTCCGATCCTGGACGACGACATGGTCGGGAGCGGTGACGTTCGTTCGGAGGAGAATCTTTCCCTTGTCCAGGCGGACGTAGGCCTCCACCGGGGCGCCGCGCCGCTCAACGCCGAAGAAGGGAAAGCTCTGGACCTCAAAGCCTGCCCTGAAGAAGGCCTTGGCCATGAGAATGGTGGCGACCACCGTCCCCTGACCGCCGCGACCGTGAAAGCGGAGTTCCAGCATAGGGTGCTCCTTCAGATTCGGCTCCAGACAACAACCAGCGCCCGCGCCGGCTTCCCGTCCAGGGAGCGGAAGCTGTGGTTCATCTCTGATTCGAAGTAGAGGGTGTCGCCCGGCGCCAGGATTTCCACCCGGTCGTCGGTCCGGAATTCCAGACGCCCCTCCAGGAGATAGGTGAACTCCTCGCCATTATGGCTCGTGAAGACCATCTCCGACGTCTCCGACGGCTGGAACTCCACGAGAAGCGGCTCCATGTGCTTATCGGGCTTTTTGATTTCAAGAGACTCGTAGAGGTAATCGATCTCGCCCTCGCGGTGGTGGGGCCGCTGCCGGATCGGGACGCGCTCCGCGCGGCGGGTGAGGGAGATTTGCACCCCCGGCGCCTCATCCTTGAAGAAATGGGCCATCCCCACCCCCAGGGCGCGGGCAAGGTTAAGGAGCGTGCCTACCGGCGGGACGAATTCGCCCGCCTCGATGTCCGCGAGAAGGACCTTGGAAAGGCCGGTTTTGGCGGCCAGGTCCTCCAGCGTGAAGCGGTGTTTTTCGCGGAGGGATTGGAGCTTGCGGCCGATCCCGAGTTCCGAAACGGCGGAGGCTGAATCTTGATCCTGAGTCATGGCGTCACCTCTACAAAGATCCGTGGTTTGAAGCAGTTCCTTTGTCCTCGCCCCACCGAGCAGAGGACATTCGTGATATCATTGTGAATTTTCAGCTCCCGGATGCGCCGCTTTCGACGGTGGAACGGGGGTGGCAAAAAACAGCGCTTAAGGGGCACTGGAACCGATGAGACGCTTGCTCATACATCCCGGACATAACGATGTCAAGGTATAAATATGAGGCATCGGACTCCGGTCGGGGAGCGCCGCAATAGGGTTCCGGCTGTCAACGGTGACGGGGATGGAGTCCGGAATGGCGCTCAGGTTCGCTGGCGCTCGAAGCCGGGGATGCGAAGATGCTCCTCCACGCGGCCGAGGATGATGGTCGCGACCGAGGTCATGACCAGGTAGCACGCCCCGATCATCAGGAAGACCTCCGTGTACCTGAACGAGTTTGATGCGAGGATCTTCCCCTGACCGGTCAGCTCGATGCAGGTGATCATGTAGGCCAAAGACGAGTACTTGATCAGGTAGATGATCTCATTCCCGCAACCGGGCAGCGCCCGCCGGATCGCCTGCGGGAGGATGATGGAGGAGATCATCCGGATCTTGCTGAAACCGAGCGACTGGGCGGCGAGCATCTGTCCCCGTTTGATCGACAGGAGCGCCCCCCGGATGTACTCCGAGTGATAGGCCCCGCTGCAGAGTGAGAAGCCCAGGATGGAGGCCACAAAAGGGCTCAGGTAGATCCCGATGTGGGGGAGGCCGAAGTACCAGATGAAAAGCTGGACGACAAGCGGGATCCCCCGGAAGATGGCTACGAAGGCGTTCGCGGCGGCCATGACGGGACGGTTCCCATAGACCCGGAGCACCCCGACCATGACCCCGATCACGAGGCCGCAGAGCGCAGAGGGGGCAATGAGCTGGAGACTCACCCAGAATCCCTTGAGCAGGGCGGGATAGACCTCGGCTTGGATGTAGAGCCACCCCTCCGTCATCCGCGTTCCCCATAGAGCTCGGTGATTTTGGAACAGAATTCCCGCGTCCGGGCATTTTCCGCATGGTTGAAGATCTTGTCGGGGGTCCCCCGCTCGAGGATCCGGCCGTCCTCCATGAAGACGATCTCGCTCGCGAGCGAACTTGCAAAGCCGATCTGGTGCGTCGCCATGATCATCGTCATTCCGTTGTTCCCCAGATCGCGGATGACCGCGTGGACCTCGCCGATCAGCTCCGGGTCGAGGGCCGAGGTGGGCTCGTCCAACAGCATCACCTTCGGATCCATCGCCAGCGCCCGCGCAATCGAGACCCGCTGCTTCTGGCCGCCGGAGAGCTGGGCGGGATACTTCTGCATGTGCTCCCTCAGGCCGACGCGCTCCAGTTCCATGACGGCGCGCTCCCCGGCCTCCGCCTTTCCCATCCCCTTCACCCGGACCATGCCGATCCGAACATTCTCCAGCGCCGTCAGGTGATCGAACAGATTGAAATCCTGAAAGATCATCCCCACCTTCTGGCGGTAGGCGCAGAGGTCGCGCTTGTGCGCGTAATGAACCTCCTGCTCGTCCAGCCAGATCCGTCCCTCATCAGGCTTGACGAGGAAGTTGATGCACTGCAACAGTGTGCTCTTCCCCGCTCCGGAGGGTCCGATCAGGATCTTGAGATCCCCCTTGAGGACGTCGAACGACGCCCCCTTGAGGACGTCCTTCTTTCCGTAGCGCTTCGATATGTTTTCGATCCGTAAAATGGGCGCTGTCATAAAGTTTCTACAATCCCTTCGGGGAATACCCCGGAATTCGCGCCCTCTCCTCCAGAAGTCGGAGGCCCTTCGTCCCCACCCAGGTGAGGACGAGGAAGATCACCCCAGCGGCGAAGTAGAGGGGAAGATGCTGATAGGTCCTGGTCGCCACGAAATGCGCCCGCGCCATGATCTCGGCCACGCCCAAGGCGTAGGTCACCGCCGAATCCTTCAGCAGGATGGAGTACTCGTTCGACCAGCCGGGGATCGAAAGCCGGAGCGCCTGGGGGAGAATAATGAAGGAGATCGCCTTGAAATCGCTCATCCCCAGCGCCCGCGCGGCCTTGAACTGCCCCTCCGGCAGCGACAGGATCGCCCCGCGGAAGATCTGGGACTGGTAGGCGGAGCTGATCAAACCGAGGACAATGATCGCGACCGCGAAGGCCGAAAGGTTGATATCGAAGGCCGTGCAGAGACCGAAGTAAAACAAAAACAGGAAAACGAGCAGCGGGATGCCCCGGAAGAACCAGACATAGACGGCGATGAAGCGCCGGAGCGCCGGGTGTCCATAGACCTGCCCCGCGGCGAGGGGCGCTCCGAGGGCGAATCCCAAACCCATTGCCCCCACCACAACAACCAGCGTCACCATCGACCCCTGGAGGAGGTACGGAAGGGCGTCCATAATGGCGATCAGGCTTTCCGGCATCCGTTCTATGACCTTAAAAACGTGGGGAATATGGGGACACTTTTGCGGCATCGTGTCCCCATATTCCCTGTCCTTCATCGAGAAGAGGGAAGCGCCGCCCACAGGGCCGGGCTTCCTCTCCATTCTGTCTCCTGGCTCCTGGCCCCTGGCCCCTGAATAGTTATTTATCGACGTACTTCTTCTTCAACTCGGACCAGTAGGGCGATTTCATGAGCCTCTTGAGGCCTTCGTTGACCTTCTTCAGGAATTCGGTGTCCTCCTTGCGGACGGCGTAACCGAAGAGTTCATCCGCCATCCCGAAGCCTCCCAGGATCTTCACGGGCTTCTTCTTCGCGGCGTCGAGCGCCGGGGCGTCGTCCATCGCGGCGGCCACGATCCGGCCGTTGATCACGTCCTCGATCGCGAGAGGGGCGGAGTCATACTGAACCAGTTCGAACTTCTTTCCCCCTTTTTTGATCAGGTTCTCATCGATCCACTTCGCCTCGGTCGTTCCGCGCTGGACGCCGATCTTGTTCCCGTCGCCCAGGGCCTTCTCCGCGGTAATCTTCGCATCCTTCTTGCCGACCAGGACCTGTTTGATTTTCCAGTAAGAGGTCGTGAAGTTGACCTCTTTTTTGCGTTCGTCGGTGATGCTCATCCCCGAGGCCACGATGTCGATCTTCTTGGCCTTGAGGCTGGGGATGATCCCGTCCCAGTCCATCGGCTGGTGTTTCACCTTGAATTTCATCTCCTTGGCGATCCAGTCCAGCGCCTTCACGTCAAAGCCGTCCGGAGCGCCGGATTTGTCCACATAGGCGAAAGGCGGAAAATTCGCGTCGATTCCATTGATATAGACCTTCTCCGCGGCGATGGCGAACGTTGCAGACAAAAGCAGCAACGCCGACAGCACCAGAACCACACCCCAAAGCCTTTTTCTTCTCATAAATACCGATCTCCTTTCTTCCCGTTGTTTTGTTATCCATTCCTCGCAATCAATCGATCCCCGAATACAATCGCCGTTACGACACAGGAGGCGATCTCTAATCTGCAAAAGACGGAGCAGCATAAACAAATTCGCAGGGAGTGTCAAGATGAACGCGGGAATGTTATGAAATAATGTCGCCGGAGAGGCCGGAACGGTTGCAAGGCGGCAGTTCAATCACCGGGGTTCAATCGCAGGGGTTGCTATTTTGCGGCGACATGTTTATGATAGCGCCATGAAAACAGGGTTTGCATCCAGATTTTCCCGGACGCTGCTGCTCGCGGCGGCGTTCCTTTTTTTCACGGCGTCTGCGCTGGCGGCCGGCGAGACCTTTCCGAAACCCGCCGGAGCGGTCAATGACTTTGCCGGGGTGATTCCCGCCCAATACGCCGGTCCGATGGAAAACCTCGCCCGGGAGGTTTTGGAAAAAACCGGAACCGCCATTGTCGTGGCTACGGTGGAGACGATCGGCGACAACGATCCGAACGATTACGCAAACCGCCTTTACCGGGCGTGGGGAATCGGAAAGAAGGGTGAGGACAAGGGGATACTGATCTTTCTCGCGGTAAAAGAGCGGCGGATCCGGATCGAAACGGGTTACGGCGTGGAGGGGATTCTTCCCGACGGCCTCGTCGGCGAGATCCTCGACCGTCATGCGATTCCCTGGTTGAAAAAGGGCGATTATGGACAGGGGCTGGCAGAGGCAATGACCGCGGTCTCCGTCGTCGTCGCAAAGGCGGCCGGGGCGACCCTCACCGGTGCGCAACCGCCGCAGCGGAGGCAAGTCAGAACCGAAAGGGGGCTCGGGATCGTCCAGCTCGTGCTTTTGATTCTGGCTGCCGGTTTTCTGCTCGGCACCCGCCAGGGCCGGGCGATGCTCCCCTGGCTTCTCCTTCTGCTGATGAGCGGCGGGGGCGGCCGGCGCGGCGGAGATGGTTTCGGCGGGTTCGGCGGCGGCGGATTCGGGGGCTTCGGCGGGGGTTCGAGCGGCGGCGGCGGGGCGGGCCGCGGATTCTAA
>MNZQ01000160.1 GCA_001873745.1 Syntrophaceae bacterium CG2_30_58_14
ACCCGCCGGGGAAAATCCTCCACAAACGCCTTCACGCGGGGCAGAAAGGCGGCGGGAATGTCGCTCGCCAGACCGCCGATCCGGATAAAACTCGGCGTCAGCCTTGCGCCGGTCGCCAATTCCAGGATCTCCAGGATGGTTTCCCTCTCCCGGAAGGCGTAGAAGAGCAGCGTCATCGCCCCAAGGTCGAGGGCATGCGTCGCCACCCAGAGGAGGTGGGCGGCAATCCGCTGGAGCTCGGCCATCAGAACCCGCAGATACTGGGCACGCTTTGGTATTTTGAGTTCAAGCAGTTTCTCTACGGCAAGGCAGTAGGCCAGATTGTTGGAGAGGCCGCTGGTGTAGTCCAGTCGGTCCGTCAGCGTGAGGGCCTGGGGGTAGGTCATGGATTCGGCTAATTTTTCGATACCGCGATGCAGATAACCGATGTGCGGCTCCGCCTTGACGATGATCTCCCCGTCCAGTTCCAAAAGCAGCCTCAGCACGCCGTGGGTTGCGGGATGCTGCGGCCCCATATTGATCGTCATGTAGCGGGATTCAGCCATCGATTCTTTTGCCCTCAAAAACGCTATCGTTCTTCCTCCAGGCAAACCTGAAGCGGTTGATCGAAATCCGCTCCCTTGACAGGGAAATCCTTTCGCAAGGGGTGGCCGACAAAATCGTCAGTCAGAAGAATACGTTTCAAATGCGGATGGTTATTGAATTGAATCCCGAACAGGTCATACACCTCCCGCTCCATCCAGTTCGCCGCCAACCAGATATCACTGACCGTGTCCACGGAAGCGCCTTCCGCCACCGTCGTTTTGATCCGGAGTCTGTTGTTGAATCTCATGCTGTGCAGCAGATAGGCGATCATGAAGCGGGGGGAGCGGTCAGCGAAGTCCACGCCGGCAAGGTCCAGGAGCAGATCGTAGCCAAGCTTTTCATTTTCCTTCAGGAAAGTCATGACCTCCCGGATCTTGCCCGCATCAATGGTGATGCTTGTCTCCCCTCGGAATTCTTCGATGTTGAGCACCGCCTCCGGGAAGGCTTCCTTCAGCAGATCACCGGCCATGCATCTATCCATTGTTCCCCCACGGCAAACTGACAAGGTTTCTCTGTCCCGCCGGCTCTGCGGCGATCTTCTGCTGAAGGGTGATGATCCCTTTCAGAAGACCTTCGGGCCGGGGTGGGCAGCCGGGCACATAGACATCCACGGGGATGATCTGGTCGACGCCCTGGACGACATTGTAGGTCTGGAAGATCCCGCCGCTGCATGCGCAGGACCCGTAGGCAATGACCCATTTCGGTTCGGGCATCTGCTCGTAGATGCGCTTCAACATGGGCGCCATTTTCTTAGTCACCGTTCCGGCAACGATCATCAGGTCTGCCTGGCGGGGAGAGGGCCGGAACACCTCCGCGCCGAAGCGGGCGATGTCGTAGGTTGATGAACTGGCCACCATCATCTCCAGGGCGCAGCAGGCAAGGCCGAAGGTTACGGGCCACACGGAATTTTTTCTGGCCCAGTTGATCACTTCCTGCAAAGAGGCGGTCGCCGCGGCTTCTACTCCCATTCCAGTGCCCCTTTCTTCCACACATAGAGATAACCGACAAACAGGACGGCGACGAAAATCAGCATCTCCACGAAACCGAACATCTTCAGCCCCCCGGTCACCAGCGCCCACGGGTAGAGAAACATGATTTCGATATCGAAGATCAGAAAAAGCATGGCGACGATGTAATAGCGGATATTCATCTTCATCCGGGTGGGGCCGATGGTCTGCATCCCGCACTCGTAGGTGGAAAGTTTGGCTTTTCCGGAAATTCTGTGACCCAGAAGGTGCGAAGCGCCGACGATGAGAACGGCAATCAGAATGGCAAAACAGAGCAAGACGAGGATGGGGATGTATTCAATCATGCTTTTCGAACCTCGAGAAAAAAAGTTCAATGCAACAGGGCGATCACTACCCAAAAGACCCGCTTCGCTACACCGAATATGACGCTGCTGTCAAGCAAAAAATGATGCGAAACAAAACCTGCTTGATATAAATATCAATATTAATGCTATACAAAACATGGCCAAAATCGATGATATCCTTTATATCCTTTCCTTACCCCTCCGCCAGCGCCTTGAAGGCTGCCTGGGCTGGGTCGCTGTAAAATTCGATCTGCATCTTGTCGATAACCTCGTCGGGCAGCGTGGCAAAATCCTTCCGGTTCGCTGTGGGAATCATGACCCGCCTGGCCCCAGAATCCATGGCGACGCGGAGCTTGTCGCCGACCTTGAAGCGTTTGACGAGATCCTTGCGCACCACGCGGCCGGGAAATGCGTCAAAGAGTTTCTGATCCAGGGCATCGACCCAGCCCGTCTGATTCTTCGGTTCTTCCATCATAGCCATTCATCCATATCGGTTTTCAAGACGACCTCTGCGGTCGTTAAAAGCGCCTCGTCATCGGCGTCGACGATCTCCAGGGTCAGCTTCTGGCCGAATCGGCCTTCCGCCCCCGAAACCTTTGCCAGCTTGATCTGCCTGACCTCGTCATGGGGACTGACGGCCACGGCGGCTGATTTGAAAAGGACCTTCCCCGAGGCGGCGTCGCGGATCTTGATGGTAATCTGCCGGCCGAGATAGCTGCCGTCGATCTCCCCCAGGAGGTTCTTCTTTCCCCGCGTATCCGGTTCGATTTCCACCATGGGTTCCTGCGTCGTGATCTCGGCGATCGGCTTTAAAACGATCCCCGTTTTTTGCGCTTTTTTTGCCCATTGGATGCAGACCAGCGGGATGAGCCACTCCTGGAGGGTTGTTCCCCGGTGGAAAAATCCGATCCCGCCATAGGTCTTGAAGGCATTGACGCTCCGGGGGGTCAGGCATTCCAGGTCGCTACCCGCCACGCGGGTGAGAATTGCCGTCTTGTGCTTCAGATTTTTCCCGACAACGGCTCGCCTTGTTTTCCAACAGATATCCCCTTCGGGTTTTTCCATCACCTCGTGATCGCCGGGAAGGTAATGGAAATAGCCGTGATCGGTCGAAACGAAGATGCTCCCGTAACCGGCGTCTCTGAGCCTCCGGATCAGTTGGGCATATCTTTCAAGGAGGCCTTCGGCGCCCGAAAGGGCCAGTTCTCCTTCATGACCCAGGCTGTCGAATTCATCGCCGAAAAGAAAGATGAGCTTCCCCTCGGGCGGTTTGAAACCACTTTTCCCGGCCTCGACAACGGTCAGGAGGTGTGAGGGCTTCACCCCATAGGCGGCGGTCAGCCAGTTCCGTCTTCCCTCGGCCGTGGCGAGATTCTCTTCGCGGCCCTCGGCATGAACGTTCCATCCCTTTTCCGGATCGACGGAGACCTTGAGGTTTTTCGCCACGCCGGGAAGGAGGTAGGCCATACCCAGTTCCGTCGTTGTGGGCGCCGGCGCTTTGCAGGGCGCGACGGATGCGACTGGGGCGCTCTGACCATCGTTGATCATTTCGGCTAAGCGCATCCCCAGTTCAAGGCGGAAGGCATCAACGAAAATGACCGCCGCCGCTTCCTTCTTCTCGGCAAGTCTCATCTGGAGCGCCTCACCGGCATAGGGAAGGAGTGCCTGCGAAAGCCATGCGGGATCCTGGGCGGCGAATTCGGAGAAGGCTGTGTTGGTCCGGTCGAGGACATGAAGGTAGGCCGTTCTCAGCTCCTTCCGGACTGCAAAAAGGTCTGCCTCTTCACCGGGCCCTTCCTGCATGAGGAATTCGCCTTCCGCATCCGCCTTCCAGCCCTCCCGGCAGTACCAGTCAACAGCATCTTGCAGGGCGTGCCAGTTCTTCTCCACGCCGTCATGATCCCGCAGAATCTGCGCCGCCCGCCCGAATCCGGCCAGGATATCCCAAGGGACCCGGTTCTTCGACCATTCTCCCCAGAAGCCTTGGGCGTGGAGCTGGTAGTGTTCCGTTTTCCGGCCGACATAGGTTGCCAATTCCAGAAAATTATCAAACTGCTTGATCTGTTTTATTTCGTTCTGGAACTGCGCCTTTTCCCCCCTGTAAGAGGCCAGAGGGTCCGCCAGTTTGCAGGAATCCTGTCCCAGGAAGGATTGAATATTCAAAAGAGCGTCGGCCTTTCCGGCGAGGGTTTCAAAGCGCGGCAGAAGCTGGAGATCCCGCTGCCACTGGCCGAGGAGCTCCAAGGCCCGTTTCCGGCTGTTGCCCGGCGGAATGACCCAATCCGACGTTGGATAGGTCTCCTGCCCGAGCTTCACGGCCGCGTCCGTAGCGAGGAGGCGGGCGACCGTCCGGATGCGCCACGTATCCGGGTCGCCAAGATCCGGCGGCGGAAATCCGAAATCCGCAGTAACGCGCCGCTTGAACAGGTGGCGCCTCTCCGGGCTGATCCGGTCCGCGATCGGCTTGCCAACATCCGCGAGAACGGAGAGGATGGTCCCCGTCGAGATCAACTCATCCGGCGTGATCTTCTTCCAGCGGGAGAGAGGTTCGTCGAACTTTGCCAGGGCGTAGGCGAGAAGATCCTCCTTGACCTCGTCTTCCTGGGCGCGGGTGATCTCTACGCCGAATTCCCGGAGGGCCTCCAGAAGCGAAATCTCCCGAAGAGTCGCCTCGCCTTCGAACACCTTGAAGTAGCAGAGGTCGCCTTTCCCGATGGGCGTCCAGATAACACGGGGCCGGCGTTCCTCCCGCATAAACCGATGCCGGAGGAGCAGTTCATGTCCTTTGTCGGCCCACAACTCAACCGCTTCCCCGCAGGTCTTCCGGAGAAGTTCTTCCCACTCCCACGCGGGGTCGCACCAGAGGATGAACGGCGGCGGCTCCGCCGTCTTGGACAGGACCGATTGAATCTGCTCCTGAAGCCATTCTTTGAATGATGGATCCCTCATAGTCCTGTCAATCCTTTACCTTCTCCGCTTCTAAACCGGCGTTTTCCATCAGGAACCTTCCTCTTTTCATTCATTTTTCATTACCACCAGCCCGGTTTGGGCAGCTTTCCTTCCCGACACCAGCGCCGCTCGTCATCCCGCCAGGTGGCACGGTCGGCGATGGCCTTCTCCACGTCTTTGGCCGCCAGGACGTCGGCTACGAGGATGCCCGCCTTCTGGAGGGGCGCAATATTGACCCGGACGCCGTCGTTGACGTCCGGATGATACGCCCCCTCCTGGAGGATGAACTCCTGGACCGTCTGCGGCGGCGGTCGCTTCCTGTCCAGGCTCGATACCTGGTCGTACATCGCCTGTTCCGCCAGCCAGTCGCCCCAGGTCAGGGCCTCGGGGCACCGCCAGGATCGGATCGAATCCCGGACGGCCTGCCCCTTGCCGGTCTTGACATCCAGTTCCTTTTGCCAAGCCTTGATCTCGGATTTCAATGCATCGAGCCGTTTCCTGATTGCATGCTGAACCTCAAAAGATCCTGTCGCTTCCTGAGATTGGTCCTTCAGGGATTTCTGTTCCTTCTTGGCGTCCCGGATCTTTTCCGACAGAGGTTTCAGAACGTTTTGGTTGAACGGCTTCCACCACACGTCGCAGGCGCACTTCAGGGCCGCCGGGACCATCGCATCCGCCTCGGCGTCGATCAGCGCCGCCAGATCCCCGGCCGTGGGATCGGTAACCAGCGTCGTCTGTTCCGGCGGATTGGGGTTGACGGCGGTGCAGTGATGATCCAAATGGTTCATGGCGTCGGCGATCCAGATGGAAAGGTCCGGATGCAATTCCGTCTCATCGGCCGCCGTTTTCCAAATCTCAAGGGGACCGGCGGCAACAGTCTCGCCGATCCTCCGGAGCCAGCGCGACTTGAGGCAGAGCATCGCATCGTTGACGGCAAACTGACGCAGGAGAGGCTTGACGGACGCCGGGCCGAAACCTTCCCCGATGATCCCGGACAGCGTCTCGTCAAAAGCTTTCGATTCGTCGATTCTGCCACGAAGGATGTCCCGCCGAGCCTCCTGTTCAGCGGATAGATTCCGACCAGAAGCATTCTCCAGACCATGCAGTTCCATCTCGCAGCGTTTCTGAAGGGGGCCAAGATGCTGGATCCGGAGTTTCGGCAGAGAACTTCGAGACACCTGATCACGGCGTTGATCCGTATTCCCTTCTCATGTTGGTTATATAGGAGAATCTTTTTTGCATGTCAACGTGATTTAGGCGTCAAATGCTGACGCGGGTTCGACTCCCACCGTCTCCGCCATTAAGCTATTGATATTGTTTTGATTGCAGGTAATTTTCAAAAATGATAAAGTCTTTCCAAAATCTTTTCCCCCTAAAACAAGAATAGTGGAAAGGAGCTTCCTAACGACCATCCTTTGCTTCAAAGACAATCCGCTCCAATACGCCGAACGGCCGACCGACCAGGAACTCGGCGGCTACCGTTTCCGCATCGGTGATTATCGCGCGATCTTCGACATAGAGGGCAACGACATTGTCGTGCTTCGCGCCGGTCACCGCAAAGAAATCTATAAAAAAATAAGAATCTCCATAAGCTTTCTTCTAATGACGAAGACAGCCGACCGCGCCGGCGCAGCCGTAAATCGATCCACAGAGGGAACGCGGACAAGGGTACGCCCTTCCGGTCACCAAGCATCGGGGGCGAGAACCTCTGCCGGTTTAGCGCATCAGGGAGACTCATGGCGGGGCCGCCGTTCGGAAGGCTTCTCGGCGGACCGATCCACCGAAGTATTCCCTTCCAGTCCTCGACCCGCCTGCGGCCTCTACGAAACCTGCATCGCGCCGCTGTGACCGCTGGATCGGAGCAGCCTCAACGGCGTCTGGTACCCCGACGAGGAGATCTGCCACTTCTGGACCCAGGGAAACCTCCCCCCGATGAGCTCTCAGCCCCCGAAGCGCTACTTCCGGTTGGACGAGGGGGATCTCCAGGCGACCCGGATCCGGGGGTGCGTCCGGGTGTCGGTGGAGGAGATCCGCAGGTTTGAGGAAACCCTGAAAGAGATGCTCTGGCGTTAAATCGGTCTGATTACGATTTCAAATCTTTGCCTTGTCTTGAAGATCCTGTCACAAAAAATATGTCATCAAAATTATTGAGAACATGCTGAAGAAGTGCTATTTATAAACGCCTTTTGGGTGATGGTTTTTAAAACAATGTGAAACGTGAGAATTTGATGACGAGTGCACCAAAAAAGAATGACAAGCAGATGGTTCTCCTTGAGGATGGGGCGTCCTATGGATCCAGTCCGACTGGCCGCAGTGATTTGAAACCTTCCCCCAGGTCAAAGGCCGATGGAAGTCGCCGCGAACGTAAGACGATACAGGATGTTCTATTGCGGGAGGGATTGCTGGCCGCCAGGCTTGCCGTGGGCTTAGCCAGCACCGAACAACTTCAGGAAAAACTCCAGCAGGAGTTGAGTCAGAACAGCGCCGAAACGCGGCGACGTTATGCCCGGTCCATCCTGCTCTGGTTCTTTGGGGATGGCATTGACGGACTGGCCCGCCAGGCATGGCAGGCCTATGAAGATGAACAGATCGAACGCGACATCCTCCGTTACCTCTATCTGACCGCGGAACCGATAGTCGGCAACTGCGTTGCGAACTGTCTCTTCCCGCTGGAAGAAGGCATGCTGATTCCGGCGACCTATTTCGAGCGATATTTACGTAACGCACTCGGCGAACAGCCCCCCGCCAAAACGCTCGAACGGCTGAAGATGAATCTGGCCAAGCTTGGCTTCCTTGACCGGACTTCGCCTCAGGGCGACCGGCTGGGACGGATCAACCTGGACAAGACGGCGTTTCTGGCTGTTTTCCATTCGATTTTCTGCCCGGCCGGACCCCGGACGGTCGAACTTGCCTCTGTCCTGAGCAACCCCTTTTGGAAACGCCTCGGCCTCAAGTCCGAACAGGCCGTCAGGGCCATCCTGCGGGAAGCGGACGCCGCGCATCTCATCGGCAAATACGTTGTGGCGGATCAGTTGGAACAGGTGACAACCTGCTTCTCTCTCCGGGACTTGCTCAAACGGAGGGCCAGACTATGAACGGCGTGACGGAACTGAAGAACCTGCTCCGGCAGAAGACATGGGACAAGGATGTGGTCCTCTGGCTCGGTTCCGATGCCGCCCTGAAAGATGCGCTTAGCCTCTGTAACACCCAAGAACTGGACATCCTGGATCTTTTCGATCCGGATAACCTGCCGGCGAATGACGAAGATGCCCGCGCCCGCCTGGCAACATCCTTGCGTCAGCATCTGCAAGGACTCCAACCCACGGCAAGGTCGAAAATCGTTCTGGTCGTTCGCTCCGGCGGGCTGCTGGTGCGCTACAACCTTGGCCTGAAGAGCTTCTACGATTGGTTCTGCGGCGACTTCGGGATGGTCATCATCACGCTTGCGCGAGCCGCCGAGAAGATGGCCTGGCCAGCGGCGGTCGTCTTTGACGATGACCGGCTGTACGACTACTTCACGGGAATTGGAATGTGCAGCCGCGTCATCACAGACAAGGGGTGATTCATGAAATTGCAGCGTCTTAAAGAGATCATTTGCGTAAAACCGGAGCCGCCGGAGACAACGCCCCTCCTCTCCAAGATCATCTTAGAGGCGAACGCCGTGCGAACGGTTCAGGAGTATCTGTTCACGCCCTCCTTACGGGCCCATTTCCAAATGGTCTTCGAATGCGCCGTCCATCGCCGGGGGCAGGGGTTCTGGGTTCAGGCGGAGTACGGCGCCGGGAAAACCCATTTTCTGGGTACGCTGGTCAACCTGCTCATTTGGCGCGATGAAGCGCTCTGGAAAGCGGTTCGGGACGACGATCTCCGCAAGACCTATGCCCATCCGCTCTCCAAAGTTCGGATGTTCCCCGTGGCGTTTTCTCTCCGCGGCATGGGTGCGGCCGATGGCGCCGACAGCCTCATGCGGATCCTCGAAGAACAGATTCGGGAAAGCCTCCGAACGATCCGGCCCGATCTCGATGAAAAGATCCCGATCACGTCGGAAGAGCTCGCCGACCATTGGTACCGCACCGAATCCACCGATTGGGAGAAGGCCGGCGCCCGGTCCTTCTTCGAGAAGGAGAACAAGGCGTCGCCGGAGGAGTATCGCAAGGCCAATGGGGTCAAGGCGTTCGGCCGTGAACTCGTTCGCTCGGGTCTTCCGCAAGGCAAACTCAAAGGCAAGTTCAAGGAACGGTTTTCTTGGATCTATGAGCAGATCACGAAGCTCGGCGAGTACGACGGCCTGCTGTTTGTCGTGGACGAGTTCCGGTCTTGGCAAGACCGCCACGTGCAGGGTACAGCCGCCTATGCGGAGGACGAGGAGGTGCTCGAAACCCTCGCTTACGTCCTGCCGACGAACCACCACAACATCCTGACCGTAATCGCCAGCCAGGGCGACATGCCGCAGAAACTGTCCGGCGGCGGGGAAGGCGACCGATTCATCCCCCTGTATCTGCTCGCCGACAAGAACAAGAGCGACTTCGGCGAGATCGTCGCATTCCGTTGTCGCGATCTTCTGCCGGGCGCCGATGTCGGGATCAAGGATTATTACAACCACTGCCGCAAAGAGTACCGGTTCATCAGACAGGCCAATATCTCCCAAACGGATTTCAAGGCTACCTTTCCGTTCCAGCCTCGCTGTTTCGAGGTTATGCGGCGCATCACGCAGAATGCCGAAAAACACAATCTGCCCACCGCCCGTTCCGCCATTCGCATGGGCTGGCAAGCGCTATCGGACCCCGCATTCCAGAACGGCGCCCGTCTGGTTGCGATTCCCGATCTCTTCAAAACAGATGAATTGGAAAAGATGCCCCGCTCCGAAGGGTACAAAGACGCCTTCCAGAACCTGCACGACACATTCGAGCTGCTTCCCCCGCTCGATGTCTCGCCAGAAGAGCGGGATCAGGCCCGGCGTCTCTTGCAGGCCCTGTTTCTCTGGGCCGTCAGCCTGCCCGACAACCTGAGGGATGGTCTGACGTCGCAAGAGGTCGCGGAGGCGGCCTGGCTGGCCGATGACGCCGTCGGGGCAACCGCCCAGACCGAGTATCTTTTTGAAAAGATGATCCAGAACGGCTTCCCCGTGCGAGATGAAAAAAAGTCCCGCGAAGGCAAGACCGTGTCGATCTTCTCCTACGAGCTTTCCGCGGCGCAGGCCAACCCCGTCAAATACTTCGGTCCGCTCAAGAAGAAAGCCAAGGAAGACGCCAAGGCCCAGAACGACAAGTGGCTGGAGAGCCTGTTTTGGCAGTTGCCCGATATCACCCAGGAAGCCCAGATGATCCTGGGCATGAACGGCGGTCTGCTGTCCGATTTTCAGCCGCCCGATCAGCGCACCGCCAAGCAACGGCAGGATAACGCGCCGCCCCTCTATGCATTGCCCCATCGCGTCGCGTCATCCTCGTCCCGGGTTCACAAGGTCCAGTACGGCGGTGAAATTGCCGTGTCGGACCGCTGGCGAGAGGAATTCGGCAAGGAGATTGAGAATCCCGATCAGCATTTCCGGCTGGTCTATCTGATCCAGGCGCCCGAAGTCTCCGATGAACAAATCGGAAGCCAGTTGAAAGACGCGCGGATTGCCGTCTGCCGTCCGGCTCCCTTGAGCGACGAAACCCGCGAGGGCCTGGCCGACATCCTGGCCGCGGAGCAGATGAAGCGGAACTTCACCGCCCTCAACCAAGGCGTAATTCGCGATTATGCCGAAAGCCGCCGCAAGGAGGCCGTCAAGACGATCCTGAAATGTCAGTTGGACGAGTTCAAACGGGGCAAGGTTCTCACACAGAAAGGCTACGGGATTCCGGCCATCGAGGTTTTCGGCAACCTCAAAGACCGGGAAGACGCTCTCGGCGCCCGCCTGCTTGAGAAGGCCTATGACAACCCGCTGTTTGCCCCCAAGCACCTCAAAAAAATCTTCACGGACAATGATGCCCGCAAGGTCTTTGCCGGTCTGTTTCACAAGGACCCGGCCAACGCCGAGAAGGACGCGGTCACGAACTTTGCGGCCGGCCTCGGCCTCGTCTCCAAATCCCATCCCAGCGAGTTCAACGCCGAGGAGTGTCTGGCGATCGCGCGGATCAGGGAATACGTCGGACCCGAGCCCGATGTTCCAGTTGCCGACGTCAAGACCACGTTTTGTCGCGCCCCGCACGCCCTCACCGACCAGATGGTCATGCTCTACCTCTTCGGCATGGTGAAGATGGGAGGCTGCGAACTATCCATCAAACCGAATCACGGGCTGATGCTCAACAACGGCAAGGCTTTAAGCGGCGACCGCCTCAAAAGCCGGGTTCTCGGTCTGATGGACTGGAACGCCAAGCTGGACAAGGCCCTGCTCGGGGCGCGCCTTGTGAAATCCTCCCAAAAGGGCTGGAACGACATTCTGCCCTATGCCCGCGTTCTGGACGAGACGATGAAACCGGTGGCATTGCCCGAGGAGGAAGACGCCCGGAACGAGGAACTCGCTCGCTTGCTGAAAACTTTGGCCGAGCATATCGCCGCGACCCGAAACACATTGCCGACCCTTGCACAACTGCTGGGCGGTAAGGTCACAAGCCAAATACTGGAACTGCTTCAGCGCCTGGATGCCGTGGCCGCTGCCAGCGATTTCAATGAGTTTGGGGCCACCGTCCGAGAATCCTACGCCTCGCCGGAGGCGTTCAAGGAATCCTTCAGCCGGTTCGCTAACCTGATCAAGGCGTGCGAGGCGCTGCCTCAGCTTCAGCATATCAAGGCGTACTTGCAGGGCATGGCCGATCTTGAGGACAACGACCTTGCGGTTCGCCAAATGACCCTCTCCGGTCAGCTCACGTTCGACGGCTTGATCCAGAACCCCAGTGAGCATTGCCTTGGAGTTCAAGGGTGCTGCGTGGGATTTGCCCCGAAGCCTCTTCGAAACCGTCTGCGCTTTCCTGAACCTTGACGGCGGCCTGATCGTCCTTGGTGTGGCCGATGATGGAACCATCACCGGTATCGCGCCTGCCGCCGTGGACCGCCTGAAGACTGAGATCGCAAGCCTATCCAACAACCCGAACAAACTGGACCCGCCTTATCTGCTCTTCCCCCGCGCGGAAGAGATCGACGGCAAGTGGGTCATCAAGATTCAGGTTCCCGCCAGTTCCCAGGTACACCGGATGGGAGGCGATGTGTTCCTGCGCAGTGAGGATGGAGACTTCCGCGTTTCCGATCTGAATCGCATCGCGGGGCTGGTGAATCGCAAACTAAGCTTCTTCACCGAACAGCGCGTCCTGCCCTATCTGGACATGACCGATTTGCGGCCCGATCTCTTCGACAAGGCGCGCCGTATGATGCGCCAGCGCAGTCCGCAGCATCCTTGGGCCGATCTGCCATCCGAAGAACTGTTGCAGATCGCCGGCTTCGTTCGCAAGGATGTCTTTACCGGCAAGGTGGGGTACACCCTCGCGACAGCCCTGATGTTCGGTACGGATGCCATCATTCAAAGCGTCGCCGCCGGCTACAAGTTTGATGCTCTCCTCCGCCGGCGCGACACCGACCGCTACGACGACCGCCTGATTGTGCGCACCAACCTGATCGACGCTTTTGACCTGCTCATGGGCTTTGTGGATAAGCATCTCGATGATCCCTTCTACCTGGAAGGGACCACCAGCATCAGCCTGCGCGCCCGCATCTTCCGGGAACTGGTGGCCAATATTGTGGCCCACCGCGAGTACACCAGCGCCGCCCCCGCCACTCTGGTGATTTACAGGGACCGGGTCGAGTTCAAGAACCCGAACGTCCCGCACGGCCGCGGTCCCATCGATCCCAGTCACTTCACGCCGTACCCGAAGAACCCGACCATCTGCAAATTCTTGATCCAGCTTGGCCGCTACGAGGAGTTGGGCTCTGGTGTAAGTAACGTCACGAAGTACCAGCCCCTTTATGCCCCCGGAGCACCCCCGGCCTCATTTATCGAAGATGACATGTTCACCGCCATCGTTCCAATGACCCCGACACCTGAGGCCGTCAGCAAACAAGGCAGCGGAGAGGCTGACCGGCAAACCGCCGTTCATGTTGAGTCCCAGGATAAGGCCAAAGTTACCCCGCAAGTCACCCCCCAAGTTGCCCCCGAAGTCACCCCCCAAGTCACCCCCCAAGTCGCCAGGTTGCTCGGGATCATTCATGGAGAAATGTCTCCTACGGAACTGGTGCTCACCTTGGGACTCAAAGACAGGAGGAATTTCCGTGACGGCTATCTGGCGCCGGCGATGTCCGCCGGGTTTGTCGAACGGACCATTCCCGATAGACCCAACAGCCGCCTCCAGAAATACCGCCTCACGGCAAAAGGGAAGGCTGCACTTCTTTCCAAACCAGATGGGAGCACACCCGCATGACTCTCACGCCTACCAGCGTATTCCTGCAATGGCTCGGCGCACGGGCTCGTCACTGCCGCATGGCGGTCGTGGTGGACAGCGATTCCCTCCTGACCGACGCCGGGGTTCTCGGCAAGCCGGCCATCGTGGACGACGGGGGGCGGACGTGGCGGCCGGTGGTATTCCGTGGCGATGACCTGGCGTTCCGCATGCGGTTCCGGGCGACCGCGGGCAATGGGCCGGTGGTTGTCGTGCTTGGCGCCCGTCCGGAAAAGCCTGATGCGAATGGTAATCAGACCCCTGTTCGGATTGACGCCTCATGGGTTGCGGATATTCTGGCGCTCAACGAGGGTGGTGAACCTCTGGATCTGTCCCTACCTGCATTCTTCCGCCGCATCTGTCCCCGGATCAATTTCCCCGAAACCCCATTGCGGCGTTACCGTGATGTTCTA
>MNZQ01000132.1:0-7943 GCA_001873745.1 Syntrophaceae bacterium CG2_30_58_14
TCGAACAGGGTGGTCTGCCGACAAACTTCGCCACCACGGACGCGACGGGCCTGTACACCCTGGGCAATCTCAAAGCCGGATTGCCGTTTTATCTCAAGATCTCCAAGGATGACTCCTATGCGCCCTGCTATTCAGCGGAGATGACGTACACCGCGAACAGGGTTGACCCCCGGGATCGGGCATTCACCCTCTTCCCCTCGAGCCGCTTGGGTTCCGGGACCGGGAACTGGAACGTGGACGCCGGCAAGGGGATCATCCGCGCCTACGTGCGCGACAGGATCGACGGTTATGTCGGCGGGGCTGTCGTGACGGCGACGGGCGTGCTCCAGGCGACCTACCCGGTCTGTTACGACGATAACTGCACGCCCTCCCTGACCGTGACCAAGGACAAGGACGGCGCAGGCCGTTACGTGATCAAGAACGTTCTGAACGGTGATACGGTGACCGTCACCGCGACGAAGGCCGGTTGGACCTTCAACACACGTGTTTACCACACCGTTGCCGGCGGCGTCAGCCAAGGGAGGCTCACGGGTCAGGGACCGGTTTCCTTGGCACTGACCGTGAACACGCGCGGTCCCGACTGGACGTCCATTCAGGGCGCTCTGGCGCAGGTGGTTGGTTTCCCCGCGGTTTCGGCGGTTACGGGGGCCGACGGCAGAGCGACTTTGACGGGCCTTCCGCCGAACACATCCATCCCCTTTGCGATCAGCAAAGAGGGTTATGTCAACGGCTACGGGTTGTTTTCGGCTACGGGGGTCTCAACCTGGAGCGTCCCGCTCTACACCCAGGCGGATCTGAACACCTGGGGCGTCCGGGAAGGGGCCGGCGTCATCTACGGGCGCGCGATCAACAACGCGGACAGCAACAACAGCACCAACGCCGTGGGCGGGGTGCAGGTGACCTGCGCGAGCGACCAGGGAAAGGCCTATGAGGTCGTTTACCTCAACGACGACTATACCGTGGCCACCGGCGCCGCGGCTACCCTTTCCAACGGGCGGTACCTCGTACTCAACGTGGCCCCGGGGGATGAGGTCACCGTCTCCGCCCGGAAGGAGGGATGGTCGTTCTGGTCCAAAACGACCATAGGTTACGCCGGCGGGGTGAGTCATGACTATATTTACGGCAACGCCGGCGGCGCCTCGATTTCGATGTACGTGAAGGACAAGAATTCCGCACCCATCGCCGGCGTCACGGTGCGGATGGCCGAAAACCCGTCACTGTTCGCGACATCCGACGGCAACGGCAAAGCCACGCTGACGAACCTGCCCCTCGATACGCCGCTGACGTTCGAAGTGATGAAGACGGGCTATGCCAATACCTATTCGCGGCATGTGACCCTGACGGGCAACAACAGCGACTGGGGGACCTACTACCTGTTCCCCGGTGTGAACGCCGTCTGGGGGATTCTTGAAGGAAAGGGCGCCGTCACGGGGTGGGTGAAAAAGGAGGTGGATGGGAGTACGCTGGCCGGGGCGCAGGTCACCTGCGTCAGCGTCCGGGGAAGGAAATACGCGGTCGCCTACCTCAACAATGACCTCTCGATCGCTGCCGGCGCCGTTGCAACCTCGTCCAATGGACGCTTCCTCATTCTCAATGTGGAGCCCGGCGACACGGTGGTTGCCACGGCCCAGCTAACAGGATGGACGTTCCAGCCGCGTGCCTACACGGCCCGCGCCAATGCAGTCAACCAGTCGAACATCAACGGGCGGCAGTATAAGTATCAAGGGACCGCCCGGTTGCTCCATGGGATGGCGCCGACGAATTACCTGGCCTATCTGCGGGTGGACGATCCGCAGGCGGCCATCGGGTCCATCACGGTCACGGGACCGGGGATCGCTTCGCCCATCAGCCTGACCTATGACAGCCAGAAGCAATCCTGGCAGAACGAGGGCGCTATCGGCTTCGGCGCGGCGCCGTCGCTGCCC
This sequence comes from Syntrophaceae bacterium CG2_30_58_14, assembly GCA_001873745.1. Lineage (GTDB taxonomy): Bacteria > Desulfobacterota > Syntrophia > Syntrophales > UBA5619 > UBA5619. The sequence continues at coordinate 1,926 of MNZQ01000132.1, forward strand.
CTGACCTACAACCTGGTTATTACGGAGCAGGGCGTTGTCACACCCCTGAAACAATATTTCTACGTGTCCGGCGCGACCGGCGTTCGGGGGGATATCAACGGGGACGGCGTGGTGAATCTGACTGACGCCCTCCTGTCGCTCCAGGCGGCGATGGGTAATCTTCCGGCCGGGGCCACAGTGTATACCGATGCCGATGTCGACGGCGACGGCCGCATCGGGATTCCGGAGGCGCTCTACATCCTCCAGTCGCTTTCCGGCCTGCGGTGACGTGAGGCGTCGAACATCAAATGGGGGGACAGCTCCCGATTGTTTGCATGCTGAGGATGCTGCGCAAAATCGGGAGCGGCTCCCCTTTTTCTACCAGGCCGTTTTGACGTGCGAGTAGGTTCTGATTTTTCCATCTTTCGTTATTGCGGCTGAAGGAAGAGGTCTGTCGTGAGGCTGGTTCCTTCGAGGGTCCGGTCTCCCCGTTTCAGAACGAAGGGGTGAGGGTCACGTTGGTTTTAATCTCTCCGGGATGCACCGGAGGAAAATCCCTCCCGCTCATACTACCTCCTTAGTGATAATCAACGATTTCAACATCATTTGTATTTCCATCTTTCCAGACAAAGCAGACGCGCCACTGCTCGTTGATGCGGATGCTGTGCTGCCCCCCCCCTTTTTTTTCAGCGAAATTCGCTGGTTTTGATTTGAGCGCTTCTCCCCTTATTCATATTCACCTGTCCAGAGAGCAGAGAGAAATTCGCCGAAGGGCAGTATATGGATGCCGTCCACCTCACGGCTGCGCGGTTCCAGGCAGACGCACAGGTAGCGTTTGCATATGTTCTCTTCGCGCAGGGCGCGCAGAGATTTAAGATCCTGCGGGGAGACGTTTTCTTTGGCCTTCGCCTCCACCGCCGTATGATCACCGATGATGAAATCCACCTCGAAGCCGCTGGTAGACCGCCAGAAGCTCAGCAGCGCCCCCGAGACGTAATCGCTGCGGCAGGCCAGCTCGTGCATCAGAAATGTTTCAAAGGCTTCGCCGAATTCCGGTGTGCCGGGGAGGAAGGGCCTTCCTTGCAGTGCGGATACGATGCCCACATCGAAAAAGTAGTATTTCGAGGATGCCAGAGGCTTCCGCTTCACCGTCTTTCGCCACGGCGGCAGTTCCCGCAGGATGAGGGTGTCTTTCAGGATCTCGTAATATTCATACACCGTGGTGCGGGCGACCTGGGCGTCGCTGGCGATGTTCGTGAAGTTGACGATCCCGCCGTTGCTGTGGGCGGCGATTTTGAGAAAACGGCTGAAGGCGGGAATATTCCGGGTTGCCCCTTCCGCCATGATTTCCTGTTGCAGGTAGAGACCGGCATAGGCCTGAAGATCCGACTTGGGGTCGTCGGAAAAGTAGATCGAGGGCAGCAGGCCCCGCTCCATGGCCCGGTAAAGATCGAACCGGTTGCCCAATTCCCGATATGTCAGGGGATGCAGGTAATTGACCCGCGCACGACCGCCTAGGAGATTCACACCGCCGCGGCGGAGCTTCCGGGCGCTGGACCCCGTCAGGAGGAAATGGACGTCCTGTGTCTCGATCAGACGGTGAACCTCGTTGAGGAGGGACGGAAGACGCTGGATTTCATCGATGACGACACGCTTCACGGACGAGCCGATCTCCTGCGCCAGACGATCGGGCTGGCGGCTCAAGGCGAGATAGGTCGTACTGTTCAGAAGATCATAATAACGGATGTCCGGCAGGACTCGCAGGATCAGAGACGTTTTCCCGGTCTGCCTGGGGCCCAGAAGAAAGCAGGAACGCTTCTCCAGAAGACCTTGAATATCGAGCTGCCGTTCAACCCATTTTGGCTCCATGACGATCACCTCTCGGCGCAATATTTGTCATATATTATGCCAAATGACGATATTCCTGTCAATGATAAAGATCATGATAAAGATCCGTCCCCTATTACCAGGCCGTTTTGACGTGCGGGTAGGTTCTGATATTTCATCTTTCGTTATTGCGGCTGCAGGAAGAGGTCTGTCGTGAGGCTGGTTCCTTCGAGGGTCCGGTCTCCCCGTTTCAGAACGAAGGGGTGGTCCGTCCGCAGGCGGGATGTTCCGGGAAGAAAGGACAGATGCTCCGTCGTCAGCTCCGAGCTGCCTGCGGAAACCCGGACGTTTCCCGTGAAGAGAATCTCCTTATCCTTCAGACGGACGGACGCCCTGGCCGCGGTGATCTCCGTGAGAAGGGACTTATCGTTGTGAAGACGGACCGTGACGGGTGAAACTTCGATCTCGGCGATATTCCGGACCGGGAACAGGGAAGAGAATGTCTCCTCGGCGAAGAGACCGCCGAAGTCAAATTCACTCTGCAAAAGGGGGGACAACTCTCGATTTTGTGCAGCATCCTCCGCCTGAAAAGAATTGGGAGCTGTCCCCTCTTTTGGTATAGCGGCGGGAGGAAGATGGCGGTTTTGAAGGGGCGGTCCGGCTGAAGGCGGCGCGTTCCGGGAAGATGGCGCCGGCGCTCCGGCATAGATATCGATGATCGCATTTTCGATCAGAGCCGCCCGGGTGAGGCCGGTGCTGAAAAAGACGATATTTCCCCTCCGGAGGGTTAACCGGTCGGCCGTGATGGAGACCACCCGCCGACCCTGATTCATCCCGTAAAAACGCAACCCCTCGATCTGCATCCGATACGTCGGCTGTGCGGCGCCCTTCCGATCCTTCGGTGCATCCGGTTCGCGCAGGAACCAAAAAAATGCAAGTCCTCCGATCATAGCGACTGCCGCGATCGCCGCCAAAATGATATTTCGCTTCATTCGCACACCCTCCCGGAAATTTTTCATCCGCGTGTAACGTCGGTGGGCTTCGTCAAAGGCCCTTGCGAGTGCTGTTTCCTGATGGGGAACCGCGATGAAATGAACATGTCGGTCATCAGGCGCCCTCTGACCCGGTTATCTCCGGAGCAAAGCGTTCGCTTTCCTCCGAAAGGAATTCGAGGTGCGCCTTCAGCGAGCGGACACCACGCTGCGTCACACGATGTGGATGCCTGGAACAACTATGCGGAGATGCGAGCCACGGGTATAAAATACAAAGATTTCAGAGAATGTCAAACAAAAAAGGTATTATGTCCCCGGTTTTACCGGCAAAACACGCCGGTGACTGCGGAGGTTTGCTATCAGAAAATATGGGGAAACCTTTTTCACTCTTGACGAGGATGTGCATAGGGCGTACATTATGCGCATGACCATGATCATGGGAGGTGGCGCTAACGATGCAGAAGAGTAAGATCAACATCACAATGGATCCGGACCTTATCGAATATGCGAAGCTTTACGCAACGAAACAGAGAACGACGGTTTCGGAGGTCTTTACACAATTTATTCTGAATCTGAAGCGGGTCCATGAGGATGACCCCATGCAGGTTATCCTTGCTGATCCCGGATTCAGAGACAGTCTGCTGGCGACGATGGCGAAGATCCAGTCCGGTGAAACGAAGTGGTCGAGTTACGATGAGGTCTTCAGATGGTTGCCTCTTTCAGCGATGACTTTGGCGATTCTCTGAAAAAACACTCAGCCCTGAAAAAGATCGTCCAGAAAAAGGTGGATATGATTCTCACGAATCCCGTCGGACTCGGTGAACCCTTGAAGGGAAATTTACGTGGTTATTACAGTGTCACGGTGAAGAAAAATTTCCTCATCATTTACCTCTATTGCCTGATTTGTCGGCGAAGAGGGGATGACAAGCTTGTCCTTTGTAATGATTGTTTAAGCTGTGCAGATGAAACAGTAAAGTTCGTCCAGCTTGGCCCCCATGATCATGTTTATGATGAATGAGAACGTAAATTATCCTGCGCTTTGTCCACCCCTGTTCATAATAAATCCCCTTTTCTGCACGTTTCTGCACGGCTTCCCGCCCAGAAACGTCGCGGGAATGACAGAAAGCGAAGCTTCATGTTCATAATTGGGACTTTTGCAATTACCGCCTATGCCTCCGGTTTTTCCCCCCTTAAATAATAATCTTGATTTCTTGAAATGTTTCATATATGAGTCATTATGATAAAACCTTGATTGAATGTTCTCTATTTGATACAAATCATGTTTGATGGGGGAGCGAAGATGCTGTTTGCGCTCGGCCGTTCAATCCGGGAGGCAAGAAAAAGACGGGGGCTGACCCAGGCGGAGGTTGCAAAAGCGGTCGGAATCGGGCGCGCCGCCTTGAGCCGGCTTGAAGGCGGTGTGATCCGGGAGATCGGCATGCGGAAGGTCGTCCGGGTGCTGGATTTTCTCGACATGGAGTTGACGACCCGTTCCCGCGGCGCTCCGCCGACCCTGGAAGAATTGAAAAAGGATATGGAGTCATGAGCAGGCTGAACGTCCGGATACAAGGGAAAAAGGTCGGCGCCTTGGAGGGGCCGGATCCGTATGTTTTTGCTTATGATCCGGACGCGCCATCATCACCGGCCGTTTCCCTGACCATGCCCGTCCGTCTGCAGAGCTGGACGGAAAGCGCCCTGCATCCGATCTTTCAAATGAACCTTCCGGAAGGGGCCATGCTGATCGCCGTCCGCCAGGCCATCGCCAAGATCGCCCGGACGGACGACCTCTCTCTTCTGAAGATCCTCGGGGGCTACCAGATCGGCCGGAACCGTTTCACATCGCCAGAGAGCGAACCATTGCCGGAAACGTCTTCGGAGACCTTGCCGGCGCCTTCCGCAGGCATTCCCGCGGCTAACGGGAAGGCATCCGGAACGGACCCGAACCGCGCCGCGATCCCCAGTTCCGTAAAAGCCAATGATATCGAAAATTTAATTCCGTCCGCGTCTTCGCCCGCTCCATCGGAACTGGAGTCCATCCTCAAGTATCCCGATACGGAGGAACTTTTCCGGGATCTCATGGCGCGGTTTCTCCTCCGGTCAGGGATCTCCGGCGTCCAGCCGAAGGTTCTGATCGACCTCCGGGACAGGGCGACGTTCCGCTCATCGTCCTATGTCGTGAAATCCTGGGGCGACGATTATCCCCAGTTGGCGGCGAACGAGTATTTCTGCATGATTGCGGCCGGCCGGTCCGGTCTCCCGACGCCGGAATTCCACCTCTCGGAAGACGGACGCCTCTTCGTCATGAAGCGCTTCGATATCGGCGACGACGGGAAAGATCTTGGTTTCGAGGATCTATGCGTGCTGCAGGGGGTCGGCGCGGATCGAAAATATGACAGCACATACGAGCGGGTCGCCCGGTCCATCGGCCAGTTCGTCTCGCCGCAGCGCCGTGCGGGCGCACAGGAAACCTTTTTCAAATCGCTCGTTCTATCGACTGTGTTGCGAAACGGGGACGCTCACCTGAAGAACTACGGCGTCATTTACGAGGATGAGACCGGTGGCGATATCCGCCTTTCCCCGATCTACGACATCGTGACCACCGCCGCCTACATTCCCCGGGACATCCCGGCCCTGTCGCTGGGCGGATCGAAAAAGTGGTGGTCCGGCGATGCGATGCGCAAATTCGGCGCCGCCCACTGCGGTTTGTCCCAGGGGGCGATCCGGGAAATCTTCGACGCCGTAACGGGAGCGGTCGGCCAGACGAGGACGGACGTTCGGCAATATGCGGAAGACCGCCCTGGTTTCCGGGACGTGGCGGAGAAGATGGTCGCGGCTTGGGAAATGGGGCTGGCAACGCTGTTCAGGAAAGAATGAACGCAACGACGATCCGCGGTCCGGGAAGCCCCGGCATGTGAAGTATTTCATAGATCCTCTGTGAACTGCGTCACAGTTCCTGCTGAAAATAGCTTGCATTTGCCAAAAACAATCGATTACAATCCACCTCAAAGCGACCGTTCTTGGCGCAACATGCGGTAAGCGTTAACCCATCATATCGTTTTTCTTTAGGCTGTTGTTTTAGAAGCCGGGAGTCAAAACAGGTCTTAATCAACTGTCAGCCATAGTCAGGCGGTTTTCAAGAAGGAGGTTCTTATGTGTCCGAAAAATTTAAGGAAGACGTTGGCCATCACGGTTGTCACTCTCGCGGCGTTCCTCATCGGCG
>MNZQ01000132.1:7981-13764 GCA_001873745.1 Syntrophaceae bacterium CG2_30_58_14
GGCAATCTTTCCTATTCCGATGATTCCGGCCGATCGGTTCAGTACGACTTTACGGCTGGAGCGGTTGGGACAATACAGCCGAACGCGATTCTCCTCGATGGCTCGGCCACGATTACCCGCCCGACCGGGGAAACCGGCACCAGCTATTTCTGGGGGGCGGCGCCGGGTATGCCGGCGGTAACAGTGACGAAAGGTGTGAATAAAGGCACGGTGGGCCCCACGTTGCCGGCGACGGAAGGCGTGGCCGTGCTTTATGCGGGGGGGCCAAGCTCATATATTCCACCTTCAACACTTGCTCCTAATTGGTTCCACTCTCTCCACTTGAGCAACTTCAATGTCGATCTGACGGCGCAGAAGGCCTATCATTTTTCGATCGGCCTCGGCCGGGATGAAACCTCGGGGCCGTTCAACAATGCCTCTGTCAATATCACCTGGGTAAAAGGCCTTTACAACGGGACTTACTATGCCGCCAACACCCTGATCATTCAGGCGAAGGTCGAAAACGGCGACTCCGTTTTCTGGCAGTCAGTCCCGGTTGTTCGCACGGATCTGACCCCGGCGACGACAACCCTGATGCTCGATCTCAGCGTCGGGAGCGGCAGCAGTTTTTTTGCCTTGGTTGCCATCAACGGGGGGGGTATGCAGAACCTCCTGAACAGCGCGGGCAACGGTTGCACCCTGACGACGGCGCAGGGTTCTTTCCAGCGGTTTCCCGACCTCTATCCTTATATATATATGGAGGAGCGGAGCGCCTCGACGGCGCCCCAGGCAAGCGTTACTTCCCAGCACTGGCCGAATGGCTACTCTGCCGGCCTCTTTGTTGACGACCCCCTCCATGCTGCAAGCGCCGTGACAGTGAATGGATTCAACAACGTCTCCAACCTTCCCCTGACCTGGAACGAATCAGAAAAAAGATGGTACAACACGACGCCGGTTACGATCGGAACTTCCCCGGTAACCTCTCCCTGGCCTGCGTACACCTTTACCTTCACCCCGCAGGCGGGGGGCGCTGCGATCGCTCCCGTGACGAAGAGCGTTACCGGCTATGTGTCAGAATTTGCCACGAACCTGCAGCCGTCAGGAAATATCTCCGCCAATCCGGTTTTTTCCTGGACGGCGGCGCAAGGGGCCGGCAGCTACGGGATTGAACTGAGCGATGTCAACTACTACAGAATCTGGAACTCCTACAACATTCCTCCCACCCAGACCAGCGTTCCCTACGCCGGCGGACCGGCTCTTGTAAATGGAAACACATATAATTACTACGTCACCACCAATATTGAACAGGGAGGCGCCTGGAACTCCTCCTTTGCGCAGGGCAGCTTCACCTACAACGGCGCGTCAACCTCGACGGTCTCCTTCAACGGGACGCTCCTTGATTCCGGCAACACCCCCGTAAACGGCGGCTTGATAGAAATGGGCGGGAATGCCGCGATCCATACCGCGACGAACGCCACCGGGTTTTTTACGCTGAATGGTCTGCCCTCCGGAACGCCTTTCAGCGTCAGGATGTCTCCGCCTGCGGCGAACGCGGGAACGTATGTCCCGACCTACTCGCAGACTATTTCGGCCACCGCGCCTTTTACCGCCGCGCGCTCCTATACGCTCTTCAGCACTTATGAATTTTCCAATTGGCGGACGGCAGCCGGCACGGGCGTTATCCGCGGCCGGGTGATGAACAGCGCCAATTTGGACGCTGGTTATGTCAGCGGCGCGGTTGTGACCTATACAAGCGCTTTGGGAAACGCCAGCTACCGAGTGATGTATGAAGACAACACCGGCAATCTTACAACCGGCGGCGGAACGTACCCGAACGGCAGATTCATGATTCTCGATATGGCCCCCGGCGACATAGTGACGGTGCAGGCCGCAAATTCCAACTATAGCTTGCAGCCGACGGTTTTCGGAAACGATACCGACAGGACCCTTGCCGGGAGCGTTTACCAGGGGCTTGTCAGAGGCGAAGCGCTTTCCGGCAGGGTGGCGATCGGCGGGCACATCATGAACAACGCCAGTCCGGCTTTAGGGATCAAGAACGCGACGATCGAACAGGTGGGCGCGACGAATCCCGACAACGCTACAAACTCGAACGGGGATGGTTCCTTCTATCTGAGCGTACCGGTGTCAACCCCTCTCTATTTAAAGTTCAGCAAGCCGCTGGACACGACGCTTGCCCCGACCTACACGGCCAACATGTCGTTTGCGGCAGATGCGCCGTCTCTCGGCGATTTTAACCTTTTTTCCACCGCGCAAATTGCAAATTGGAATGGAGCTGCTGGCAAGGGAATCATCCGCGCGCGGGTGAAGGATGCCGCGGGTAATTATATAGGCGGGGCGGTAGTAACGGCTCAAGGATTAAGCAAATCTTATCCCGTTTGCTACGATGACGCCTGCACTTCCACCCTGACGGCGACAGTTGCGTCAAGCGGACGCTATGTAGTCAAAAACGTCGATGCCGGCGACACGGTGACCGTGACCGCTCAACCAATGGCAGGCTGGACATTCAATACGCGCACCTTCCACACCTATGCCGACAGCATGCATCAGGGATCTGTGACCGGCACGGCATCCGCCGTGGTCACACCGCACCCCGAGGCGGCGACGATTCAGTCCCGGTTCGAGGCGGCGATGGCCAGCTTCAATCTCAATGATTTTACCAATGAAACCGGGTTTGGCGCGTTTATTTCCTCAGGCTTTCTGGACAGAGGCCAGAACAAGGCCCAGTTCATCGCCGAAGCCCAGCAGGCGCGTGCCGACAAAGGCCCGTTTACCTGGACAATCCAGAGCATTTTGGGAACGGGAGACTTGGCAGTGATCAACCTCATCTGGATGGACGGTGAGACCGATACCCTCTATTTCCGCAAGGAGGGCGAGTTGTGGATGCTCTACGGCAACCAGAAACTGTTTGACGTCTGGGCCAACAGCGGCCACCAGATGTACTCCACGAGCCCCAACCCCTACTGGGTCAGCCTCGAGGTCAGGGAGCCGGCTTCCCTTGCAGCGCCAACGATTACCGGAGTCAATGTAACAGGCCCGGGTCTGCCGACCGAAGGCGTCAGCCTTAATCATGATACTGTATCCGGTCAGTGGCGCTCTTGGAGTAGTAATCCGTCCGAGACGAACCTCAGCCCGCAGTGGACCACGGCGCCGCAGACGCCGCTGGATTACACCTTCACGATCAGCTATACCGGAGGGACTGGGGTATCGCCTGAGATACAGACCTTTCAGGTGAAGTCATTTGTCAACGTCGCGCCCTTGCAGCCCAGTCTGACGCCAGCGGCTGACAGCACCGCGACGCGGCCGCTTATGTTCTCTTGGGCCAGCGCCGGCGAGGGCTTCCGTTACCGCGTGGAGGTGAATGACATAAGCGGCAACAGGATCTGGGAGTCCGACGACCTGACCGGAACATCAGTTGCCTATGGCGGCCCCGCGCTGGGCGGCGGCCAGTACATGTACAATCTTGTGACGAAGGACCAATACGACAACAACTCCTTCATCTTCACCTCGTTCCAGATGCCCCAGGCGGTTTCCGTGACCGGGAAGGTTTACAACTGGGCCGGCACGACGCCACTTGCAGGCGCCTCCGTCGAGCTGTTGGGGAGCGATGCGCCCCAGTCAACGACGACTGACGCAAGCGGGAGTTTTACGCTCGACAACATCGCGGCGGGGCAGAATTTCTATCTGCGGTTCCGGGCAACTGGACTTCGCGACGTTTATACGAGGGACATGGCTTTTAACGCAGCCATGCCTCTGACAGATTTGGGGACCTACAATGTCCCGACGGATGCTGATTTGGCTGGTTTTGCGCTGCAAACAGGCAAGGGGCTGATCGCCGGCCGCGTTCTTGATCAGCAGTTAGGCAACGGCGGGCGCGTTGCTGGTGCAACCGTGACAGCGACCAGCTCCAGCCATCCGGCGCCCGGCTACACTGTTACCTATCGGGATCAGCTCGGGAATCTCGGCGGAACGGCCACCTACAGCAATGGGCGCTACTATGTCCTGAACGTGGACGGAGGAGATACGGTCACCGTCACCGCAACGAAGGCCAACCGCCAGCCGGTACAGCGCACTTTTCATACCTTTAGCGGAGCCGTGAACGAGGGTAGCCTCCGCCCGGCGGCGCCCGCTTACGATGTTTCCTTCGGCGGGACGGTCTATGATGCCGCAGGCAACGCCATTGGCGGGACGCGGGTGGAAATCGACAGCTATTCGGCTAAGTATTCGATCGCGGAAGCGACAACGGGGGCTTACCAGCTCAACAATCTGCCCCGGGATGTCAACATGAACCTCAAAATCACCAAAGATGGGTATCGGACGGCCTACACTGGCGGCTTCAGTCTGGGTGCGAGTGTGGCGGACATCCCGCTTACGTTGTTCACCCCGAACAATCTTGGCGTTATGGGGGTGACGGCCGGCAACGGTCTCATTGCCGGTCGGGTGGTGAACGATGCGCTTTCGCCTCTGGCGGGTGCGGCGATCACGGTGGCAAGCAACAACGGACAGACCTATCAGGCGCATTACGGTCAGGGGACGGCAACCGCCACGCTGGCCGACGGCACTTTCTGGATTCCCAATGTGGTGGCTGGCGATGTGGTGACGATCACTGTAACCCATCCCGGCTACAGTTTCGTCGGGGTCACTTACCTGAACGGTTATGCGGATGCCGTGACTGAGAAGCTCTTTATAGGCTCGCTGTTCAAAGGCGATATCAACGGCGACGGCAAGGTTGATCTGGCCGATGCCGTCTTGACTCTCAAGATTATGGCCGGGCTGAACGCAACCGAGGTGCGGGCTAACTACCAGCTCTCCAGCACGGATGTAAACGGCGACGGCAAGGTCGGTCAGCACGAGCTGCTCGCTATTCTGCAGTATCTTGCCGGTTTGCGGGTAGAAACTTTAGCCCATTCAATGATACAGTACACTTCCGATGCCAACACGGTTCTGCTCGACCACTTTGACGGCGCCACAGGCGCGAGCATTCTCGCCTTTAGTGAAACAGGCGCCGCGTGCGGATCCCTCAAAACTTCTGCTGAACCGAGTTTTTCGTATGGTTCAGGCCCCGCCGGTCTCGACCAGTCCCTGACCATCAATCCACCGACGGGCCAACCGACGGGATCAGGCACCTATCTTAAGTATCCAGGGGGACAGCTTCTCAGCCAACCTAACGGTACGCTAGAGTTCTGGACTTACCTTACATCGTATAACGTTGGTCTTCTGCAGCAAGGGCCGTACCCCGGTTCCTGCGCCGGCTGGACATTCAGCATGGGGGTGAATGCAAGCGGTCAACTTTACTCGGGCGCTTGGGCCGCGTTCAATCTGAGTTCCGGAGCAACGTTAATGCCGCTGAACGCCTGGACGCATGTAGCGGCAACCTGGGGCAGCGCCGGAGCCAAGCTTTACATCAATGGGGTGCTGGTCGGCAGCGATGCCAACAAAGGGATGCCCGCCAGCGGCTACGGCGGCTCCGTCCTGCTTAATTACGGCGCCGGCGCTTTAACTACCCATATTGACGAGCTGAGAATCTCCAATATTCAGAGAAATGCCTTTTAAAAATTGGGGACAGCCACTAATAAAAATTGGGACAGCCACTAATTAAGCCTGTTCAATACTTGTTTATGCTAATGAATATAGTTACTTACAAACACTAAAAATCGAAGATAACCCATTTTTATTGGATTTCCGGAGGATCAGCCTTCGGAAGTCTAATGTTTTGAAAAAAGATAACCCACAAATTGGGCGATTCCGGGTGTAGGTTAACCCAAGAAATCAGCGTTTGCCGCTCT
>MNZQ01000090.1 GCA_001873745.1 Syntrophaceae bacterium CG2_30_58_14
CACAGGCGTGGGGATGAACCGTTTGAAGATTGGGTGTATGTCCACGAATACATGTGTTCCCCACAGGCGTGGGGATGAACCGATCCCCGTCGCCTTCTTCCCGCCGACCGTCTCGTGTTCCCCACAGGCGTGGGGATGAACCGTTTGAAGATTGGGTGTATGTCCACGAATACATGTGTTCCCCACAGGCGTGGGGATGAACCGAGATTCTTGGACGCAGTACACCTTTTGTTTCGGTGTTCCCCACAGGCGTGGGGATGAACCGCCCTTCGGAACTATTCAGTTCCGGGATGGGGAGTGTTCCCCACAGGCGTGGGGATGAACCGGCCGCGCTCCCCTTTGCGGATGGCGAAGTATTGTGTTCCCCACAGGCGTGGGGATGAACCGGTCACGGTCACGCTGTATGAACGTCAAATCTTGTGTTCCCCACAGGCGTGGGGATGAACCGAGGTGGCATGTAACGCCTGTGGAAGAGTATTCGTGTTCCCCACAGGCGTGGGGATGAACCGATGAGATCGCCCGGCTAAACGATGAGCTGGCCGTGTTCCCCACAGGCGTGGGGATGAACCGTTCGACATTCATCTGCCCAAAATCAAGGTGGAGTGTTCCCCACAGGCGTGGGGATGAACCGATCCCCGTCGCCTTCTTCCCGCCGACCGTCTCGTGTTCCCCACAGGCGTGGGGATGAACCGCCGGCGTAAACAAAGAGATCCCGGGTGATAAAGTGTTCCCCACAGGCGTGGGGATGAACCGACGGTGAACGCATGAGTCTGGCGGATATTCGCGTGTTCCCCACAGGCGTGGGGATGAACCGGCTCGATGGAAAACGACTCAGAAGATGAAAAAGTGTTCCCCACAGGCGTGGGGATGAACCGACGTCCGTCTCCGGCAAAGATCACGGGACTATGTGTTCCCCACAGGCGTGGGGATGAGCCGCTGCCCGAGCTTATGCTGGGCCGTGAAATATGGTGTTCCTCACGGGCGTAAGGATGAACCGGCGAGTGGGATATTGGGTTCCATTACACGATCCAGAAGCTCCCCGACGAGCACGGCCGTATCGCCCACAATTCGCCCGCATTCCAGAACCTTTTCACTCTTATAAAAACCCCTGGCCTGCTCCCGGTCTTTCCAGTTGACCCGGGCGATCTCCCGGCAGAGGATACTCCCATGGTTTTTGACGATTTCCTTCCGGAATCGTTCCAAAACTTCTTGGGCATAGGACCACATCTTCGGGTCCTCCTTCTCATCCTCCGAGGCGCGGCTGAACCTCAGCCCCATAACGGCCAGCGCTCCGACAACGGCGCCGCAGACCTCTCCGTTTCCCCCCAGCCCTCCGCCGAAGGCCCCCATGGCCTTCATGACTTCGTCGTCTTTCTTCCCTAACTTCTCTTGCCCGACCGCAAGAACGGCCTGGCTTCAATGAAACCGCTTCACCATCATTAACTGGACGGCCTTATCCCTCATCTCTTCATTTGTCATTTTTTACCTACAAGTCAAGGGTTTACGATTTTCAATTGACGTGGTGATTACCAGTTGCTATCCAGTATTTTTGCCGATGTTGACGGTTTATTGCTTACAGGAAGCAGACCCACGCTTCAATGCTCGCGCCTGTTCCCCGCAGAAATTGGTCTCCGATGAAACGCCCATGACGGCCTGCCGTCACAAAGGACAATGAAAATCTCCCCTAACCCCTCTTTGCCAAAGAGGGGGATCATAAAGTCCCCCTCTAACAAAGGGGGATTTGGGGTGCATTTTCGAGTGAAAATAAAAAATCCAGTGTGCTCCTCTCTGTACTCCTCGCCAATTTTGAAGTCACTTCGGTGCACCGAAGTGACTAATCAATATGATATCATTAATGATACTCCGATGAGGCCGATCATTTTCATGCAAAATTCTTGCCCGGATTGGTCGCCCCGGCGAGGGCCTCCTCCAAGGTGTTCTTCAGGGAGGTCAGTTGGCTTTCCCTTTCGCTTCCTTCGCCCGGAGCTTCAGACTTTTCTCCCGCCTTCGGCGCTTGCGGTCCAATTCCTTCGTCCGTTCGATCTTCTTGTGCTTGCTCATGATACCTCCCTATTATTAATATGCAAAACGAGAGCTTTGAATTACTCCTGAAATTCGGCAAATCGTCATTCCTGCGGAAGCATGAATCCAGTCCTTTCAAGACCTTCTTGATTCTTGCCTACGCGGAAATGACAAAGTGGGGGTATTTTTCAAAGCTCCAAAAAACGTGAATCGAGGCTCCGTCCCTCTGTTTCCAATTGTCCGGGGGGAAGGGCGCTTTCCTTATATCTCCCGGATGATGTCCACCGGGTGGATCTGCGTCGCCTTCCAATTTCCATATGATACTTCAGACGTGTGTCTCGGAAACGGCCTTTTCCAGAACGTCCTTGACAAAGGCGTTCAAGGTCTTCCCCTCATTCATGGCATTGCTTACAAGGCGCTTGTGGAGATCAGGATCCAGGCGAAGATTGAAGGAGCCCTTGAAGGGTTTTTCAGGTTGCTTGCCCGTCTCTTTGCAGAATTCAAGATAATCGTCAACGGCTTCCTCGAAAGCCGTTCGCAGTGAAACAACGTCCGTTCCCTCGTAGCTTACAAGGGCGCGAATGAACTCCAATTTTCCATAGAAAACCTTATCGTCATCGTTGTAATGGACAGACCCGAAATAGCCATTGTATTCCATCGTGTCTTTCATAGGAGATCCCCCCTCTTCAAAATTTCTTCTACCTGTTCGATCTGGTATCGCTTCAACGTCGGCGCGGGGTGTGGCCGATGCAGGATGATCGGATCTGATGTCCGATGGTCGAAACGAACGCGCGATCCCCCGCTTTTCCCTGCCCTGACCTTGGTATATCCGAAGCCTATCAGCAGAGCCGTCATTTCATCCCATGTGAAGTCAATGGGATGCGCAAGAAATCGCTTTACCAGCTTGTCATGTTTGCTCATGAATACCCCTTTGAATGGCAGGATAGCAGAGACCCGTAAAATAGGCAATCGGAAAAACTAAAATTAGTTACCTATATCTCCCGGATGATGTCCACCGGGTGGATCTGCGTCGCCTTGAACGAGGGGTAGATCCCCGCCACAATGCCGGAGAGGGCGGAGGCGGCGAAGGCGACCAGGAGCCCCAAGCCCGAAATGGTGACAGGATAGTCCAAAACTTTCGCAATGGCAAGGCTCATCAGGAAGCCGGCCGCCATGCCGATCATCCCGCCGCTGACGGAGATGAAAGAGGACTCCATCAGGAACTGGAGGATGATGTCCCGCTTGCGCGAACCGACGGCCCGCCGGATGCCGATCTCCACCCGCCGCTCGTTCACAATGAGGATCATGATCGACAGAATGCCGAGGGCGCCGATCAGGAAAGAGGCGGCCGCCGCGATCCTTCCCAGGACCGAAATCAGTCCCATGGCCTGGCTTTTGAGCGCCGTGACCTCCTTGAGATCGACGACGGTGAAGTCGTCTTTCATCTCCTTGCGTATCTTGTGTCGCACCCGGAGCAGCGCCTCGATCTCCCCCCGCAGCGGGTCGATCGCCTCGGCGCTCACCGCCTGGACGTAGATGATGTTCACATTTTCCTGGTTCACGAAGTTCCGGAGGAAGGTTTTCAGCGGGATGAAGAGCTGGTTGTCCTGGTCGTTTCCCGCGACGTCCGCCCCCTTCTCCGCCATCACCCCGATGATCTGGCAGGGGACCCGCCAGATGAGGATCGTCTTCCCGACGGGGTTTTCCTCGCCGAAGAGCTTTTCCGCCGTCGTGCGGCCGATCAGGGCGACCTTGCGCTGGAGACGGTCGTCCTCCTCCGTGATGGGGCTCCCCGCCGCGATCTCGAAATTCCGGACCTCGCCGAAATCCGGGGTGACGCCGTTCACCGCGATCGCCTTGAGGACCGTGTTCCCCCGCCGGACCGGGAAGGCCCTGAACCCGGACGGGGCAACCCTTGAAGTGGCCGGGAGGGTGTTTGCGATCGCCTCGGCGTCGCCCAGCGTCAGGTTCGTTGCCCGGCTGATCAGGGGGGTGTTCGGACCGTGCCGCCGGACCTGGCCGCTCACGACGATGATCAGGTTGTTGCCGAGGTTTGCGATCTCCTGCTCCGTCTTCAGTGCGAGGGAGTCGGAGAGGTTCCCGACGACGACGAGTGAGAAGGTTCCGAAGAAGACGCCGAGGGTGGCGAGCGCGGTCCGGAGCTTGAAGTTCCCGAGGGAGCCCAACGCGATCTTCAGGTTCAGAAGGGTCCGTTTCATGTCAGCTCCGGATCGCCTCGATGGGTTCAAGGTTGGCCGCGCGGGAGGCCGGCTGGAGGCCAAAGACGATCCCGACAATCCATGAGAGGATGAGACCGATGGCGAACGCCTTCCAGGAGAAATGGATCGGGAATGCCTCGACGTATTGCAGCAGCGCGGAGGCGGCGACCCCAAGCAGGAATCCGCAGAGGCCGCCCGCCGTTGTCAGAAGGAGCGCCTCGCCCAGGAACTGGAAGAGGATATCCTGTCGTTTCGCCCCGATGGAGCGCCGGATGCCGATCTCCCGCGACCGCTCGCGGACGGAGAGGTGGAAGAGGTTCGCCAGCACGAAACCAGCAACGATCAGCGAAATGATTCCGACGATTCCCACGAAGACGACCAGCGACCCCGTCAGGGCGACCAGAAACTTGATGATGTCCTTCGAGGAGAAGATCTGAAAGTCGTTCGATTCCCCGTCGGGGATTCGGTGCTCGGCCCTGAGGAAGGTCTTGAGCTCCTCGACGCGGCGGTCGAGGTTCTCCTGATCCTCGAAGCGGACCCGCAGAACCGCCACGTACTTGGTCTCGTGCTGGAGCTTTTTCATGACGGTCGTGATCGGCATGACCACCCGGTTATCGAGGTTCCCGCCGCCCACCGAAGCGCCCCGCTCTAAGAGCACGCCGACGACCTGGACGGGGATCTGCCGCACCTGGATGAATTTCCCGACGGGGTTCTCCTCGCCGAAGAGCTCGCGCATCGTCTCGTGGCCGATCAGGGCGACATTGGCCGACCGCTTGAGATCCTCCTCGGTGAAATCGGACCCTTCGACCACGGGCCAGGTCCAGGCGAGGCTGTAGTCGGAGGACGAGCCGACGACCTGGGTCTGGTAGCGGTTTCCTTTGTAGGAGACGATCACATCCCGCACGCTGCTCATCGGGACAACCATATAGGCCGTCCCGAAGGCGGAGCGGATGGCCTCGGCGTCCGTCACCGTAAGGGTCTTGTCCCGCCGGTCGATCCCCCGCGACTCCTCCGAGCCGCCGACGATGAGGACGGAATCGGGGCCGAAGGCGGCCACGATGTCGAAGGCCTTCTGATAGGCGCCTTCCGTGGCGGCGACGATGATCGTGATGGCCGAGATCCCGATGGCGATGCTGAGGATGCAGAAGAAGCTCCGGAGCTTCAGCGCGATGACCGCCCGGAGGGCCTGGGAAAGGATGTTAACCGGCCTGTTCATCGACGATGACCCCGTCTTTGATCCGGATGATCCGCTTCGCGCAGGCGGCGATCGCCGGGTCGTGGGTGACCACGATCACGGTTTTGCCCCGTTCGTTCATTTTTGCGAGCAGATTCATGATCTCCGCGGCCGTCTTGCTGTCTAACTGGCCGGTCGGTTCGTCGGCGAGGAGAAGTTCCGGATCATTCATCAGCGCCCGGCAGATGGCAACCCGCTGCTGCTCTCCCCCGGAGAGGCGGTTCGGCCGGAAGCGCATCCGCGCCTCCAGGCCGATCAGGCGGAGGAGCTCTACGGCCCTCTCCCTGGCGCCGTCCATCGCATTTTCCCGGTAGAGCGTCGGCAAAAGGACGTTCTCCAGGACCGTGGCGTAGGGGAGCAGGTAGAAGTTCTGGAAGACGAAGCCGATGTGGGCGTTCCGGAGCACCGAGAGATCGTCGTCCTTTAGCCCCAGCACCTCCCGGCCAGCTAAAAGATAGCGTCCCGAGGTGGGGACGTCGAGGCAGCCGATCAGGTTCATCAGCGTCGATTTTCCGGAGCCGGAGGTTCCCATGATGGCGGCGAACTCCCCGTGAACAATCTCGAGGTCGATCCCCTTAAGGACCTCCACGGCGTCGTCTCCCATCCGGAAGGTTTTCCGGACATCTTCCATCCGGCACAGGGGGGTCATGGCCGCTTCCCGTTCGCGCTTTTCTTCGCCTCGACCTCCGGCGCGGCGGGCAGGACGAGCCTCGTCGCAAGCTCCGTCCCCTCCGGGAGGCCGGAGAGGATCTCCGTCCGGTCCTCCCCGCGGATGCCGAGCTTCAACTCCGCCTTCTCCACCTTGTTTGGTCCCTTGACCACACGGTAGGCGATCTGGCGCCCCTTCTCGAATTTGACCGCCGCGTTCGGGACCGTCAGGACGCCGCTCTTTTTGATGGTTACGATCTTGACGTGGGTGGTCATCTCCGGCCGGAGAAAACGGGCGTCCTCCGGGGAGACCTTCACGGTGGAGAGGTAATAGACGATGTTCTCCTTGACGACCGGCTGGGGATTGATCTTCTCGATTACGCCGGTGAAGGTCCGCTCCGGATAGGTGTCCACCGTGTATTCGACCTTCTGGCCCGTTTTCGCCCGACCGATGTCCGTCTCGTCGATGTAGATCCACATCTCGAGACGCGAGGGATCCAGGACCGTGACGAGGTTTGCCACCTGGAGGCCGGCGACGATCGTTTCCCCCTCCTGCGCGGTAACGTCGGAGATGGCGCCGGGGATCGGCGAGTAGATCCGGGTGTAGGTGAGGCGGATCTCCTGCTGCTCCAACTGCGCCCGGGTTTCCCGGATGGTTGCGGCGGTGATCTGCTGCTGCGATGAGAATTCGTCCCGCAGCCGCTTCAGGATCGCCTCCGCCGCCCGGTACTGGCTTTCCGCCTTCTCCAGCGCATCCTTCGTCGTGTACTCCTTCTGGATCAGCGCCTTTTCCCGTTCGAAGGCGAGGCGGGCGTAGGTGAAATTCGCCTCCGCCTCCCGGATCTTTTCGGGGTAGGTCAACTGGATCTGGGCAAGCGTGCTCTCCGCGACCTGGAGGGCGGCCTTCTGCTGGTCGATCGTCTTTTGCGTCTCCCGGTCGTCGATTTGGGCGATCAACTGTCCGGCTTTGACCCGGTCGCCGACCTTGACGTGCATTTTATCGACCTTTCCCGTCGCCCGGGCGCCGATCTTCACGACCGCCCCGACCTGGGACTTGATGATGCCGGTCTCGACGAGGACGCCCCGGATATCCCCTTTCTCCACGCGGCCCGTCTCTAAGACGCGGGTCTCCGGTTTCTTGAAAAACTTCTTGTAGGCGAATCCTCCACCCACGGCAAGGGCGACGACGAGGAGTGCGATCACGATGATTTTCTTCTTCACCTGTTTCCTCCATCTTTTTAATTAGGGACACTTCTAATTGACGCCCTCGTAATAAGTCCCAAAACCCTGTCACTCCCGCCCCCGCTTTTGCGAGGGTAAACTCCAGCGGGAGTCCATAACCAGTGTGAATTACTGGATTCCCGCTGGGAAAGTAGGGACAGCTCCCGATTTTTCCCAGAAAAATCGGGAGCTGTCCCTACTTTCCAATGCCGGCGATTTTCGAAAGCAGCGCCCGGGCGAGAACGGCGTTCATCCGCGCAGTGGTGAGCTGTTCCCGCGCATTGGCGAGCAGACTCTCCGCCTGGACGAGCGAGAGGATATCCCCCTTGCCGACCTTGTACTCCCCGAAGGCCTGTTCGTAGTTCTGCTCCGCCCGGCGGAGCTGTTCGACGGCGACGGCCTCGTTCCGGAGGGCGGTGACCAGATCCTCCCACCCCTTTCGGCAGTCGAGGAGGAGCTGGCGCTTCAGCTCCCGGATGTTCTCCTCGGAGATGGAAACCTCGATCCGGGCGGACTTTGTCCGGTAGAATTTCCCCAATTCGAAGAGGTTCCAGGCGGCAGTGACGCCGGCGCTCCGATCCTCGAGCGTCTGGTTGCCGAAGGTTCCCGCATCGCTGCGGCCATAGGAGAGGTTCGCCGAGACCGTCGGATAGAAATCGCTCCGGACGAGCGAACGGTTGCTTTCGGCCTTCTCCCGGGCGATCTCGGCCTGGCGGATCTCCGGCCGCGCGAAGACGGCTTCAAAGAGGGGTTTCAGCTCCGGAACGGCGCCGCTCGCGTCGAGGCTTCCCTCCGTAATCCCTTCGGTTTCGTCGGGGCGGCCGATCAGCGAGTAGAGTTCGGAAAGCGCTTTCCGAAGATTTCCCTCCGCCTGGACCACGTTAAAACGGGCCTGTTCGAGGCGGACCGAGGCCTGGAGAACCTCGGATAGTCGAGCCGCGCCGAGCGACCGCCGCCCTTCGGCGACCGCGTGGTCCTTCCGGGCGTCTTCCAACTGGATTTTCCGCTGCTCCAGAACCTCCCGGCCGGCCACCGCCGTGTAGAAGGCGACCTTCACCCGGTAGTCCAGTTCGAGAAGGTTCTTCCGGAGCTCTTCCCGTTCCGTTTCGAGGTTGAACCCGGCGATGTCCCGGGAGGCGCGGCGCTTGCCGTCGAAGAGGCGGTAGGAGAGGGTGACGTCGTACCCGGTGGAATTGTACGCGTTCCGATCCCCGTTGTGTCGGTCATGGGCGGCGGAGGCGTCGAGGCTGGGAAGATAGGCGCCGAGCGCCGCCCCATAGAGGGCGTCCGCCGACGCGACTTTTTTCTTCGCTGCCTGGTAAGAGGGGAGATTTTCCCGCGCCTGCGCCAGGGCCTCCTGGAGCGTTAGCGCCGAAGCCGACCCGGCCAGGGCGGGCGCCAGGCCCAAGATGAAACCGATCAGGGCCAGGGCCGCTTTTTTGAACATCACCTTCTCCTCTGCTGTGAATCCTTCTCGCCCTGTCGGCAAAGCCGGCCCGTCGTTCGGCCCCGAAACCTCCCCGGGCGTTCAATCGGAGGGAGATCTCACCCATACCATATCTTAAAAAATCGAAATATTCACTCCGAAAGATGCGGGGACAAGGCGCCTCTTGCCGGCGCGATCGCCCCTTGTCTAAACGGGCCGGTTGTTATAAAGAGGAGCTTATCAACCGGTCACAGATGAGGAGGCTTTAAAGATGAACGAACAGGGGATAGCCACACAGCAGTGCATCAACACGATCCGTTTTCTGGCGGCGGACGCCATCGAAAAGGCGAAATCCGGCCACCCCGGCATGCCGATGGGGGCGGCGGCTGCGGCCTTCACCCTCTGGACGCGGCGCCTGAAGCACAATCCGGCCGATCCGCTCTGGCCCGACCGGGACCGCTTTGTTCTGTCTGCCGGGCATGCCTCGATGCTCCTCTATGCCCTCCTTTATCTCTCCGGATACGACCTCTCCCTCGACGATCTGAAGGCCTTCCGCCAGTGGGGGAGCAAAACGCCCGGCCATCCGGAGCGGCGGCATCCCGCCGGGACGGAGATGACGACGGGTCCCCTCGGCCAGGGGCTGGGCGCGGCGGTCGGGATGGCGATTGCGGAGGCCCATCTCGCGGCCCGGTTCAACCGGCCCGGCCATACGGTTGTGGATCACCGGACCTACGTTTTTGTAAGCGATGGCGATCTGATGGAGGGGCTCTCCGCGGAGGCCTGTGCGCTCGCCGGACACCTCGGCTTGGGGAAGCTGACCGTTCTGTACGATGACAACCGGGTCTCCCTTTCGGGGACCACGCTGCTCTGTTTTACCGAAGATATCGACAAGCGGTTCGCCGCCTCCGGCTGGCAGGTGATCGCCGTCGAAGACGGGAACGACACGGCGGCGGTGGACCGGGCGCTCGCGGCGGCGGAGGCCGAGACGATGAGGCCCTCGCTCATCCGCCTCCATACAACCATCGGCTTCGGCGCCCCAAAGAAGCAGAATACCAGCGCGGCGCACGGTTCGCCGCTCGGGGCGGAGGAGCTGAAGGCGGCCAAGGAGAACCTCGGCTGGCCGGTTGATCCCCCGTTCTTCGTTCCGGAGGAGGCCCTTTGTTTTTTCCGTGAGGCCGCGGCCGAAAGTGCGAAAAAACAGGAAGTCTGGAAGGAGGCCTTCCGGCGCTACGAAGCCGCATGTCCGGATGCGGCCGCCGCGTTCAAGCGGGTCATGAGCGGGGAGCCCCCTGCCGGCTGGGAGGCGGCGCTTCCCGTTTACGGACCGGGGACGAAGGAGGCGGCGACGCGCAAGACGTCGGAGTCCGTCCTCCAGGCCCTCGGGACGGCGCTTCCGGAACTGATGGGCGGCGCGGCCGACCTGAACCCCTCCACCTTCTCGTGGCTCAAGGGGATGGGCGATTTCCAGAAGCCGGGAGAACCGCCTGCCTGCCGCGAAGGGGCGGTCGGCGGGGAGTGGGGCTACGGCGGCAGGAACATCCATTTCGGCGTCCGGGAGCACGCGATGGCGGCGATCGCGGGCGGGATGGCCCTCCACGGGGGGATCATCCCGTTCACCGGGACCTTTTTCACGTTTGCCGACTACATGCGGCCGTCGATCCGCCTGGCCGCCCTGATGGGACTTCACGTGATCTACATCTTCAGCCACGACAGCATCGGCGTCGGCGAGGACGGGCCGACCCACCAGCCCGTCGAGCAGTTGATGAGCCTGCGGGCGATCCCGAACCTGGTCGTCATCCGTCCGGCCGACGCCAATGAGACGGTCGAGGCCTGGCGTATGGCCGTCGAAAATGGTGAGGGGCCGACCGCCCTGATCTTCACCCGCCAGAACCTCCCCGTCGCGGACCGTTCGACGTTCGGTCCGGCGGATGGCCTCCGGAAGGGGGGATACCTCTTCTGGGAGTCGGCCGCGGGGAGACAGGAAGGGGAGCGTGGCGATGGCGAACCCCGCCCCCCGCAGGAGGCCGTCGCGACGCCGGAAGCCGGGTTGCCGGAGGCGATCCTGATCGGGACCGGTTCGGAGCTCCAGCTTGCCCTCGCGGCGGCAAAAACGCTTGCCGCGGAGGGAATCCGCGTCCGTGTCGTTTCACTGCCGAGTTGGGAGCTTTTCGACCGCCAGCCGCAGGCCTACCGGGATCGGATTCTTCCGCCCGGCGTCCGCGCAAGGGTTGCCGTCGAGGCGGGGATCCGCCTGGGATGGGAGCATTACGTCGGTCTCACAGGGGCCGTCGTGGGGATAGACCATTTCGGCGCCAGCGCCCCATACCAGATCCTCTACGAGAAATTCGGGATTACCGCCGAAGCGGTCGCAACGGCGGCGCGGCGACTGCTCGGAAGATAATGAACCTCCCCTTCAGCGGGATGGCTTAGGGTGGGGGTGGGGTAAAATTTTTCTGTCGGAGTCCTGCGGAAATCAAGAGGGGGCTGTCCCACGGTAGAGGGCGTTTTTCACGATATAGTGGCGGACCTCGTCCGTGACCAAGTAGCGGATGTCTTTTTCCTCTTTGGCCCGCTTCCGGATGTTGCTGGAGGCGATGTCGAGGAAGGTGACCTCGCGGAAGTATATTAGGCGCCCCGTCGGTCCGCGGAATCCCCGGAGGCCTTCATCATACACAAATCGGGAGGCGAATTCCGGCCCCAGAATCGTTTCCAGACCCTGATTGTCGTAGCCCGGCCGCGTCATGACGGCGAAATTGCACAGCAAAAGCAGGCGCTCCCAGTCCTTCCAGGTCCGGATCGCGTGGAAGGCGTCCTGACCAAGGATGAAGTAGAGTTCGAGGTTTTCGAGCCGGTATTTGTCTATGACGTACTCCACCGTCTCCACGGAGTAGGAGGCGACCTCGCGCCGGTTTTCCACATCGGAGAAGGAGAAGGCCGGGTTCCCCTCGATGGCGAGGCGGATCATCTGCTCGCGATGGTAGAAGGGCGTGATCGCGGCGTTGAGTTTGTGCGGCGGCCGCGACGCCGGAACGAAGATGATCCGGTTCAGATCGAAAATCTCCAGCATCTCTGAAGCGCACCGCAGATGACCGATATGGATCGGATCAAACGTACCCCCGAACAAGCCCCATTTCATGTTCTCACCTGCCCGTTTCCGTAAACGATGAATTTGGTTGTCGTCAGCTCTTCCAGCCCCATGGGTCCGAAGGCGTGGAGCTTGGTCGTGCTGATGCCGATTTCCGCCCCCAGTCCCAGTTCGAAGCCGTCGTTGAAGCGCGTGGAGGCGTTGACGAGAACCGTGGAGGAGTTCACCTCCTGGAGAAAGCGCTGCGCCCTGCCGTAATTTTCCGTAACGATCGCCTCGGTGTGGAGGGAGCCGTATTTCTCGATGTGGGCGATCGCCTCGTCGAGGTCGCGGACCACGCGGACCGCAAGGATCAGGTCAAGGTACTCCCGGCGCCAGTCCTCCTCGGTCGCCGCCTCCGCCTCCGGCAGGATCGCCCGTGTTTTCTCGCAGCCGCGGATCGCAACGCCGGCCTCCCGGAGCTTTCCGGCCGCGAGCGGCAGGAACGTCCCGGCGACGGCCTCATGGACGAGGAGCGTCTCCATCGCGTTGCAGACTCCCGGACGCTGCGTTTTGGCATTCATGCAGATCCGGACAGCCATGTCGAGATTCGCCCCTTCGTCGACGAAGACATGGCAGACCCCCTTGTAGTGTTTGATCACCGGGATCCTTGAATCCCGGACCACGGCGCGGATCAGTTCCTCTCCGCCGCGCGGGATGATCACGTCAATGAACTCCTCTAATTGGAGCATCTCATAGACCGCTTCCCGGTCGGTTATCGCAACAACCTGAATCGCCGTCTCCGGGAGGGCAAGGTCCCGGAGAACTTCCTGGAGAATGTGGGCGATGGCGAGGTTGGAGTGGATCGCCTCCGAGCCGCCGCGAAGGATGCAGGCGTTGCCGGACTTCAGACAGAGGGCAGCCGCGTCCGCCGTGACGTTCGGTCGGGATTCGAAGATGATGCCGATCACCCCAAGGGGGATGCGCATCCGGCCGACGAGGAGGTCGTTCGGCCGCCGCCACATGGAGGTGATCTTGCCGACCGGATCGGGCAGGGAGACCACCTCGGCGAGTCCGTTGGCGATCCCCGCGATGCAGGACGCTGTAAGCGTCAAACGGTCGATCATCGCCTCCGAGAGACCGATCCCACGGGCGTGCGCAAGATCCTTTCCATTTTCCCGGATCAGCAGCTCCCCGTTCCGTACGAGGGCCTCCGCCATCGCGGTGAGCGCCCGGTTCTTGACCGCGGAGGAGGTCCGGGCGAGGACGGCGGATGCCCGTCTGGCCTGCCGGCCCATCTCCATCATCTGTGATGCGATCTCCGTCATGATTTCCATTCCCATGCGGGCTTCGGAGGCGCACGCCGCAACCCGGGGCGCGCGCGATCGACATTAGGCGTTGACAATTCCGGCGGTAATCGTATAAGAACCGCACATCTGCCGGAAGACAAGCGACGACAATGTACAGGACGCATCGGGTCGTGTCAAGACGATTTGCGCGTTTACACAGGCGGGTTGCACGGGTGAAAATCGAGGGATGCGGCATCTTTCGGCGAAAGGCTTGCGTGAGGAAGAATGGGCAGGGAAAATATTCGCGTCCGGGCGGGAAAGCGGGCCTATGAGCTGATCCGTGCCGGCGGTTTCAGCCTGGACCGGATCGCGACCTTTTTCGGACCGGCCGGCGGACCCCGCTGGCTGGTTGCGAGCGGTTTTGATCTGA
>MNZQ01000051.1 GCA_001873745.1 Syntrophaceae bacterium CG2_30_58_14
TCCATGACCTACCCCCAGGCCCTCACGCTGACGGACCGACTGGACTACACCAGCGGCCTCTCCAACAATCTGGCCTACTGCCTTGCTGTAGAGAAACTGCTTGAACTTAAAATACCGAAGCGGGCCCAGTATCTGCGGGTTCTGATGGCCGAGCTCCAGCGGCTTGCCGCCCACCTCCTCTGGGTGGCGACGCATGCCCTCGACCTTGGGGCAATGACGCTGCTCTTCTATGCCTTTCGGGAAAGGGAAACCATCCTGGAGATCCTGGAATTGGCGACCGGCGCAAGGTTGACGCCGAGTTTCATTCGGATCGGCGGTCTGGCGAACGACATTCCCGCCGCCTTTCTGCCCCGCGTGAAGGCGTTTGTGGAGGATTTTCCCCGGCGGGTGGATGATTACGAAACGTTGCTGACGGAAAACATCATCTGGAAGAAAAGGACGACGAACATAGCAAAGATGTCCGCGGAAGAGTGCATTCAGTACGGCGTCACGGGGCCGGTGCTGAGGGCTTCCGGCGTCTGTTACGACGTCCGCAAGGCCTATCCCTACTCGAGCTACGAAGATTTTGATTTTGAAATCCCGCTGGGCAGCCACGGGGATGTCTATGACCGCTATCTCGTGAGACTGAAAGAAATGCGGCAGTCGAACCGGATTGTGCAGCAGGCCGCGGAAAAGCTGCCCGACGGTCCGTTCGCCGCCGTGGACGCCCCGCTGGTTGTGCCGCCGGCGAAGGAAGAGGTGGGCCGGGACATTGCGGCGCTGATCCGCCATTTCAAGATCATGCAAGAGGGCTTTCACCCCCCGTGCGGCGAGGTTTACGCCTCCATCGAATCGTCCAAAGGGGAACTCGGTTTTTATCTCATCAGCGACGGGAGCAACAAGCCCTTCCGGATGCGGATCAGACCGCCCTCCTTCATCAATCTGGCCGCGCTGCCGAAGATGATCGAGGGACAGATGGTCGCCGATGTCGTCGCCGCCATCGGCAGCATCGACATTGTGTTGGGTGAGATCGACCGATAGGATCATTATGGCAAACATCATTTTCAGTTCTTGGCAGAACGAACTCTTTGACGGCCGGGGGACCGCGGCGCCGGACAACGGACCTCCCGCGAATCTGCAGTTGGCCGCCGAGTTTAGTCCCGGAGAGCGGATCAAGGCCCTCATGGGCTGGGACGGCATCGTGCTTCGCGACGACGACGTCGATATCGTCGATATGTGCGCCAAGTATGCGGAGGCGGTGCAGCAGGAATCCTGCGGCAAGTGTTTCCCCTGCCGCGTCGGGACAAGGATTGTCGCCGATTGGCTGAAGAAGATCGCCGCCGGAGAGGGAAAGGAGGCGTACCCGGGGAAAATCAGGGATTTGGCCCTCTCCATCCGCGACGGCTCCAAGTGTTCCATCGGTCAGACGGGGATGATCCCCATCCTGGACGCGCTGGACTATTTCCCGCAGGCGTTTGCCGCAGCGATCACGGAGCAGAAAAAGGCCAGAGAGGGCCGCTACCGCTTCTCCGTCACCGCCCCCTGCGTCAGCGTCTGCCCCAGCAATCTCGATATCCCCCGCTATGTGGAAGAGATCCGGGAACAGCGATTCGCCGCGTCGCTGGCAACCATCCGGCAAGGCGTCTGCATGGCCGGGACGCTGGGAAGGGTCTGTATCCATCCCTGTGAATCCAACTGCCGCCGGGCGAATATCGATGAGGCCATCTCCATCAAATGGCTGAAACGGTATGTCGCCGATTATGAAATGGAAAAGAACCGACATCCGGAGATCCAGGGCCATCATCATAAGGATGCCAAGAAGGTGGCGGTCATCGGCGCCGGTCCGGCGGGATTATCCTGCGCCTACTACCTAAGCCTGATGGGTTATCGGGTAACCATCTTTGAGAAACTGCCCGAGCCCGGCGGCATGGCCGCCGTGGGCATCCCCGACTATCGCCTGCCGCGCGCGATCCTCCACAGCGAAGTGGAGATCGTCAGGGAGGCCGGCGTGGAAATCCGCTATGGCGTCGAGATCGGGAAGGAGATCAAATTCGCCGATATCCGGAAGGATCATGACGCCGTCTTCATCGGCGTGGGCGCCCAGGGCAGTTCGCCCATGGGGGTGGAGGGCGAAGAGAAGAACTACCGCGGTTTCATCTCCGGCGTCCAGTATCTTTTAGACATCAATTTGGGAAGAGATCCGTACCCGGAAGGGAAAAAAGTGGTGGTCGTCGGCGGCGGCAACGTGGCGATCGACTGCGTGCGCTCCTCCTTCCGCATCGGGAAACCGGATGTGAACCTCGTCTATCGACGGTCGAAGGCGGAGATGCCCGCCGACCCGGCGGAGATCAAGGATGCCGAGGAGGAGAAGGTCAACTTCCACTACCTCTGCAACCCAACGAAGATACTTGAGAAAGACGGAAAGGTCGTCGGCGTTGAATGCATCCGCATGGAGCTTGGCGAACCGGATCAGAGCGGCCGCAGAAGGCCCGTCCCCGTGCCCGGTTCGGAATTTGTCATTGAAACGGATATCCTCATCCCGGCCATCGGTCAGAAGGTGGATTATTCCTTTCTCGAAGAGGCAGACGGCGTCAAGCTGTCGAAACGGAAAACGGTGGATGCCGATGGGGAGACTTTTGCGACGTCGCAGGCAGGGGTGTTCGCCTCCGGCGACTGCGTCACCGGCCCCGATGTGCTGGTCCGGGCAACGGGCAACGGCAAGCGGGCAGCGGAAAAGATCGACCTCTTCCTGACCGGCAACAAGGTGGAAGCCTCGATCGATGAAAGATTCAGAACCCTTTTTTCCACCCTCGGGGTTTACAACAAAAAGGAGCAACTCGGCGTCATCGGCGGTCGCAAGCGGGCGCACCTGCCGATGCTCGACCCGGAGGAGCGGAAGCGAACCTTTGAGGAAGTGGAAGCGGGCTACACGACCCCGGTGGCGCAGGGCGAGGCTGCACGTTGTCTCCGCTGCTACCGGATCGGCATGATTGCGCTGGGTTGAACGGTAAGGAATGGACATGATTCGGTTAACCATCGACGGAAAAGAGATCGTCACCGAGGAGGGGAAGACCATCCTCGAGGCAGCACGGGAGGGGGGCATCGCCATCCCGACCCTCTGTTACCATGAGCAGCTCTCCCCGATCGCCTCCTGTCGCCTCTGCATCGTGGAGGTGGAAGGCTATGAGAAGCCGATGACCTCCTGCACCACGCCGGCGGTGGAGGGCATTTCCGTAATCACCCGCTCCGACCGGCTCTTGAAGCTGCGGCGGGAATTCCTGAACCTCATCCTCACTGCGCATCCGCTGGATTGCCCCCAGTGCGACAAGGGGGGAGAATGCCGGGTCCAGGAGCTCGCCTATGAACACGGCATCGAGACGATTGAATACGCGGCCCTTCGAAAAGACCACAAAGAAGCGTACGCCACGCCGCTGATCCGTTACTGGCAGCTCCGCTGCGTCCTCTGCGGAAGATGCGTCCAGGCCTGCCGGGAGGTTGCGGGAAGAGCGGCCATCGACATCAAGGGCCGCGGCTTTGAGGCCCGAATCGCCCCAACGGAAAACGGCGACTGCATCTCCTGCGGCGAGTGTCTTTCCCTCTGCCCGGTCGGCGCCCTCACGGAAGCCCTGAGCCCGATCAAAGGGAGGATCTGGCAGAGCGAACGAACCGATACCGCCTGCCCCCATTGCGGTTTCGGATGTCGGCTGACGCTGAACGTCATTGACGGGAAAATCATCAGCAAGGTGATCTCAGAGACGAACCTTCCGCCCAACAACGCCTCCCTGTGCATCCGCGGGCGTTTCGGCTATGACTTTGCGAACCACGAAGCGCGGCTGACGGAACCCTTTCAACGAATCGCTGGCGAGAAAAAGAGAGTCGAACGGGAAGAGGCCCTGAAGATCACGGCGGAGAACCTTCAGCGGCTCTCCGGCCTGGGAAAGGGGATCGGGTTTATCGTTTCACCGCGGGCCACCAACGAAGAGATCTTCCTGATCTCCCGGATTGCGGCGCTCTTCAAGAACAGCCGCGTCGCCTCCTCCGCCTCTTACCATACGGGAAAAGTGGCCGCCGCCTTCCGGCAGATGGGGATAAGCCCCGGTTACCGTTACGACAGCATCCGCACCTGCAAAACCATCATCGTGGCCGGCGCCGATCTCCTGGTCAACAATCACCTGCTGGCCAACAAGGTCCGGGAGGCCGTCAAATTCAACGGCGCCAGGGTCATCGTCGTTGATCCCCTCCCCTGCGCGCTTTCCGGCATCGCCGACGCCCATTTGAAGGTTACACCCGGGCAGGACGCCCTGGTTTTCAACGCCCTCTCCCGGAGGTTGCTCTTAGACGACAAATACGATAAAGAGGCGGAAACCCTGGATGGTTTTGTTGAATTGCGGCAGGCCCTTACTGCCGATCATGAAGAGCCCTCCCTGATGTCGGGCGGCGTGGAAGCGGAGATGCTGGATAAAGCCTATGGTCTGCTTCGCGATGAAGGGGATGCGGGGGTTATTTTTGCCTCCGGCATCACGGGCAATGCAGAAAGCCTCGCGGCGCTTCTGAATTTCTGCCTGCTGAAAGGTCTGCACAAGCGGGGGCTGATCATGCCGGCCGCCCTCCAGGCCAATGCCGTGGGAGCGGTTTCCATCGTGAAGGATATGGCCTCGCCCGATGAACTTCTCTGCGATTCCAACATCTCCGGACTTTTCATCTACGAAGAAGATCCGTTCCATTACCTGAACGGCGAGATGGTCCAAAACGCGCTCGGTCAAAAGGCGTTCATCGCGGTGTGCGATCTGCTGCCGACGGCCGTGATGGATTTTTCCCATCTGGTCTTACCCTCATCCAGTTTTGCCGAGAAGGAAGGCGCCTTCATCTCCGGCGACGGCATAGTTCGGGCCGTCAGGAAGGCCTGCCGGGGGACGGCGGCGGGATATGCGTTTCTGAATGAACTGCTCGACCGTCTGGGAGGAAAACGATACGACAACCAGGCGGAGATCACAAGTGAACTCCAACGGTTGGGCATCCTCAAGGAAGAGGGGGACGCGCAAGAGGCGCCGGGAATCGGCAAGGCAAGGTTTAAGGCATCAAAAAAGTGCCGAGCGCTGAGTGCTGAGTGCCAAGCGCTAAGTGCTCAGTCCTCAGCACTCAGTCCTCAGCACTGTGTTTTACTCAGTCCTCAGCACTCAGTCCTGTGTCCCCCAAAGGACACGCCGGCGCAGGGAGAAACCCGAAAATACCGCCTGATTCTCCGCGACCTCTTCATGAACCACCACCTCTTATCGTTCCCATGCTCCAGCGTGGGAACGAACCACCACGGGGGACATGATGCCGCATCTCAGCACTCAGTCCTCAGCACTTATTTTTCAAAGGATCTGCTGTTCATGTCCCCTGAAGACGCCGCGCTCCTCCAGATCGCCGCCGGGGAGAGCGTCTGCATCGAAAGCGCCGACGGCGCCGTGACCCGACCGGTTGCGATCAAGGCGGGAATAAAAACAGGCGTTCTGGAGTGCTTTCTCGGGGACACCTTGCGGCAAGGTGTCCCCATACGCAGCGAGATGCTTGCGCTTTCGCTAAGGCCGTCCAAGGTGATTGCGGTATCCGTGCGGAAGGTTTGACGTTAACAGCTCGTTTAAGGTTAGAATATGGAACTGTACTATTTTATCCTGGAAGTGGTCATCAAAAATCTGGTCGTCATTTCGATCCTGATGCTCTTTGTGGCCTATCTCACCCTCGCGGAAAGGAAATTCCTCGGCTACCTCCAGGTCCGACTGGGACCCAACCGGGTGGGGACTTGGGGATTGCTCCAACCCATTGCGGACGGGATAAAATCCTTCGTCAAGGAAGACATCATTCCCACCAACGCCGACAAGCCCGTTTATGTGATCGCCCCGATGATCTCCTTTGTCGCCGCCCTTTCCATGTTTGCCGTCATTCCGTTTGGAGAGAGCGTGACCCTCTTCGGGCGGGAGATCAAACTGGTCATCGCGGATGTGGATATCGGGATCCTCTATGTCTTCGCGATGGGAACCCTGGGGGAATACGGCATCGTCCTGGGAGGCTGGTCATCGGGCAACAAATACGCCATCTTGGGGGCGCTTAGGGCGGCGGCGCAGATGATCAGTTACGAAGTCGCACTGGGGCTCATCGTGATCGGAACGATTATTCTTTCCGGCTCCCTGCGCCTGACCGAAATCGTGGAAGCCCAGCGAGACGTCTGGTTTATCGTCTATCAACCCTTTGCCTTTCTGTTGTACATCGTGGCGGCTCTGGCCGAGGTCAACCGGACGCCCTTCGACATGCCTGAATCGGAAAGCGAGCTCGCCTGCGGATTCAACATCGAGTACAGCAGCATGAAGTTCGCCCTTTTCATGATTGCCGAGTATGCCCATCTGGTCACGGTCTCCGCCCTGACCACGACGTTGTTCCTGGGCGGCTGGCTGGGGCCGGTTTTGCCCGGACCGGTGTGGTTTATCCTGAAAACATGCGTTATGATCTTCATCTTCATCTGGATCCGGGGCACCTACCCGCGGATGCGTTACGACCACATCATGAAATTCGGATGGAAGTTCCTCTTTCCGGCGGCGCTTGCCAATGTGGTGATCACCGCCTTTATTGTGGCGCTGAGATAGAGAGGCCAATATGATACTCCCGCTGCTGAAAGGGCTTCGGCTAACCCTGAAGATGTTTTTTTCCAAACCGGTTACCATACGGTATCCGGAGGAAAAAAGGGCGATATCCCCCCGCTGGCGGGGCATGCACTACTTTGAAAGAAATGAGAAGGGCGAGACCGCCTGCGTGGCCTGCGGGTTATGCGTCGCCGTGTGTCCTTCGCACTGCATCACGCTGGAAATCCGGGAGCGGGAAGACGGTTCCCGTTATCCGGGAAGATACGAAATCGACGCGCTCCGATGCATCTTCTGCGGCTTCTGCCAGGAGGCCTGTCCGGTCAATGCGATCAAATTGGGGCAGAACTACGAGTATGTTCATTACGCAAGGAAAGATTTTCGGCTGACGAAGGAAAGCCTGCTTTCCGCCAAAGGATGAAAAGATGGATGCCATAGGATTCAAGTTCATACTGTTCATGATTGCGGCGCTTGTGGTCATCGTCTCTTCCGTACTGATGGCAACCCGGAAAAATCCCATCCACAGCGCGCTGTGGATGATCGTCACCTTCTTTGCGATGGCCATAATTTATCTGCTGCTCAATGCCCAGTTCATCGCGGTGGCCCAGGTCATGGTCTATGCGGGCGCTATCATGATGCTGATCCTCTTTGTGATCATGATGGTCAACATGGACAAGGGGAATAGGGAAGAGACAACCAAGGCATCCTGGTCACTCGGAAAAAAGATGGCCGCGGCGCTGCTCATGGTCATCCTGCTCGTCGAATTGCTCTTCGGCGCGCTTTTTTACCGGATGACGGCCAGGGTCGGCGACTATCCGGCCGATGCGGTCGCCGCTGCGGGGAATGCAAAAACGGTGGGGGCCCTGCTCTACGGCCAGTACCTCTTTCCGTTCGAGGTTGCGTCGATCCTGCTTCTGATCGGCATTGTGGGGGCCGTCGTCATTGCCAAAAGGAACAAATAAAGGCCGGCGGGGTTAGGGGTGAGGGGTCATGGGTCAGAATAAAAATTCCTCTTCAACGGAAGAGATAAAGGGAGCCGCCTGCAGATAGGGTAAATCGATAGGAGAAAGAAATGTTTCAGGAAATCCCTTCCGGCTTGTGTTTGGTGTTGTGCGGCATCATTTTTTCGATCGGGGCGATCGGCGCGATCACCCGAAGAAATGTGATCGTCATCTTCATGTGCATCGAACTCATGTTAAACGCGGTTAATCTAACATTCATCGCCTCCGGCAACGCTTTTTCCTCCATGGATGGAGCGGTGTTCGTTTTTTTCATCATGACCGTCGCCGCCGTGGAGGCCGCCGTGGGTCTGGCCATCTTTGTGATGGTCTTCCGTCTTCAGGGAACGGTCAACGCCGATGAGGTCAACCTGTTGAAAGGCTGAAAAACAGAATGAGGAAGTACATTCATGGCTGATTATATCTGGCTGATACCCTGTTTCCCGGCATTGGGATTCATCATCAACGCTTTTTCCGGAAGGCGAACCTCCCTGAGTTTTGTTTCCTGGGTCGCCTGCCTTGCGATTTTTTTCTCCTTCCTGGCATCCCTCGCCGTTTTTTTCCAGTTTCTGGAGATGCCGGCGGCGGCCAGGGTCTTTGAGTCGGACCTCTACACCTGGATCGCCTCGGGCGAATTTCGTGTGCCGATCGGTTTTAGAATCGACGCCCTTTCGGTGATCATGTGCCTTGTGGTCACGGGGGTGGGTTTTCTGATCCACGTCTATTCCATCGGGTATATGCACGGTGACCCCGGGTTCAAGCGATTTTTCATCTACATGAACCTCTTCGTCTTCATGATGCTTCTTTTAGTGACGGGGAACAATCTGCTGCTGATGTTCGTGGGGTGGGAAGGGGTGGGTTTGTGTTCCTATCTGCTGATTGGCTTCTGGTATGAAAAAGATTCGGCGGCAACCGCCGGCAAAAAGGCATTTATTGTCAATCGGATCGGAGACTTCGGTTTTCTGCTGGGCATCTTTCTGCTCTTTGTCAGCCTGGGGGCCGAGGGGGTGTGGACGCTGAATTTCGGAGAGATCCAGAAGAGCGCCCATCTGCTGAACGGCGACGTCGTTACGCTGATCACCCTGCTGTTTTTTGTCGGGGCCGTCGGAAAATCGGCGCAGATCCCCCTTTACGTCTGGCTGCCCGACGCGATGGAAGGGCCGACGCCGGTGAGTTCGCTGATCCATGCGGCGACCATGGTCACGGCGGGCGTCTATATGATCGCCCGTCTTAATTTCCTCTACAGCATGGCGCCCGAGACCATGATCATTGTCGCGCTGATCGGCGTATTGACGGCGTTTTTTGCCGCCTCCATCGGTTTCGCCCAGAATGATATCAAGAAGGTCCTCGCCTATTCCACCATCAGCCAGTTGGGCTTCATGTTCGTGGCCATGGGCGTGGGCGCCTATGCGGCGGGCATTTTCCATCTGATGACCCACGCCTTTTTCAAGGGGCTCCTCTTCCTGGGGGCGGGAAGCGTGATGCACGCGATGAGCGGGGAGCTGGACCTGCGAAACATGGGGGGATTGAGAAAGAAAATCCCCGTCACCTACTGGACCTTTTTTATCGCCTGCCTGGCCATTTCCGGGATGCCCGGATTTTCAGGATTCTTCAGCAAGGACGAGATCCTCTGGAAGGCCTTCAGCTCTTCCCAGGGCCATACGCTGATCTGGCTCCTGGCCGCCGTGACGGCAGGGATGACCGCCTTCTACATGTTCCGGCTTTTCTTCACCGTCTTTCACGGAGAGTGTCGCGCCTCCGCGGAAACCCAACATCATCTCCACGAATCCCCCAAGGTCATGACCATCCCGCTAACGATCCTGGCCTTTTTATCCCTGGTCGGCGGTTACGTGGGCATTCCTTCCCTCTTGGGAGGGAATAACGCGATCGAACACTTTCTGGCCCCGGTTTTCGGTTCGGCAACGCCTGCGTCAACCACAGCGGGCGGTTTGGATTGGATCGGTACGGCCTGGGCTTCTACAACGGAAACGGCGGGGCACGACGGCTCACTGGAAATGACCCTGATGGCGGCCTCCGTGATGATCGCCCTTTTCGGAATAGCCCTGGCCTACATCCTTTACGTCAAGCGGCCGGAGCTGCCGGGACTCTTTACGGCAACCTTCTCGCGACTCTATCGCGCCGTCCATAACAAGTATTTCGTGGATGAGTTTTATGAGCTGCTCTTTGTCCGGGGAACCCTGAAGGCAGGCGCCCTGCTCCTCAAGGTGGTGGACAATGGCATGATCGAAGGCGTCGTCAACGGCATGGCCGTTGTCGTGGAACGGGCGGGCGGACGATTAAGACGCTTAGAGACCGGTTACGTTCAGGAATATGCCCTCGCCGTCATCCTCGGCGCCGTGATCGTGATCGGTTATCTCGTTGTAATACCGATGTTTTAGAAGTTGAAATTGGATCATGGATCGGTGAATGGACATGGTATTATTCCCTCTGCTCAGCACAATTATTTTTTTACCCCTTGCCGTTGCGCTTGTTTTGATACTGCTGCCGCGGAAAAACCCCCTTCTGATCAAGGTTTTTACGCTCGTCTGGACGATTCTGGAATTTGGTCTCTCCCTCCCACTGTTCTTCCAATTTAATGAAAAAACGGCAGGGATGCAGTTCATGGAAAACCTCGATTGGTTTCCCGAATACGGCATCGGCTACGTCCTCGGTGCGGACGGCATCAGCATGCTGCTGGTGCTTTTGACCACCTTCCTCACCGTGCTGTGCGTGCTCTGTTCCTGGAACTCGATCACGGATAAGGTAAAGGAATACTATGCGTCGTTCCTGCTTCTGGAAACGGCCATGCTCGGCGCCCTCTGCGCGCTCGATCTCGTTCTCTTTTACATCTTCTGGGAGCTGATGCTGGTGCCCATGTACCTCCTCATCGGGGTCTGGGGCGGCCCGCGCCGGATTTATGCGGCCATCAAGTTTTTTCTCTTTACGATGGTGGGCAGCGTGCTGATGCTTCTGGCGATCATGGCCCTCTATTTCCACTTCGGCCGCGATACGGGGCTCTATACCTTCAACCTGCTGGATCTCTACAAGGCGAACATCCCGGTCATGAAGCAATACTGGCTCTTTGCCGCCTTTGCCGTCTCCTTCGCCATCAAGGTGCCGATGTTCCCCTTTCATACGTGGTTGCCCGACGCCCATACGGAGGCGCCCACGGCAGGCAGCGTCATTCTGGCCGGCGTCTTGCTGAAAATGGGGACTTATGGATTCCTGAGGTTTGCCATTCCCCTCTTCCCGCAGGCCGCCTTAGCCGCGACGCCGCTGATCTCCATTCTCGCGCTCGTCGGGATCATCTACGGCGCCGTCATGTGCATCATGCAGACCGACATGAAAAGGCTGATCGCCTATTCATCGGTCAGCCACCTGGGGTATGTGATGCTTGGCATCTTTGCCTTCAACATGCAGGGGCTGGAAGGGGGCATCTACCAGATGCTCAATCACGGCATCAGCACGGGGGGGCTGTTCCTCGTCGTCGGCATGATCTATGAAAGACGGCACACGCGGATGATCGCCGACTTCGGCGGGCTTTCCAAAGTCATGCCGAGGCTGGCCGTTTTTTTCATGATCATCACGCTCTCCTCCATCGCGCTGCCCGGCACAAACGGCTTCGTGGGCGAATTTCTGATCCTGCTCGGCGCTTTCCGAAGCAACATCAGCTATGGGGTGCTGGCCGCCACGGGTGTTATTCTGGGCGCGGTTTATATGCTGTGGATGTTCCAGCGCGTCATGTTCGGACAGATTACGAAGGAGGAGAATAGAGGTTTGAAAGACATTACGAAAAGGGAAACAGTCATCCTTTGCGCGATTGTCTTTTTCATATTTTTCATGGGACTCTATTCCCAGGCTTTCTTCCGAAAGATCGACGCAACGGCCGCAGGCTATCTCCAAAACATGCAGACGAAAATTGCGAGCAGCAATCCGGCGGGCCCGGTTCCATGGAGATGAAAGGTAGGAAATGATGGTTGTCATGAAACCGGAACTGGCCTTCGGTTGGATCATGCCGGAGATTGTGATTACGCTCTCGGCTGTTTTCATTTTACTTTTGTCCGCCTTTCGCCGGAAGAACGATATCGGGCGCCTTGCGGGCGGCCTGTCGCTGATCGGCGCAGGTCTCGCGCTTTTTTTGACCTGCCGGTTATGGAACAGCGACATTGACATCTTTAACGGACTTTACACGATCGACAACTTCGGCATTTTTTTCAAGGCCCTGGCGCTGGTGATTTCGCTTCTTGTGACGCTGTTGTCGCTTCGGTACGTTGAACGGGAAGAGATGATCAAAGGCGAATATTACGCGCTCATGCTGTTCGGCATCCTGGGCATGATGATCATGGTTTCCTCCAACCATTTCGTCACCATCTTCATCGGCCTGGAGGTCATGTCTATCGCAATCTATGTCCTTTGCGGCCTCCTGATCGGCAATCCCCGGTCGGCGGAGGCCTCGCTCAAGTACTTTTTGCTGGGGGCCTTTGCCACCGCGTTTCTGCTGTATGGCATCGCGCTCATCTACGGCACGACCGGCATACTGGATGTCCGCGAAATTGCGCGTTACGTCACCTCCGGAAACTTCCTGATTACGCCCGCCTTCATGGCGGGGATGGCCCTGCTCATCGTCGGGTTCGGTTTCAAGACCGCCTCCGTCCCCTTTCACATGTGGACGCCCGATGTCTATGAGGGCGCCCCGACCTCCATCACCGCGTATATGGCGACCGGTGTGAAGGCCGCGGCCTTCGGCGCATTTCTCCGGGTCTTCTACACGGCCCTCTACCCCTTTCTGACGGAATGGTCCGGCCTGTTGTGGATCATCGCCGTTCTGACGATGACCCTGGGAAACATCACCGCCCTGATGCAGAACGATATCAAAAGGATGCTTGCCTATTCCAGCATCGCCCATGCCGGATACATTCTGATCGCCTTCGCCGTCGGCGACAGGGTTTTCTCCGCGAGCATCCTCTTTTATCTCCTCGTTTACAGCTTCATGAACATCGGGGCCTTTGCGGTCGTCATCCTTTTGGGTCGGAAAGAGGCGCCCAATACCGGCATCGAATCCTATGCGGGCCTCGCGACAAGACACCCGATGATCGCGCTGGCGATGAGCGTTTTTCTGCTCTCGCTGGCGGGCGTCCCGCCCCTTGCCGGCTTCATGGGCAAGTTTTATGTCCTCAGCGACGCCATCAAAGCCGGGTATTACGGGTTGGCGGTCATCGGCGTACTCAACAGCGTGGTGGCCGCTTACTATTACCTCCGGGTCATCATGTACATGTATTTCAAGGAACCGGAAGGCGAGATCGGCAGACTGGATCTCTCTCCGGCCTATGCGGTCGTGATTGGTATCAGCATCTGGGC
Source organism: Syntrophaceae bacterium CG2_30_58_14 (assembly GCA_001873745.1). Classification (GTDB taxonomy): domain Bacteria; phylum Desulfobacterota; class Syntrophia; order Syntrophales; family UBA5619; genus UBA5619. The sequence continues at coordinate 12,953 of MNZQ01000051.1, forward strand.
GCTCTTCCACATGGGCATCTTCCCGCGCTCTTTCCTGCTGATCGCGCGGGAATCGGTCAACATTTTCATGTAGGGAAAATTTATGCTGAAACGGGGTGTCCCAGCACCCCAACCGGACCGGGACGGTCCAACCTCGATTCCGGAGGTTGGACCGTCCAAAAAAGCACGACGAGAAAAAATCTCCTTTCAGGATGACAGAGCAGCGTGCCGATCTGCTTGATTGCGACTGTGGCATCCTATCGCCGTCGAACATTTTTCAGGCATACCCGCCTTAAATGCGGCTTTTATCTCTCCACAATGGACATCTCCGGTGAGTCCCACACCATCGGCCATTCCCGTTGCGGCCTTGAATACCCCTTCATCTTCTTCACCCAGAACATCAAAGATGGCGGCAATGGTGCATTGTGCGCAGCCTCCACTTTTAAGCTCATACCTCTTGGCTGTTTCATAGACTTTTTCCAGGATATCTTCTTTTTCCATTCCGTCTCCTCTCTTTACTTGGCCCTGGCCCTCTCGATGATTTCGGCGATGCCCAGGATTTCCAGGGCGTCTTCCAGCCCCTCCGTCTTGACGGCGTCGGAGAGCATCTTGGCGCAGCTCGGGCATGCCACGGCGACA
>MNZQ01000099.1 GCA_001873745.1 Syntrophaceae bacterium CG2_30_58_14
CGGACCTGACCGACGGGGAGATCGATACCGACAGACCCGGCCGCGGAGATGATTCGGCCCCAGTTCGGATCTCCGCCGAAAAAGGCCGTTTTGACCAGATTTGAATTGGCGACCGCATAGGCGACCCGCTCAGCATCCCGGAGCGTCCGCGCTCCCGCAACCGTGATCTCGATCACCTTGGTCGCCCCCTCACCGTCGCGGACCAGCCCGCGGGCGAGTTCGGAGAGCAGATCCGAGAGGAGCTCTCCGAAAACCCCCAGAGATCGGGAACCACGTCGGAGCGGACGATTCCCGGCAACGCCGTTCGCGAGGATCACGGCCGTATCGTTCGTGCTCATGCAGCCGTCCACGCTGATCGCATTGAAACTGCCGGCGACCGACTGTCGAAACGCATGATCGAGGGCATCCCGGGCGATCGCGGCGTCGGTCATGATGAAGGCAAGCATCGTCGCCATATGCGGCTGGATCATCCCCGCCCCCTTGGCGATGCCGCACAGGGTAACCTCCTTCTTTCCGATGACCCCTTTTCGGGAGGCGATTTTTGGAAAACGGTCCGTCGTCATGATCGCCGCCTCCGCATCCGGAATCCCGCCATCACGGAGACCGGCCGCCAGCCTCTTCACCCCGCCGGTAATCTTTTGCAGCGGCAGGCGCTGGCCAATAACGCCGGTTGACGCCACTAGAACCGTTTCATCGGCAATCCCGAGCTCGATGGAGGCGGCGCGCGAAACGCTCAGCGCGTCCGCAAGACCTTCCGTCCCGGTCGCTGCGTTGGCGACCCCGCTGTTGGCGATCACCGCCTGCGCCACCCCGGAGCGGATCCGCTCCATATCGAGAAGGACCGGCGCCGCCTTGAAACAGTTCGTCGTAAACACCCCGGCCGCCGTCGCCGGTCGCGTCGAAAGGATGAGCGCAAGATCCCTGTCGCCATTCGGCTTAATCCCTGTGTGGATCCCATTTGCGAGAAATCCGGGAACCCGATGTTCATCCGCTGGTTTCATACGCCCTCCGCAAGAGGACATCTTGCCGCAAGGTGTCCCCGCAAACTACACCTTGCCGCAAGGTGTCCCCGTTCATATCTATTGGCCGCAGCATTTCTTGTATTTTTTCCCGCTGCCGCAGGGACAGGGTTCGTTCCGGCCGACCTTGGCCGTTTCCCTTCTGACCGTTGCCGATGCCGGCGTGTCCTCTCCCCGCGACATGATGTAATGCTGCCGCTGCTTCTCCTCGATCCGCTCCACTTCCTCCTCGCGGCGGATCTGAACCAGACAGAGTTTTTCGACGATATCCTCCTTGATGCGGGTGATCATCTCCATGAACATGTCGTAACCCTCTTTCTGATACTCGCGGACCGGATCCTTCTGACCGTATCCCCGCAGACCGATCCCCTCCTTGAGATGGTCCATCGCGAGGAGATTTTCCTTCCATTGCGAATCAATGGACTGGAGCATGATCACCTTCATCAGGTAATCCATCATCGGTTTCCCGTACTCCGTCTCCTTGTTTCGGAGGAGCGTCTTGACCTCCGTGGCGATCCGCTCCCGGATCGCATCTGGACCGAGTTCACGGCCCGTCTCGGCGAGATTCAGCTTCAGCGTGAAATGCTGAGAGATTCTCTCATTCAGACCCTGCAGATCCCACTCCTCCGGATGGCGTTTCTCATCGACATACTCCGGAACCATCCCCTCAACCATCTCTTCCAGCATCTCTTCCACATCGTCCCAGAGCGCCTCTCCCTTGAGGACCTTCTTGCGCTGCTCGTAGATCACCTGCCGCTGGCGGTTCATGACGTCGTCATATTCCAGCAGGTGCTTGCGGATATCGAAATTCTGCCCTTCAACACGCTTCTGGGCGTTTTCGATCGCCTTTGAGATCAGCCGGTGTTCAATCGGCTGCCCCTCTTCCATGCCGATTCGGTCCATGATGCTGGAGATTCTCTCGGCGCCGAAGATCCGCAGGAGGTCGTCTTCCAGAGAGAGGTAAAAGCGGGACGATCCCATATCGCCCTGACGTCCCGAACGGCCGCGAAGCTGGTTATCGATCCGGCGGCTTTCATGCCGCTCGGTTCCCAGGATATGGAGGCCGCCGAGGTCGGCCACTCCCTCTCCCAGCTTGATATCCGTACCGCGCCCCGCCATGTTCGTGGAGATGGTCACCTGACCGGGCTGGCCGGCCTGGGCGACGATCTCCGCTTCCCTTTCATGATTTTTTGCATTTAAAACGTGGTGTTTAACGCCCGTCCGAGTCAGGTATTTGCTCAAGAGCTCCGATTTTTCGATGGAGATGGTTCCGACGAGGACCGGCCTTTTCGCCTCATGCAACTGTTTGATCTCCTCGATGACCGCCGCAAATTTCTCCTTTTCGGTCTTGTAGATCACATCGGTATGATCCTCGCGAATCATCGGCATGTTTGTCGGAAGGACAAGGACCTCCAGCCTGTAGATCTTGCCGAATTCTTCCGCCTCGGTATCGGCCGTACCGGTCATCCCCGCCAGTTTTTCATACATACGGAAATAATTCTGGAAGGTGATCGACGCGAGCGTCTGATTTTCCTGTTCGACCTTGACGTGCTCCTTCGCCTCGAGCGCCTGATGGAGACCATCGCTGTAACGCCTTCCCGGCATCACCCTGCCGGTAAATTCATCCACGATGATGACCTTCCCCTCCTTGACGAGGTAATCGACATCCCGTTTGAAGAGGGTATGGGCGCGGAGGGCCTGGTTGACATGGTGGAGGAGCTCCATATTCTGGGGTTCATAGAGATTCTGCACCTTGAGATAACCCTCGACCCGGGCCACCCCTTCTTCGGTCAGGACGACGGTGCGGCTCTTCTCCTCGACCGTATAATCCTTCTCATTGCGCAGGTTCGGGATCACCTGGTTGACCCGGTTGTACTTGTCGGTCGACTCATCGGAAGGTCCGGAGATGATCAGCGGCGTCCGCGCCTCGTCGATAAGGATGCTGTCCACCTCGTCCACGATGGCATAATGGAAGTCGCGCTGCACATATTCCTCGAGGTTGAACTTCATGTTGTCGCGCAGATAGTCGAATCCGAACTCGTTGTTGGTCCCGTAGGTGATGTCGGCGTGATAGGCGGTGCGCCGTTCATCGTCATCCATCCCGTGAACGATGACGCCGACGCCCATGCCGAGAAAATTGTAGATCGGCCCCATCCACGCGGCATCTCTCTGGGCCAGATAGTCATTGACCGTCACCAGATGGACGCCCTTCCCGGTCAGCGCGTTCAGGTAGAGGGGCATCGTCGCAGCCAGGGTCTTCCCCTCGCCTGTTTTCATCTCGGCGATCTTCCCCTCGTGCAGAACCAGTCCCCCGAGGATCTGGACGTCAAAGGGTCTCATCCCGACCGTTCGCCGGGAGACCTCCCGGGCGACGGCAAAGGCCTCGACAAGGATATCGTCCGGCTCGGCGCCGTTTTGCAGCTTGTCGCGGAAATAGGGGGTTTTGGCCTTGAGTTCGTCATCGGTCGCCGCCGCCATGGCCGGCTCAAGCTGATTGATCTCATAAAGAATCAGGGAGAGGCGTTTCATCTCCCGCTCGTTTTTGCTTCCAAACATCTTCCTGAGAATTAAACTGATCATAACATTCCTTAAAAAAAAACCGGCGCCATGACCGGTGGATTGGGCTCTCTACTGGGCGGACATCATGCTTCCGTCGGACCTCAATTCAGATACTTCCTCGGATTGATCGGAACGCCGTTCAACATGACAGCGTAGTGAAGGTGGGATCCGGTGCTGCGGCCCGTATTTCCCACATACCCGATCCGATCCCCCTTGTGGACCGTTGCCCCGGTCCGGACGACCGCCTTGGAGAGGTGGCCATAGAACGTTGAAATGCCGTGTCCGTGATCGATCCGGACCATCTGCCCCACGTCATGCCGAAAGGCCACCTCCGCAACAATGCCGTCGGCCGGCGCCTGGATCGGCTTTCCAAGCCGTGTCGCGATATCAATCGCCTTGTGAAATTCCCTCTCGCCGCCGAAGGGGGATGTCCGTTGACCGAATTCGGATGTTACCCAGCCGACTACAGGCCAGATGGAAGGGGTTGAGGCCAGGAGCGATTTCTTCTCCTTCAGGTAGGCCAGAAGGTCCGCAAAACTCTGTTCCCGGGAGAGCGCATCGCCCATCAGGCGGTCAACTTGACGGCCGACCCCGGCGATCATCGCCTTGTCATCGGCGGCCATTCGGGAGCGCAGGCGATTCTCCTCGCTCGCGGGGCCGCCGATCCCCAGGAGTTGTTCCTTATCCTTGCCCGTGACCAGATTCGCCATGATCCGGATCTTCTTGTCAAACTGCCTCAACTCGTCCATTTTTACAGCAAACTGGTCCACCTTGGTCACGAGCCCCTCGATCTGTTTTTTCTGTTCAGCCGTCTCAAGTTTCATGCGTTTCAGTTCGGCCTGTTCCCTGCGAATGTGGATATAATCATAGGAAATATACATCACGAACAGGATGAGGCCCGTCATGAATATGGATACGCCCTTGACCAGTGTACTGGAGAGGCTTATTTTCTTTGCGGAACTGTCTTTCTTCGGAAGAATCAGGAGCGTATAGAAATTCTTCGACATCGAAACTCCTCTTTTTCCTGCTCCTCATGAGCGGCGGCGACACGAAACAGTTGTCGGAAAATATCATAATTGCCTTTAAAGTCAAGCGTTGATTTCGGTCCAGATTTGTCTTGACTTTGAAGCGACGGTTAAGCTAAAGACCTCAAGCACATAGAATGGAAGATTCTGAGTTCGGGTTCCGTCTCATCAGAAAGGAGAGTTCATGGCAAAATATGAATCAAATTCGATAAGAAATCTGGCTGTTCTCGGCCACGGGGGGACGGGAAAAACCACCCTGTGCGAATCGATGCTCTACGTCGCCGGCAAGACCGACAGACCCGGCCGCGTGGATGAAGGGAGTTCCTCCATGGACTATGAACCGGAGGAACAGAAGAGACACATCTCCATCAGCGCCGCAACGAACCACATCGATTGGGATAAGCACCGGATCAACATGATCGACACGCCGGGTGATTCCAATTTTGCATTTGACACAAAAAGTTGTCTCCGGATCGTTGACGGGGCGGTGGTCCTCGTCGATGCCGTCGCAGGCGTCGAATTTCAGACGGAAAAGGTATGGGAATACTTGGAGGAGTTTCATCTTCCCCGACTTCTTTTCATCAGCCGTATGGATCGGGAGCGGGCGGATTTTGAAAAGGCCGTCGAAAGCATCCGGCGCCGCCTGGGAAAGAAGGTCACGCTCTGCTCCCTTCCAATCGGCGCAGAGAACGCCTTTTCCGGGGTGGTCGATCTGACCTCCATGAAGGCCTTCCTGTACGACGATCAGAAAAGAACAGCAAAAGCTATCGACATTCCAGCGGATATGTCTAAAACCGTTCAGAAATACAGGGAGATCCTGATCGAAGATATCGCCGAGACCGACGATGACCTGATGAACAAATATCTCGAAAGCGGCGAATTGAGCCCCGAGGATCTGCTGGCCGGGCTCCGGAAAGGGGTCGCCGCCGGCGCCCTGATCCCCGTCGTCTGTGGATCGGCGATCAAGAACATCGGCATCCACCCCTTCCTCGACACCATCACCCGTTACTTCCCCTCGCCTGTGGACCGCGGCGGCGTCTCCGGGAAGAGACCGGGAACCGGGGAAGAGGAAATCCGGCTGCCGGAGGAATCGGCGCCGTTTTCAGCGCTGGTCTTCAAGACCATCGCCGATCCCTACGCCGGCCGCCTCACCCTCTTCCGCGTCTATTCGGGTACGCTTACATCCGACCTCAGCCTCTTCAACGCTTCGCGCAAGACAACGGAGCGGATCGCCAGCCTCTTCTTCCTCGAAGGGAAAATCCAGAAACCGGTCGAAGAACTTATCCCCGGCGACATTGCGGCCATCGCCAAATTGAAGGAGACCGCAACCGGGGACACCCTGTGCGCCGAAAAATCGCCCATCCTCTACCCCAAGGTCGAACCCCCTCCGGCCGTCATCTCTTTTGCCGTGGAGGCGAAATCGCGGGGCGATGAGGACAAGCTCGTCTCCTCGATCCACCGCCTGATCGACGAAGATCCCACCCTCACGTTCCATCGCGATGACCAGACACGGGAGATGATCCTCTCCGGTCTGGGCCAGGTCCACATCGAAGTGGTTGTCGAAAAAATGAAGCGGAAATTCGGCCTGGAGGTGAGTCTGAGGACCCCGAAGGTTCCCTACAAGGAGACGATCAAGGGGAAGACCACCGTCCAGGGACGCTACAAGAAGCAGTCCGGCGGACGCGGTCAGTTCGGCGACACGTGGTTGGATATCGAGCCGCTCCCCAGGGGAAGCGGCTTCGAATTCGTTGACCGGATCGTCGGGGGGGTGATCCCCCAGCAGTACCGTCCGGCCGTGGAAAAGGGGATTGTGGAGGCGATGGCGGAGGGCGTCGTTGCCGGCTATCCGGTCGTTGATCTTCGCGTTTCCCTGACGGACGGTTCATACCATACGGTCGATTCCTCGGAAATGGCCTTCAAGATTGCCGGCTCGCTCGGCTTCAAGAAGGGGATTCTCGAATGCCAACCGACCCTTCTCGAACCCATCGTCAACATTTCGATCGAGATCCCGGACGAGTACATGGGCGATGTCATCGGCGATCTGAACAGCCGCCGGGGCAAGGTTCTGGGAATGGATTCATTTAGCCGCCATCAGATCATCAAGGGACAGGTCCCCCGTTCTGAAATCCTCAAATACGCCCCGGATCTGCGTTCGATGACGAGCGGCCGCGGAACCTTCACCTATGAGCATTCCCATTATGAGGAGGTCCCGTCTTACATCGCGGAGAAGATCATCGCTGAATCGAAAAAAGAAGCGGAAGGTTGAAATGGGCTTCAAGGCTGTCGTCATCACAATCAGCGACCGGGGATCGCGAGGCGAGCGCAAGGACGCAAGCGGACCGGAGATCGTCGGACTCCTCCAGCAAATGGGAATGGAGATTGTCGGCCAGCGGATCATCCCCGACGAAAAGGAGTTGATCCGCCAGACCCTGATCGAATGGAGCGATGGGGAGAAAACCGACCTGATCCTGACGACGGGCGGCACCGGCGTCAGCCCGCGGGATGTAACGCCGGATGCGACGCGGGAGGTGCTCGATCGGGAGATCCCGGGAATGGCGGAAGAGATGAGACGCCGGAGCGCGGCCATCACCCCCCACGCGATGATTTCCCGCGCCGTGGCCGGTATTCGCGGCCGGACCCTGATCATCAACCTTCCCGGCAGTCCAAAAGGCGCGATGGAAAATCTCGCTGTTGTGCTGCCCGCCCTTCAGCACGCCATCGAAAAGATCAAGGGCGACGATCGGGACTGCGCTTCCTGAGGGCCTCTTCGATATGCCGGCGGTGCGTTCCCGGCCAGAAGATTCCGTTGCAGCAGGGACATCTTTGAAACCGTGGGTATCTTTCATAGATATAGGCCGGAACGAGGCCTTCCACCCGTTCCCTGGCGACCTCTTCCATAAGCTCGTTGCAGCGCAGGCAGCGGGTCATCCTTCTTGCCGGATCCGGCGCCAGCGCCAGCGTCTCCAAAACCTCGCCGATCTGCCCGACGACATGGTCGGCTTTCACCACGACGAGACGCCCCGGAGGGGAGAGACGGGCGAGATCGCGCTTGCGGGTCAGGGCGATCCTCCCCTCCTCCGCGGCCTTCCTGAGAAAGCTCCGATCTGCATTCCCGCGTTCATAAAGGGTGTCATACCCGAGAATCCGGAGCCACTTTGCCAGTTTACCCAGGTTGCAATCCACGGCGAATCTTGCCCCCATGGCGCCCCTCACTTCCCCTGCAAAAAGCGATTCATTAAAAAGCGGCCGTCATCGCAAGAGAGGTAGGAGTCGTTGGCAATCCAATCGCCCAGCGTCGCAAAGGTCTTTCGTCTTCCGTCGTAAAGCGCCTCGCGGAGAATCGGTTTATGGCAATGGCCGAGGATCACGGCATCGTATCCTTCCTGAAATTTCCCAAGGGCAAACCGGTGCATGATTTCCGCCAGACGCTCCTCGGACATCCCGGAAATTCTCTTGCTCATTCGCGAACTGAGACGGGCCAGCCGCCAGAGCAGTTTCAGCGGCAGCAACCGCTGAAGAGCACGGGAAAAGTGGCTTCGCAGGAATCTTCGGAGCGCCAGATATTTCCGGTTGCCCCGGTCCACGGTATCCCCGTGGGAAACGAGAACCCGGAGGCCGTCGATTTCAAACTCCGCCCATTCCGGATAGACCTCGATCCCAAGCCTTCCTGTAAAATAATCGCCCAGAAAAAAATCGTGGTTCCCCTCGCAGAGGCAGACGCGGACGCCCTGCTTCTTCAAGGCTGCGATTCTGTCGATCACCGCCTGGAAACCGGGATAGACGGCATCCCCTCTCCCGAACCAGAAATCGAAGAAATCGCCGGCAATGATCAGGAGATCCACAACAAGCGCATCGGCAGATATCGATCGGCCGTCGTTATCCCCCCTCCCCCGGAGCCGGCCGAAAAAACGGATCAGCTTCGGATGGGCGGGATCGCCGGGGCCTTTCAAATGGGCGTCGGCGAGGAAGATCGCCCTCATGCCCGCGCCTCCCGCGGGAAGAGCTTCCACAAACGGCGGTGTGCTGTCGAAAAAACGGTTTTGTCCATGATTGGGCGTCTATCAGATTTGCCGCTTCCGTTCAAGACAAGAAATGGGGTACCCGCGATATCCTGCCATTCACCGACCCGATCTGCTATTTGCAGGTCGGTACAAAATATCTCATTGACACGCGAGGCCGTTCGCCATATGTTTCCACCAAAATTACGCAATACCCGATCAGCAAAAGATAAAATCATGTTTGGATACAATGGGAAAATTCTTCGCATCAATCTGTCGACCCGGCGTCACTCCGTCGAAACGCCATCCGAAGATTATTACAAACATTATCTCGGCGGCCGGGGAATCATTGTCCATACGCTGCTGACCGAACTTTCCCCGGGGATAGACCCGCTGGGTCCGGACAACAAGCTCATTTTCGCCCTCGGCCCGTTGACCGGACATCCTCTGCCGGGAAGCGGAAGAAACAGCGTCGGCGCAAAATCACCCTTGACGGGCGGATTTGGGGAAGCGGAGGCTGGAGGATTCTGGGGCGCCGAACTCAAGCGTTCCGGATATGACGCCATCATCGTGGAAGGGGCGTCGTCGGTTCCTGTTTATCTCTGGATCAACCATGGCAAAGTTGAAATCCGCGAGGCCGGCCATTTATGGGGCCTGGAAACAGCCGATGCCGATGCGGCCATCAAGAAGGAGCTTGGCAGCGATAAAATCCGGACCGCATTGATCGGCCCCGGTGGAGAAAAACTGATCCGCTATGCCTGTATTGCTAACGACATTACCCATGTCGCCGGACGAACCGGGCTCGGCGCCGTCATGGGCTCCAAGAAATTGAAGGCCATTGCCGTCCGGGGCGAAACCCCGCCTGAAGTGGCTGATCCACAGAAAATGATGGAGCTTGCCCGGTGGATGGGAAAAAACTTCAAGGAAAAGGCATCCGGCCATTACCGTATCGGCACGGGATCCACCATGCGGCAATACGAGCGCTCCGGGAATTTGCCGATTAAAAACTTTAGAGGCGGCAGCTTTCCCGGCGTGGAACAGATCACCCCTCAGCAGTTGTTTGAAAAAGGTTATGTGAAGAAAAGGGAGACCTGTTATGCATGCCCCATCCGGTGTAAAAGGGTCGTGAGCCTTGAAAAACCCTGGAAGGTTGATATCCGCTATGGGGGGCCGGAGTATGAAACGCTCGGCGCCCTGGGCGCCAATTGCGGTGTGAACAATATTGAGGCCCTGATGAAGGCCAATGAAATTTGTGCGCGCCATGGCATCGACACGATTTCAACCGGCGTTTCCATATCCTTTGCAATGGAATGTTATGAAAAGGGAATTTTAACCCAAAAAGAGACCGACGGGCTTGAATTGACCTTCGGCAATGCCGAGGCAATGGTTGAGATGGTTGAATGGATCGCCCTCCGTAAAGGGTTCGGAGATATCCTTGCGGAGGGGACAAGGCAGGCGTCTGAGCGAATCGGCAAAGGATCCTCCGAATATGCAATCCATGTCAAAGGTCTGGAACTTCCCATGCATGAGCCCCGCTACAAACAGGGAATGGGATTGCATTACAGTGTCCATGCCGCCGGAGCCGATCATTGCTCCGGAGTCATGGATGATCGGGCCAAGAAGAACATCGTCAAATGGGAAACGTTGCCGACGACGGAATTAAGCCAAAGGAAAGCACAGATGGTGTACGAGGTCGGCCTCTGGCGTCATATGGCCAATTACATCGGCATGTGCGTCTTTGTGCCCTGGAGCCATCAGCAAATCGAAACGGCCGTGGAAGCGGTTACCGGATGGCCGATGGGTTCCCGGCCGCTTGCCGATGTCGTTGAACGGGGAATCACCCTTGCGCGAATATTCAATCTCCGGGAGGGAATGTCCAGAAATGACGACAAGTTGCCCCGAAGATTCTTCGATTCGCCGGCGGAAGGTCCGCTGAAGGAGATCTCGGTTGATCCGGCCAAACTGGAGATGGCTCAACGGGATTACTACCAAATCCTGGGATGGAACGAGGCCGGAATTCCAACCCATCAGAAACTCGTGGAACTGGATATCGAATGGGCATATGGGTATATAAAAACATGAAGAAACTCAATCCTGAATACATCGAACGCGTCACGCAATTCGTAAACCGTTGCCCCTATTTCGAGCTGTTGTCGATGAAGCTTTTGGACGTGGGGCTCGGCTTCAGCCTGCTTGAAATCAACCTGGCCGAAAAGCACTTGCAGCCGTTCGGCTTCGTTCACGGCGGGGTTTATGCTTCGATTATCGACGCTGCTGCCTTCTGGGCGTTATTTTGCGGGATTGAAGACCCAAACGCCGGCGCCACCACCGTCGATTTGAAACTGAACTATCTTGCGCCGACGGTATCGGGCAAGCTCATCGCCAAAGGTCGCCGGATCAAACTGGGCAAAACGCTCGGATATGCCGAAGCGACGGTCACCGATGAAAACCGCAGAATCCTTGCCCACGGGACCTCCACGCTGATGATCCTGCCCGGCAACGGCCTGGCCATGGATCCGCCCCTGCCACCCAAGTTCAGCGTGTAAAGTTTCATTATCATATGGGTTGTTGGATTCCGATAACCCATAAATCTGACCCGGTGAGGATCGATGCCTCTAAACGAAGCCGATACGAGAGCCAAACTGATCGACCCGGCTATTCACAAATGCGGCTGGACCGAGGACCTCATTCGGCGGGAAGAGACCGCAGGCACGGTCGAGATCATCAACGGCAAGGCGCGGCGGCGGTCGCGGGGAAAGATCGACTACGTCCTTCGGGTCAAGGTGAACGTCGACACCCAGCCCGTCGCCCTTGCCCTTATCGAGGCCAAGAAGGAAAACCTCCCGCCCGGTCACGGCCTTGATCAAGCCAAAGGCTATGCCGAATGCCGACGGCACAACGTCCAATTCATCTTCACGTCCAACGGCCACCTATTCGTCGAGTTCGACTGCTTCACTGGATACACCTCCACACCCAAGCCGATCGCGGCTTTCCCTTCCCCGGCCGAGCTTCGCGCCCGATATGAACGAGGCATGGGCTTCACGCTTGAATCCCCGGCCGCCCGGCCGCTCTTGCAGCGGTACGCAGGCGGCGAAGGCGCCCGGCGCTACTACCAGGACGCAGCGATCCGCGCCGTCATGGAGAAAATCGCCCGCTGCGAGTCGACGAGGCAGCCCAAGCGCGCGCTCCTCTCCCTGGCCACGGGCGCCGGCAAGACCTTCATCGCCGTCAACCTGCTCAAGCGGATCTCCGACGCTGGGCAGCTCACCCGCGCCTTGTTCGTCTGTGACCGCGACGAGCTCCGCACCCAGGCCCTCAAGGCCTTCCAGAACGTCTTCGGCGCGGACGCGGCCGAGGTGTACCGCAAACCGGACGGCACGAACAACGCCAAGAACGCCCGCATCCACATCGCCACCTACCAGACCCTCGGCATCGAGAACGAGAACGGCGACGCCAATTTCCTGACCACCCACTACCCCGGCGATTTCTTCACGCACATCGTCATCGATGAGTGCCACCGCTCGGCCTGGGGAAAGTGGTCGCAGGTGCTCACGCGGAACAGAAACGCCGTCCAGATCGGCCTCACCGCAACTCCCCGGCAATTGGTGGAAAGCCTCAAGCGACAGACCGAGGAGAGCGAAACAGATTCACTGGAGTCATTGCCGCTGGCCGCCGAAATGGGAGCCATCATCAAGCCAATAAGGCCTATCGATCCCCGCGCACCCTATGGCGTCACGAGGGAGGTTTGGGCCGACGCCGAGATCACCGCCAACAACCTCGCCTACTTCGGCGAACCGACCTATGAGTACGACATCGCCCAGGCCATCGAGGACGGCTACCTGGCCGCCTGTGAAATCCAGAAGGGCCGCGTCAACCTCGACTACACCGACGCGACGCGCCTCTTCGGCGAGGGCTTCATCACCAAACCGACGCGCACCGGCGGCGGTTCCGAACCCCCGCCCCCTCCCCCGCCTCCGGAACCGACGATCAGCGTCGAGGGGTTCGACGTTCACATTACCGACGCCGGACGTTTCATCGTCGCCGACGTGGACGGCAAGGCCATGCCCGTGCCCATCGAGGAGTACAAGTCCCGCCTGGCTGCCCGCCTGGTCCAGGAGGTTCGCACGCTGAACGACTTCCGGGTGCGGTGGATCGACCCGCCGTCCAGGCAGGAACTCATCGACACCCTGGTGACCTCCGGCTATTCACCGACCGTCGTGCGGATGGTGGATGACCGGCAAGACTACGACCTTTACGACGTGCTGGCCGAACTTGGCTGGGGCATGAACCCCCGCACACGCCGCGTCCGTACGCTGGCCTTCACCTACAAGAACGAAGACTGGCTGAACACCCTGTCGCAACGCGCCGCCGCCACGATTCGGGCCATCGCCAGCCAGTTCGAGCGCGGCGGCACCGAAGGGCTGGAGAACCCGCAGATCTTCCAGACGCCGGAGGTCAGATTGGCCGGCGGCCTGGCGGCGCTGCAAACGGCAGGCAACCCGCGCGACTTGCTCATCGAGACCAAGGCAAGGATGTTCACCGCATGAGGCTTTACAGGGAAAAGGAGGGGGCTCATGGATAAGGAAATCGTCGTCCGGCTGCATTCCAGCTTCGAAGAAATGGTCCGGAAGTTTCCGGACACGGAAACGGAATTTTGGTGCGCCCGTGACCTTCAGATGCTCCTGGGTTACTCACAGTGGAGAAACTTCGCAGCGGTCATTGACAGAGCAATAACCGCTTGCGAGAATAGCGGTTATGACCCC
>MNZQ01000023.1 GCA_001873745.1 Syntrophaceae bacterium CG2_30_58_14
TGGAGATGTATCACCGCCAGTTTCCGCAGTACAATTTTCTCCGGAACAAGGGATACGGCACCCGGGAGCACCGGGAGGCGATCCTCAAATACGGCCGTTCCAAGATTCACCGCCGCTCCTTCCGGGTCTCCGGAATCGACGATCTGCCGGTCAATGAAAAGCTTCAGCTCTGACTTTAGGGAAGTCAACCATGTCGCTCACGCGAATCTCCACGGGGAAAAGGGGCGAAGAACTGGCGGCGGCCTATCTTGCGGAAGCCGGTTATCGGATCATTGAACGAAATTACCGATGTCTTTTCGGTGAGATTGATATTGTGGCCGAGGAGGGGGAGACGCTGGTATTCGTCGAGGTCAAGAGCAGGCGCTCCGATGCGTATGGAGATCCGCAACTCGCCGTCGGTCATCAGAAGCAGAAGAAGATTTCAATGATATCGGTCCATTATCTTACGGAACGCCATTTGCACCACCGCTTGGCAAGGTTTGATGTCGTAGCGGTGAAGCTGCTGCCCGCAGGGCATCGAATCGAACTCATCCGGAATGCATTCGATTTGGCCTTCGGCTGAATATCAACATCCGTGATCTTTTCGCCAATGGTGGTGATGTTGAAGCGATCCATTTAAAAGTGCGTCAGGGGCGGTTTCCCGACCGGGTAAACATTGAAGCCGATATCGAAGCAGCGGCGGTGGTCCAGGATGTTCCGGCCGTCGAAGATAAAGGCGGGTTTGGCCATGCTGTCAAAAATCTTCTGGAAATCGAGATTGCGGTACAGGTCCCACTCGGTCAGCAGGGCGATGGCGTGGCAGCCTTCTGCGGCGCGGGATGGATCCTCGACATAATGGACCCGGCCCTCGATTCCGGTCAGGTCGGTGCGGGCGTTTTTCAAGGCCTTCGGGTCGGAGACGACGATTTCGGCCTGTTCCTCGAGAAGCCGCCGGGCGATGAAGATTGCGGGGCTCTCCCGGGTATCGCCCGTGTTCGCCTTGAAGGCGAAACCCCACAGACAGATCCTCTTCCCGGCCAGGGTGTTGAACATCGCCCCCAGCATGTTCCGGATGAAGCGCTCCTGCTGGTAGGCGTTGATCTTAACGACGCTCTCCCAGTAATCGGCAACCTCGTCGAGGCCGTAATGCCGGCAGAGGTAAACGAGGTTCAGGATATCCTTTTTGAAGCAGGAACCGCCGAAGCCGATGCTGGCGTTTAGAAACTTTGGGCCGATGCGGCTGTCCATGCCGACGGCCCGGGATACCTCGACGACATCCGCCTCCGCCTTTTCACAGAGGGCGGAGATGGCGTTGATCGAGGAGATCCTCTGGGCGAGGAAGGCGTTGGAAACCAGTTTGGAGAGCTCGCTGCTCCAGATGTTGGAGGTGATGATCTTCTCTTTCGGAACCCAGTTTGCGTAGATGTCCACCAAGGTCTGTCTGGCCTTCCGACCGCTGTCTGTTTCCCGTGAGCCGATCAGGATCCGGTCCGGCTTTTCCAGATCGTGGACGGCGGTTCCCTCCGCGAGAAACTCGGGGTTGGAAAGGATGTCGAAGCAGATGCCGTTCTCCCGGCAGTTCAGGATTCTTTCCATCGCGAGCGCGGTTTTCACGGGGAGAGTGCTCTTTTCGATGACGATCTTGGAGGATTCCGAAAATTCCAGAATCTGGCGGGCGGTCTTTTCCCAGTACTGGAGATCGGCGGCCATCCCGGCGCCGAGGCCAAAGGACTTGGTCGGTGTGTTCACACTGACAAAGATGATATCATTCTCCCGGATCCCCCGCTCGATTTCCGTGCTGAAGAAAAGGTTCCTGCCGCGCGTCGCCCGGACAAGCTCATCCAGCCCGGGTTCGTAAATGGGGAGGTTGTCGGAATTCCAGGCCGCGATCCGCTCGGGGTTGATGTCCACCACCGTCACCCGGCAGCGGGGGCATTGGGAGGCGATCATCGCCATCGTGGGGCCGCCGACATAACCGGCGCCGATACAGAGAATCCTCTTTTCCATCGTCATCGCATCCTCACAGAATTAAGGTTCGTCAGATCATCGTCCGGAAATAGGCGATGGTCTTCTCCAGTCCTTCGGAAAGCTGGATCCGGGGCTCCCAGCCCAATTTTTCGCGGGCCAGCGTAATGTCCGGCCGCCGCTGGATCGGATCGTCCTGGGGGAGGGGTTTGAAGATGATCCGTGAAGCGGAGCCCGTCATTTGGATCAGGGTTTCCGCCAGTTGCAGGATGGTAAATTCCCGCGGCGTGCCGATGTTGACGGGGCCGGTGAATCCCTCCGGGGAGTTCATCATCCGGATCAATCCCTCGATCAGATCGTCCACATAACAAAAGGAGCGGGTCTGGGAACCGTCGCCGTAAACGGTGATCTCCTCCCCCTTGAGGGCCTGGACGATAAAGTTGCTGACGACGCGTCCGTCATGAACCGCCATTCGCGGTCCGTAGGTATTGAAAATCCGGACGATCTTCACATCCACATGGTTCTGGCGGCGGTAATCCATCATCAGGCATTCGGCGGCCCGCTTCCCCTCGTCGTAGCAACTGCGGATCCCGATCGGGTTGACGCGGCCCCAGTAGCCCTCCTGTTGGGGATGGACCTCCGGATCGCCGTAAATCTCCGATGTGGAAGCCTGGAGGATCCGGGCCTTCACCCGCTTGGCCAGCCCCAGCGTGTTGATGGCGCCCATGACGCTGGTCTTGATCGTCTTGATCGGGTTGTGCTGGTAATGGAGGGGGGATGCCGGACAGGCCAGGTTGTAGATCTGATCGACTTCGAGGTAAATCGGGTTGATGATGTCGTGACGGATGCATTCAAAATGGGGATTTCCCAGCAGATGGCGGATGTTGTCCTTGCTGCCGGTGTAAAAATTGTCGAGGCAAAGGAGCTCCTCTCCCTCCGCGAGAAGCCTCTCGCAGAGGTGCGATCCAAGAAAGCCGGCGCCGCCGGTGATCAGAATCCGTTTCATGTCGTCTGTCCCTCAAAAGAGTAAATGAATCGATTGGATGCTTGCGTCCCCTACATGTTGTTGTCCGGGGTACTTTGTTTTTCTGGCATTTCCCCCGTTACGCTGCTATAAACCACAGAGCGATTTTATCTGTCAATCAAATTATCGTTCTTGCAACCCATTTTCGTGGGAAAGAACACGGTTTATGAGAAAAAACCTTCATCAACATGGGGAGGAAAGTCGGAAGAAGAGGGTCGAGGATCCGCCGATCATCGAAAAACTGACCGCCAAACCGGAAGCGGGCGAACCCAAAACAGCGGGGACGCTTTATGTGGTGGCGACCCCGATCGGCAACCTGGAAGATATAACCCTCCGGGCGATCCGTATTCTAAAGGGGGTCCGCCTGATCGCGGCCGAGGATACGCGACGGACACGGATTCTTCTTGCGAAGTATGGGATTTCCACGCCGCTGACCAGCCTCTATGACCAGAATGAGGCGAAAAAAAGCGGGCTTCTGATCGCGAGGCTGCAAAAGGGGGAGGACGTGGCCTATGTCTCGGATGCGGGAACCCCGGGGATTTCCGATCCCGGCTACATTCTGGTCCGGGAAGCCGTTTTCCTCGGGATACGGGTGGCGCCGGTCCCCGGGGCGTCGGCCCTGATCGCCGCACTCAGCGTCTCCGGTCTGCCGATGGACAGCTTCCTGTTCCTGGGTTTTCTGCCGTCCAAATCGACGCGGCGGCGGCAGTTGCTGACCTCGTTGCGGGATGAGAAAAGGACGCTCATCTTTTACGAATCACCGCATCGGCTGCTTGCGTCGATGAACGATATTGCGGCGCTGTTGGGCGAACGGGAGGTTGTTGTATCCAGGGAGATGACCAAGGTCTATGAGGAGTTTCTGCGCGGGCCGGCGGGCGATGTTCGGAACGGATTGGGAAAGGGGACGATTCGGGGGGAAGTGACCCTGATCGTTGCGGGCCGATCCGGGGAGGCCCAGGAGTGTTCTGATGCGGAGATTACCCGGCGTTGCGAGCAACTACGGAGGGAAGGAGGCAAAGAACCCTCCCGACGGGATCTGGCGGAGCGGATTGCGCAGGAAACCGGGGTTTCACGAAGGCGCATCTACAAACTCTTACTATTTTCTTGAACTGGCCGCAGAGCTGTGATAACGGACAGCGGCAAAATGGAGAACCGCGGACAAGGATAAAATCCGCGGGGAACCCACCGTTTTGACGGTAAGGCGAGGGAGGAACGGACGTGGCGGAAGGTTTATCCGGAGAGGACAGGGACCGGGTCATGATGATCGAGGGGCGTGTGCTGAAACCGGAGGACAGGATCCATGACCTTGTGGATATCCTCGACGCCGTATCCGGATTCCGGGAAGAAGCTCCCCGGGAGCGGCGGGACGGACCCGAAATCATCTATGATCTCGTTGATGTCGTTGATGTCGTCGAGGTCGTCGAGCGAAAACCGAGAATGGCGCTCGTCGATACGGGACTGCATGACGAGATCATGAAGCGGGCCCAGGAGATTGCGGAAAAGGTTGCCCGGGAGATCATCCCCGATATTGCCGAGCGCGTTATCCGCGAGGAGATCGAAAAACTGAAAAAAGGCGTATGAGGAGTTTCGCGCAATGAAAACCAAGACCCTGTTTCTGATAGCGTTTTTGTTTTTTTGTGGCTTCCCGCCGGCGGAGGCCAAACGGGTCGCAACGCTCGATATCGGGAAGGGTTCGGCCACTGTCAGTTTTCTGAAAGGTTCCGCCGAAATCCTTGAGCTGGGGAAGGGGCCTTGGACCTCCCTGAAACCCAATGATGCCCTGGAGGAGGGCGATCAGGTGCGTACGAAGGAAGGGGCGCAGATGGAACTCCTCCTGGCCGACAACAGCCGCCTGCGGTTTGCCGGCAATTCCGAGTTCAAGGTGGTCCGGATGGAGGCCGGCGCTCCCTCGGTCCCAAGGGATGTCAACGTCCACGTTACCCTCGGAAAGGTGTGGGCCAACGTTACAAAGACAATAGGGGCGAAGGGGAACTTTGCGGTCTCCTCTAATACGGCGGTTGCCGGGGTCCGGGGGACGGTCTATCGGATGGATGTCGAGCGGGACCGTTCGGCCCTGGTCCGGGTTTATGACGGGACGGTTCACGTCACCGGCGGCGGAAAGGCCGTGGAGGCGCCGAAACCGATCGGGCCGCCCACCCGGATTTTGGGACCGACGCCGATCCCCGGTCCGCACAAGGTGAGCATGGAGGAGTGGACGGTCATCATCAAGGCGATGCAGCAGGTGAGGATCGGCGCCGACGGGGTTCCGGAGAAACCGCGGGATTTCACGGAACAGGAAGACCGCGATGAATGGGTGGAGTGGAATAAAGCAAGGGATCGAGAAATCTGATTCCGGCAGGTACCGTTGAAGCATGAATATCCCGAATCTCATCACGCTGCTAAGAATCATTCTCGTACCGGTGGTCGTCATCCTGCTCATCCAGGGTTCTTTTTCCAAGGCGCTGATCGTGTTTATCGTCGCGGGCCTTTCCGACGCCCTCGATGGATTCCTCGCGCGAGTCCTGAACCAGCAGACCGCGCTCGGGGCCTACCTGGATCCGATAGCCGACAAGGCGCTTCTGGCCAGCGCCTTTGTAACGCTTTCAGTCCAGCACGTCATTCCCGGATGGCTCACGGTGATCGTCATCAGCCGTGATTTCATCATTCTGCTCGGGATCTCCGTTCTCTCCATCATGTCGTTTTCCGTGGAAATCCGCCCGTTGTTCATCAGCAAGATCACGACGGCCTTGCAGTTGACCACGGTTTTGCTGGCGCTTTTCGCCCGCTGTCTGCCGGAGGCGGTCCAGCCGCTGTGGCTCCATGCCCTCTACTGGGTGACCGCCCTCTTTACCATTGTTTCTGGTTTGCATTACATGGCGAGGGGCCTGAAGCTCATCAATCACGATACAAAAAAGTGATATTTGCCTTGACATCACTGTATTTTCTTGTTAGATAAAACGCCCTTTCCGAAGGGAAGACCATCTGTAGGCACGTAGCTCAGGGGGAGAGCGCCATCCTGACGCGGTGGATGTCCAGGGTTCAAATCCCTGCGTGCCTACCATTTAATTATCACGCCGCCCTCCCAGGCAGAAGGCGGGGTGTGCCGTACCCGTAATGGCGTACGCGGCAGGGGTCATGATGAGGGCATCATCGCATAGTGCTGATGCCCTTTCTTCGTAAGGAAGCTTTAAATATGACAGCACAGATAAAGATAACCCTGAAGGGTGGGGAAGAGGCTTTTTATCCGGCCGGAATCACCGTGAAGGAAACCCTCGCGGAAGCGGGCGGGGGAAAACTCCCTTCCGCGGTGGCGGCAAAGGTGAACGGCGTGACGGTTGACCTGAGTCATCCGCTGACCGGGGATGCCGTCGTCGAGCCGCTGGCCGCCGCCTCGCCGGAGGGTCTCTCGATCCTGCGGCACAGCCTGGCCCATGTCATGGCCCAAGCGGTTCAGGACTCCTTCGCCGGCGTTCAGGTGAGCATCGGCCCTTCCATTGAAGACGGGTTCTATTACGATTTCGAGTACACCGAAACCTTCACCCCGCAGGATCTCGAAAAGATCGAGGCGCGGATGCGGGAGATTGCCGCGGCCGATTATCCTTTCGAACGCCGTGAGGTTAGTCGCGAAGAGGCCGCCGACCTCTTCCGGCGTAAGGGAGAAAGTTACAAGGTCGAGCTGCTGAACGACCTGCCCGCGGAGGTGAGGACGGTCAGCCTGTACACCCAGAACGGCTACGTCGATCTCTGCCGCGGACCCCATCTCCCCTCGACGGGGATGATCCGCGCCTTCAAACTCCTCAACGTGGCCGGCGCCTACTGGCGGGGAGACGAGCGCAACAAAATGCTCCAGCGCATCTATGGGACCGGCTTCGCGACGCAGGAGGCGCTCGATGAACATCTGCGGCTTCTGGAAGAGGCGAAGAAGAGGGACCACCGCCGCCTCGGCCGCGAATTGGATCTCTTCCAGCTCAACGACGAGGTGGGTCCCGGGCTCGTCATCTTCCACCCGAAGGGCGCCATGCTGCGGACGATCATCGAGGATTGGGAGAGAAAGGAACACCTCAAGCGGGGGTATGACCTCGTCATCGGACCCCAGATCCTGAAGGTGGACCTCTGGAAGCGGTCCGGTCATTTCGATCATTACCGGGAGAACATGTATTTCACCGAGGTGGATGAGCAGACCTACGGGATCAAGCCCATGAACTGCCTCGCCCACATGCTGATCTACAGGTCAAAGATTCGCTCGTACCGCGACCTGCCGCTGCGCTATTTCGAGCTGGGGACGGTTCACCGCCATGAGAAGGCGGGGGTGCTGCACGGCCTCATGCGGGTGCGCCAGTTTACTCAGGATGACGCCCATATCCTCTGTACGCCGGGGCAGCTCAACGGCGAGATCCGGGCGATCGCCGATTTCGTCGGCTATGCGATGGGGATTTTCGGCTTCGAATATGAGGTTGAACTCAGCACGAGACCGGATAATTCCATCGGCTCCGATCAGGATTGGGAGCTCGCCACCCGCGCCCTTGAAGGCGCCCTCCGGGACAATGGCATGACCTACGAGGTCAATGAAGGGGACGGCGCCTTCTACGGGCCGAAGATCGACTTCAAACTGAAGGACGCGCTGAAGCGGAAGTGGCAGTGTGCAACCATCCAGTGCGATTTCACGCTGCCGGAACGGTTTGACCTGAGCTACATCGGCGAGGATGGCGAGAAGCACCGCCCGGTCATGCTCCACCGGGTGATCCTGGGCGCCATTGAACGTTTCATGGGGGTGCTCATCGAGCATCATGCCGGCGCTTTTCCGCTCTGGTTGTCGCCGGTCCAGGCGGTGCTGGTCACCGTGACGGAGAAGCACATCCCCTGGGGTGAGGAGGTAAGGAAGCGTCTCCTCGATGCGGGGATCCGGGTGGAGGGTGATTTCCGGAACGAAAAATTGGGCTACAAGATCCGGGAGGCGCAGATGCAGAAGACGCCTTTCATGCTCGTGATTGGCGACCGGGAAGCGGCCTCCGGTCAGGTTTCTCCACGGCAGCGAGATGGAAAGAACCTCGGTTCCATCGACGTGGAGGCATTCATCGACCTTGTGCGTGAACAGTGTGCACAATATCGATAGTTTATTTGATGTCTGGAGGTGACCCATCGCAAAGGATTTGAAGATCAACCGGGAGATCAGGGCCGTGTCGGTCAGGGTGATCGATATGGAGGGGAAGCAGTTGGGTGTCATTTCCCTGACGGATGCCCTGGCGGAAGCGGTCAAGGCAGGTCTAGATCTGGTGGAGGTATCGCCTACGGCCGCGCCGCCGGTCTGCCGGATCATGGATTACGGCAAGTTCCGCTACCAGCAGAGCAAGAAGGTTCAGGTCTCGAAGAAAAGCCAGACCGTCATCCAGGTGAAGGAGATCCGCCTGCGGCCCAAGACGGAGGAACATGACCTGGAGGTCAAGATCAAGCACGTGCAGAAGTTTCTGGAGCAGCACAACAAGGTAAAGATCTCCATGATGTTCCGGGGGCGTGAGATCGCCTATACCGATATCGGCCGGAAGATCATGGAGGATATCAAGAATACCCTCGCCGACGGCTGTGTGATCGATCAGCAGCCGAAACTGGAAGGGAGAAACATGATCATGATCGTCTCGCCGAAGAAGTGATGGGATCGGTCATGATGGGGTAAAGGAAGGGTAAAGGGGTAAGGGTAAAGGGTTTCGTGCCTGGGCCAGCGGAGGGCTCAGTATCTTAACAAAAGGGGTGATGGAATGCCAAAGATCAAGACACATCGGGGTGCGGCGAAGCGATTTTCCGTGACGGGAACGGGAAAGATCAAGAGGAGCAGGGCCAATACCAGCCATATCCTGACGCCGAAAACGACGAAAAGAAAGAGAAACCTGAGAAAAGCGACCATTCTTGACAAGACCAATGAAAAGGCGATCCGGAAACTGATTCCGTATCTGTAGATCGAAGAAAAGATGAGGAGATAAGCAATGCCGAGGGTAAAGAGGAGCGTGACGGCTCAAAAGAAGAGAAGAAAGATTCTCAAGGCGGCCAAGGGATTTTTGCTGTCCAGAAGCAAGCTGTTGAGAACGGCCACGGAGGCGGTCAGCCACGCGATGGCCTATGCCTACCGGGACAGACGGGTCAGAAAGCGGGAGTTCCGGCGGCTTTGGATCGCAAGGATCAATGCAGCCGCAAGGATGAATGAAATATCCTACAGCCGCCTGATCGACGGGATGCACAAGGCGGGCGTCGAGATCGACCGGAGCGTCCTCGCGGATCTGGCCGTTCATGAACCACGCGGATTTTCGGAGATCGTAACCATCGCAAAGGGTGAGCGGCAGGCATGACCGGCGAGTTGATGGTCCTTCGGGAACAGGCGGAGGCGGAGATCCAGCAGGCCGGAACGGAAGAGGCGTTCCAAGCCATCCGTACCCGCTATCTCGGCCGGAAGGGGTTGCTGACAGGGTTGCTCCGCAATATCGCAAATGTGGCGCCCGAGGACAGACCCCAGTTCGGCAAGGAGTGCAACGAGGTCAAGGAGGAACTTTCCGCAAGGATCGATGAGCTCCTTGCGGAACTCGCATCCTCCAACAAAGATGAGGTTCTCCTTGGCGAACGGATTGATGTCACGCTGCCCGGGAGGGGCGTCCGGCATGGGCGGCTCCATCCGGTCACGCAGGTGAGGGAAGAGATCTGCCGCATCTTTGCCGGTCTCGGCTTCTCGGTCGTGGAAGGGCCGGAAGTCGAACTGGATTACTACAATTTTGAGGCGTTGAACATTCCCAAGGACCATCCGGCGCGGGACATGCAGGACACCTTCTACGTCGAGGACAATATCGTCCTGCGCACCCACACCTCCCCGGTCCAGGTTCGGATCATGGAAAAGACGAGGCCGCCGGTGAGAATTCTCTCGCCGGGCCGTGTCTATCGCCGCGATTCGGATATTTCTCATACCCCGATGTTCCACCAGATCGAGGGCCTGCTTGTGGACCGGGGCGTCACCTTCGGCGATCTAAAGGGGGTCCTGACGATTTTTCTCAAGCAGATATTCGGCGAGGA
This sequence comes from Syntrophaceae bacterium CG2_30_58_14, assembly GCA_001873745.1. Lineage (GTDB taxonomy): Bacteria > Desulfobacterota > Syntrophia > Syntrophales > UBA5619 > UBA5619. The sequence continues at coordinate 10,019 of MNZQ01000023.1, forward strand.
TACGGCGCTCCGCTTCCGTCCCAGCTTTTTCCCCTTCACGGAACCGAGCGCGGAGGTTGATATCCGGTGCGTCATCTGCAGCGGCCGGGGATGCCGGGTCTGCGGGCAGAGCGGCTGGCTGGAGATCCTGGGGTCGGGTATGGTCGATCCCGAGGTGTTCCGAAACGTCGGTTACGATCCGGACGAATTTACCGGTTTTGCGTTCGGGCTCGGTCTGGAACGGATTGCGATGCTCAAATTCGGGATCTCGGATATCCGTCTTTTTTTCGATAATGATATGAGATTCCTGGAACAGTTTTAATATGCAAGTCAGTTTGAAATGGCTTCGAGATTATGTGGATGTCGATCTTTCACCGGAAGAGCTGGCGGAGCGGCTCACCATGTCCGGTCTGGAAGTGGACTCCCTGAACCGCGTCGAACCCGCCTTCCGTGGGGTCCGGGTCGCCCGTATTGTTTCCATCAAGCCCCACCCTCATGCCGATCAATTGTCCCTCTGTGAGGTGACCACGGGAGATGCAACCTATCCCGTTGTTTGCGGCGCAAAGAACATCCACGCCGGGGATATCGTGCCTCTGGCGCAAGTTGGCGCGGCCCTGCCAAGCGGAGATCTCATCCGGAGCGTCCGGATTCGTGACGAGGTTTCTGCGGGGATGCTCTGTTCCGAAAAAGAGCTCGGAATCGGCGGCGACGCCTCGGGGATCATGCTTCTCCCGTCCGATTTACCTTTGGGAAAAGGGCTGGCGGAGGCGCTCGACCTGCGGGACGCGGTTCTCGATATCAGCGTGACCCCGAACCGGTCCGATTGTCTCTCCATCGTTGGCGTGGCGCGCGAAGTGGCGGCCATCACGGGGAAGACGCTGCGTTATCCGGTTGCCGTCGTCATGGAAAATGACGAGGAGGTCCGCGGGATCACATCGGTTTCCATCGAGGATCCCGATCTCTGTCCGCGTTACACGGCCCGGATCATAAAAAATGTCCGGATCGGACCGTCGCCCTTCTGGATGACGCGGAGGCTGGAAGCGGTCGGTCTCCGCTCGATCAACAATATCGTGGATGTGACCAACTTCGTGATGATGGAGCTGGGGCAGCCCCTGCACGCCTTCGATTTCCGCTTCCTTGCCGAAGGGAGGATCGTGGTCCGGCGTTCGCGTGCGGGCGAGACGTTCGTTTCGCTCGACGGAAAGGAGCGCACCCTGGGGGCCGATACGCTGATGATCTGTGACGGCGTCAAGCCGGTGGCCATCGGCGGGGTCATGGGCGGGCTCAATTCCGAGGTCAAGGAAGAGACGGGGACGATCCTCTTAGAGAGCGCCTATTTCAACCCCGTTTCCATCCGTCGGACCGCGCGCGCGCTGGCGATGGGAACCGACGCCGCCTTCCGTTTCGAGAGGGGGATCGATCCGGAAGGGGTTGTCCGGGCGCTTGACCGTGCGGCAGGGCTCATGGCGGAACTTTCCGGAGGAACGGTTTGCCGGGGGATGATCGATCAATACCCGGGAACCGTCGCGACAGTTAGAGACATTCCGCTGCGCGTGAAGCGTGTGGGGGATATCCTTGGGACGGCGGTTCCGGAGGACGTGATCGTCCGCATCCTGAAAAGCCTGGAGATGGAGATCGACCAGGACGCTAACGGAATCCTTCGCGTCACGCCCCCAACCTGCCGTGTGGATATCGCCCGGGAGATCGACCTCATTGAAGAGATTGTTCGGCTGTATGGTTATGACCGAGTTCCGCCGACCCTTCCCGCCATTTCGGTGAGCGCTGCCGGGAGGACCGACGAAAAAAGGAGGACGGAGGCGCGGGTTCGGGAGATCATGACCGGCGCCGGTTATACGGAGGTGATCAACTACAGCTTTATCCCGCCCGTAGCCGTCGACCAGCTCGGCCTGGATGCAGCGGACGAGCGGCGCCGTCATGTCCGGATCCGAAATCCGCTGTCGGAAGAACAAGCGGTGATGCGAACCACCATGGTTTACAGCCTGCTGCGCAATGCCGTGAGAAACGCCGATGTCGGCTGTTTTGACCTGAAGATCTTCGAGACGGGTCGGACCTTCATCGCGATGGGAGAGGGGAAGCAGCCGCGGGAACAGAACCGTGCGGCCTTTCTGATCACCGGCCGGCGCTATGAAGAGCGGTGGCATTTTTCGGATCTGCGGGCGGACTTCCATGATCTTCAAGGGTGTGTCGAGAATATCCTGGATCTCTTGCGGATACCCGCCCTCTCATTCCGGGCCGGCGTTCATGAGCCTTTCCTCCATCCGGGAAAATCCTGTGGCGTTTTCAGCGGGGAGGATCAGGTTGGATTTTTAGGCGAGATGCACCCGGATATTCTCTCCCGCATGTCGCTTGGGGACACCTTGCGGCAAGGTGTTCCCGTTATTGTGTGCGAGATCGATCTCGATTTGCTGACCGCAAAATATTCCGCGAAGACGACCTTCCGCGCCATCCCAAGGTTCCCGTCGAGTTCGCGGGATGTGGCCTTTCTGGTCCGCCTGGGGGTGGAGGCCGGAGAACTGCTCCGGACAGCGACGGATTCCGCTGAAGAATTACTTGAAAAAGTTAAAATTTTTGATGTATACGAAGGCAAAAATATCCCTGTGGGGACGAGGAGCTTGGGATTGCGGTTTTCATATCGCAGTGCGGACCGGACCTTGACGGATGACGAGGTGAATGAGGTCCATGCGCGGATTGTGAAGAAGATCGTTCATGCGTCGGGGGCGTCAATCAGATAAGAACGGATCAATCCATCGGAGGAGGCAGGAAATGACAAAGATCGACATTATTCAGGATGTGTACGAAAAGCTCGGATTTTCGAAGAAGGATTCGGCAAGGATCGTTGAGTCCGTATTCGATATCATCAAGGACAACCTGACATCGGGCGAGAAGATCAAGATTTCCGGGTTTGGAAATTTTGTCGTCAAGGAGAAAAAATCCCGGCGGGGGAGAAACCCCCAGACCGGCGCCGAGATCGCCATCTCGGCGCGAAGGGTGCTGACCTTCAAGTCAAGCCAGGTCCTTCGGAAGGCGCTGAACGATTAATCCGGACCGGTCCGCATTCTTAAGGCGGCGGACCCCATGCCGGGGACGGAACCCGGGACATCACTCATGATATTGGGATTGGATGATGGATAAGTCAATTCCCGATAAGTCCTTTTTCCGCATCGGCGAGGTCAGCAGATTATTGGGCGTGCAGCCCTATGTAATCCGTTACTGGGAGTCCGAATTCAAAACGATCCGACCGATCCGCACCCGTTCCGATCAGAGACTCTACCGACACCGGGATGTCGAGGAGTTGCTGACGATCCGGAAACTCCTCTATGAGGAGAATTTCACCATC
>MNZQ01000111.1 GCA_001873745.1 Syntrophaceae bacterium CG2_30_58_14
GGCGGGTTTGGAATCGCGTCCATCGGTCAAAGCCACCCGTAGCCGGGATCACCCGGCGAATCGGTTCCGCAGGACGTTCTTCTGGACCTTGCCCATGCTGTTGCGTGGCAGTTCGTCGATAAAATGGACGCGCTTCGGCGCCTTGAAGTTGGCAAGGGCGCCCTTCAATGCTTGAATGATGCCGGTTTCGGTCGCCGCCGCGCCGTTCGGGTCCTTCCGGCGGACGACCGCCGCAACAACGGCCTCGCCGAAGTCCGGATGGGGCACGCCGAAGACGGCGGATTCGAAAACGCCCGGCATGGCGTCGATCATCTCCTCGATTTCCTTCGGATAGACGTTCAGCCCCCCGCTGATGATGAGATCCTTTGAACGGCCGATGATCGCGATGTAGCCCTCTTTGTCCCGCTTGCCCATGTCGCCTGTCTTGAAAAAACCGTCCGCGGTGAACTCCTCCCGGGTCTTTTCCGGCATCCGCCAGTAACCGCGAAAAATGTTATCACCCTTGACCTGAATTTGGCCGATATCGCCGACCTCCGTCGGCCGGTTTTCGGCATCGGCAATCCGAATCGACACGCCCGGCAGCGGAAAACCGACCGTACCCCCACGCCGTTCGCCGTCGTAGGGATTGGAGGTAAACATGTTGCCTTCCGTCATGCCGTAGCGTTCGAGAATCGTATGACCGGTGCGGGTTCTAAACTCCGCAAACGTCTCCGTCAGGAGCGGCGCCGAGCCGGAGATGAAAAGACGCATGTTGGAGCACGTTTCCCGTCTAAAACCGGGATCCGCAAGCAGGCGCACATAGTAGGTAGGCACCCCCATGAACACCGTCGAGCGGGGCAGCAATGCGAGGACCCGTTTGACGTCGAATTTGGGTTCAAAGAACATCGGGCTCCCGTTCAGCAGGCAGCAGTGGGTGGCGACAAACAAACCGTGGACGTGAAAGATCGGCAGCATGTGCAAAAGCAGATCTCCGGGCCTGAACCCCCAATAGCGATGCAGCACCTTTACATTGGATGCCAGGTTCCGATGGGTCAGCATGGCGCCCTTGGAGCGCCCGGTTGTCCCTGAGGTATAGAGGAGCGCGGCGAGGTCCTCTCCGGTGCGCGCGACGGTTGCAAATTGATCCGGCCGGGATGAGGCGGCTTCCGTCAGGCTGCCGCCGCCGTTGTCATCGAGTTCAAGCACATGGGTTACGCCGGCCTTTGCCGCCAGTTCGTCGGCCAGCGCCCGGATCTGCGGTCTGCAGACGAAGACGCGGGGTGCGGCATCGCCCAGGAAGTACTCGATTTCGTGACGCTGATAGGCGTCGTTCATCGGCAGGTAAACGGCGCCGGCCCGCAGTGCGCCTAAGTAGAGAAAGAGCGCCTGCGGGGATTTTCTCACCTGCACGGCGACGCGGTCTCCCGGTTGCACGCCAAGATCTGCGAGCAGGGCGGCGTATCGGGCCGATTCGCGTTGCACCCTCCCGTAACTGACTTGGGAACCGTCGGGCAATATCAGGCAGGGTGCATCGGGGTTTTTCGGAAATCCGGACTGAAGGATTTCATACAGGTTTTCGTTCATAGATCACATTCCTTATATTCGTGTGATATCAAATAGAAGAACGAATAACATTAAGAATACGTTTAACAATACCGTCCTTGCCTTCTTTAATGGATCGTTTTGATCAGTGTCCGGTTCGTTTAAATTGTAGGCTACGAAGATCGGCCCTGGATGTCAACAAATTTCTGCTGCGATATGCCAATTCCGAGAACCGATCTCAAAGCATCCTCTCGATCTCCTCCATTCTGGCGTCGAGACGCTTGCGTGAGATCGGAAAGGGCGTCTTCAGTTCCTGTGCAAACAGGGAGACCTTGTACTCCTCGATCATCCAGCCGAGCTCCTCGATCGCCTTGCGTTTTTCCCCGGAGGCATACGAGGGGAGCCCTTCGCCGATCACCCGGCGACGGTCGCTCAGTTCACGGATTTCCGCCGCCCGGACAAGGGCCTTTTCCAGATGGACGGCGCCACGCTCCGCACGGAGGGCGAGGGCGCGCAGATATCGGCTGATATGGATGAGACGTCCCTCGTCGTACCGGATCAGGAAATCGGCCGGGAGGAGGGCGGCCAGTTCTTCCCGCAGACCGGCGAGAAACGTGAGGAACGGCCGGCTGTCGCGGTTGGCGATCTCGAGCGTGCGGAAAAGCTCCGTAACGTCATAGAGGTTCTTCAAAAGCGGCCGTGCCGTTTTCAGGACCTCCTGACCCCGGGGGAGGAGCAGCGGGCGGACCCTTTCGGCGTGGGACGCGAAGGCCTCCGCGGTTCGGATGTCCGCTTCAAGAAGGTCGTGCATCGCCTTTTCGCACAGCGCATTCTCCAGGGCTTTGGCGCCGCCGAAGGCCGCGGCCCAGAGCTTCAGCTCGCCTACCGGGACGAGTCCCTTCCGCAAATGGCGCAGCTCCTCCCGGAAACGCAGGGCGAAGAGCGCCTTCACCCCCAGACGGTGCGCGCAGAGCGCCTCCGGGGCGGACCGGAAGAGACGAAGAGAGACGCCATTTTCGTTTGCTTCAAGGGCCGGATAGGCGACGCGCTGCCGTATTACTTCGCCCGTGAGCGGAATAGTCTCCGGCAGGTCGCCAAAATCCCATGTCGTCAGGCCGCTCTTCTCCCAGGTATTTCTGACCTTTGCAAAGGCCCGCGATTCCTCCTCATCGATGAAACCTCTCTCCAGGATGGCGATATCCCGTCCCGCCGCCAGTTCCCGGTCCTTCCCATCGACCACGGAAAAGCGGAGCTTCAGGCGCTCCTCCAGATCATCGTGGGGCCAGCGGTCGGCGGGGATATTCACGCCGAAACGGTTGTAGAGAAAACGGCCGAGGGCGGTGAGCAGCGACCCTTCCTGCGGCATCTCTTTCAAAATGATATCACGGGTCCCGGTGAGCGGCAGCAACTGCTTGCGAAACTCCTTCGGAAGTCCGCGGAGGAGGGCGGCGATCTTCTCCCGGAGGAGGCCGGGAACCGCCCAATCGAGGGCGGCCGGGGGGAGGGAAGGCGCCGCCTGAACGGGGATCTTCAGCGTGATGCCGTCCGCCGGTTTCCCCGGATCAAAGCGATAAACGCAGTCCAACCGCCAGCCGCCTGCCGATACCGTTTCGGGAAAGAGGGCCATCTCCTCCGAATCGGGTAATTGGATCAGCAGATCTTCCTCCCGCATCCGGAGAAAGGCGTCGCCGCCGCGGTCGCGGACAAGCCGCTTAAGCGTCCGGATGTCGAAGATCCCGGGGAGGCGCTTTTCATAGAATTGGGCCATCTCCTCCTCTCCGACAAGGAGGTCGTGACGACGCACCTTTTCCTCCATGCCGGCGATCTTCTCGATCTGCGTCCGGTTGTGGAGAAGGAAGGGGAGAGGGGGCTGAACCTCACCCTCGACCAGGGCGCTCCGGATAAAGATCCGGGAGGCCTCCACGGGATCGATCCGACCGTAGGAGACGGGCCTGCCGGGGACGATCACCAAACCGAAGAGGGTTACCTGTTCGGAGGCGACCACCTCGCCCCGGCTCTTCTCCCAGTGCGGGGCAAAATAGGTGCGGCGGCAGAGCTCCCCGCCCAGCTCCTCCAGCCAGGCGCTTTCAATATTCGCCACGGTCCGGGCGAAGAGGCGCGAGGTTTCAACCATCTCCGCCGCGACGATCCAGTTCCCGGCGCGGTTGAAGAGGCCGGATCCCGGAAAAATCATCGCCTGCCTTCCCTGGGTTGCCGTGTAGAGATTCTTCTCCTTTTTCACGGCAATATGTCCCAGGTAGCCGCTCAGGATGGAACGATGGATCGCACGGTAGAGATCGGCCCCCTCTTTTGGGGTTGAACCCGACTTTGCCGAAAGAAATTTCTGTTCCTTCAGGATCGTCCGGATCTGGTCATGGACATCCCGCCATTCCCGAATGCGCCGGTACGAAAGGAAGTGCTCCCGGCAGAAGCGGCGGATCCGGTTCTGCGTCTTCGATGAGTCTCCGGCATCATGGCAGCGCTGCCAGATTCGCAAAAGCGAGACGAAATCCGATGCGGGGTCCTTGAAGAGGGCGTGCATTTGGTCCGCCTGCGCCTCCTTCTCTGCTGGTCTCTCCCGCGGGTCCTGGCTGCTGAGCGCCGCGGCAATGATGAGAATCTCCGCCAGACATTCTTCTTCATTTGCTTCAAGAATCATCCGGGCGATTCTTGGGTCGATCGGAAGCCGGGCCATGATCCGCCCCCGCTCCGTCAGCCGCCAGGGGTCGCTCTTTCTCCGCAATTCATCCGCCTCCCGTTCGATTGCCCCCAGTTCCAGCAGGATGTCGATCCCATCCCGGATGCTTTTCGGGGCGGGCTTGTCGATGAACGGAAAGGAGTCGATGTCGCCGAGACCGAGGGCAAGCATCCGCAGGATCACCCCGGCCAGGTTTGAACGGAGGATCTCCGGCGAGGTATAGAGAGGCCGGCCGAGATAATCATCCTTCGTGAAGAGGCGGATGCAGATGCCGTTTTCGACCCGGCCGCAGCGTCCTTTGCGCTGATCGGCGCTGCTTTGGGAGATCGCCCGGACGGGAAGACCCGCCGTCCGTGAACGTGGATTGTACTGGGAGATGCGGGCGAGGCCGGTGTCGATCACATACCGGATTCCCGGGATCGTGAGCGAGGTCTCCGCCACGTTGGTCGCGATGACAATCTTCCGGAGGTTCATCGGCTTAAAGACGCGTTCCTGTTCCGATCGGGTGAGCCGGGAAAAGAGCGGCAGAATCGCGGCCTCTTCCCGCAGACGGCCGCTCAGAAGCTCCCGTGTCTCCCGGATGTCCCTCTCCGTCGGCATGAAGATCAGGATATCGCCCTGCTTTCGCTGTCCAGTCAACTCCTCGACCGCCCGGACCGCCGCATCGATGTGGTTGCTCTCCCCCTTTTCATCGAGGTCGCGATTGAGCGGGTCATAGCGTACCAGGACGGGATAGACCCGTCCCGACACCTCAATGATCGGGGCGTTATCGAACGCCCGGGAAAACTTCTCCGTGTCGATCGTCGCCGAGGTGATGACGACGCGCAGATCCCGCCGTCGTCGGAGGATGTTTTTCAGGATGCCGAGGATGAAGTCGATGTTGAGGCTCCGTTCGTGCGCTTCGTCGATGATGATCGTGTCGTAGGCCCGAAGCAGCGGATCGGTCTGCGCCTCCATCAGGAGAATCCCGTCGGTCATGATCTTGAGAAAGGCGTCCCGAGGGGTCCGGTCATCGAAACGGATCTTGTAGCCGACCGAATGGCCGACCTCCTCACCCATCTCTTCGGCGATCCTCCGGGCGACGGTCGTCGCCGCAATCCGCCGTGGCTGCGTGCAACCGATCATCCCGGCGAGACCACGCTCCGCCTCCAGGCACATCTTCGGGATCTGCGTCGTTTTCCCGGAGCCCGTCTCCCCGGTGACGACGACCACGGGGTGTTTTCGGACAGCGGCGACGATTTCGTCCTTTTTCAGCAGGATCGGAAGGGAAGGGGGGTAGTCGAGCCGCGGCAGACGGGCGCGTCGTTCATCCATCTTTTTTTTCAGGCTTGCGGACCGGGACAAATTTCTCTCTCCTTTATATGAAGCCGGAATACCTGCGTCGCAGCTCTTGCGTTCGCGGGATCATACCTGTACCCGTTCCGGATGTCACCAGAAAAATCTCATTATCCTTGACATGAATCATGGATGGTGGTAATAGGCGCGCCAGTGTGATGGTTCATGTCGGGGCGTGGCGCAGTCTGGTAGCGTATCTGAATGGGGTTCAGAGGGCCGGTGGTTCAAATCCACTCGCCCCGACCAATTTGAAATGAAACCGCCGAACAGGCGGTTTTTTAATATATTGACGATGTTCCTCCGATCATGGATGTTGACTTTTGGAGGCGCAATGAATATAAAGGTAGGGCTTCTATCATGCGAGAGTGGCGGAACTGGTAGACGCACTGGACTTAGGATCCAGCCCGCCTGAGCGGATAGGGGTTCAAATCCCCTCTCTCGCACCAATCCGTCTGTCATCTGAATATATAATACTTGGGAAAAGGAGCGTATTGCCGTGAGTGATATCAGTGCCGCTGTTAAAATTGAAGATATCAGTGCCGTTAAGAAGAAACTATCCTTTGATATCCCGTGGGTGGATGTAAAAAGCGAGTTGGACGCGGTTTACCGCAAGGTGGGGAAAAAGGCCAAGATCAAAGGGTTCCGACCGGGCAAGATCCCACGGGAAATCTTAGAGAGGCACTACCGGGAAGATGCCGAAGGAGAGGCGATCTCCAATCTGATGAATCGGCACTACTTGGAGACTTTGCAGCAGAAAGAGATTCCGGCGGTGACCCAGCCGGAGATCGAACAGCAAGGGATTAAGGCGGGAAAGGATTTCACCTTTTCGGCGACGGTTGAGGTGGAACCCGTCGTTGAACCGAAGGAGTATCTCGGTCTGGAATTGGAGAAAGAAGAACCGGTTGTGACCGATGAGGATCTTGAAGTTAGAATGGCGGAATTCCGTCAGATGTTCGCCACCATGGAAGAGGCGGAGGAAGACCGCGGGATCCGGATGGGCGATTTTGTGACCCTCGATTTTACGGGTGCACTTGCCGGGGAGCCGCTCAAGGAGTTGAAGTCCGAAAACTACCTGTTGGAAATCGGCTCGAAAACCTTTGTGCCCGGTTTTGAGGAGCAGCTCGTTGGTTTGAAACAAGGTGAGGCGAAAACCGTTCCCGTCAAATTTCCCGACCATTACAATGCCGCCCATCTTGCCGGGAAAGATGTGGAATTCAAGGTCCACATCAAGGGCATTCGGGTGAAAAAGCTGCCGGAAATCGATGACCAGTTTATCAAGAATTTTGAGCGTTACGAATCCCTGGATGCCCTCAAGGCCGATGTTCAAAAAAGCCTGGAAGAGGAGAAGAAGCGAAAGATCGCCCTGGCGTTTGAAAAACAGATCAGCGATAAATTGTTGGAGAAAAATGTTTTTGATGTCCCTGACTCCTTTGTCGAGCGGCAGATCTATTATATGATGTCCGACACGAAACGAAGAATGGTCTCCGGCGGCATGGAGCCGAAAAAGGCGGCCGAGTTCAGCATGAAACTCCATGATCAATTCCGGGAAGAGGCGGCCAAGATCGTCAAGACAGTGCTTCTGCTCAAGGGCATCGCGGGCAAGGAAACGCTGAGAGCGGGAGAGGACGAGGTGGAAAAGCAGATCCGGGAGATCGCCGCACAGCAGGCCCAGGATTATGAGACCCTTCGGAAATCTCTTGAAAAAGATGACCTGATCGACAACATCCGGAGCGAGATCCTGAACCGGAAGACCTATGCGTTCTTAGAGGCAAAGGCGAAGGTGACAACCGTCAGAACTGAGAAAAAGGGAATTCCGGAGGGGGAAAAATGAACCTGATACCCATGGTGGTTGAACAGGATGGTCGCGGCGAAAGGGCATTCGATATCTACTCGAGACTCCTCAAGGATCGCATCATCTTCCTCGGGACGGCCATCGATGATGACGTTGCGAACCTTGTCATTGCGCAGATGCTCTATCTGGAATCGGATGATCCCGACAAGGAAATCTTCTTTTATTTGAACACCCCCGGCGGACATGTCAGCTCGGGACTGGCGATTTACGATACGATGCAGTATATCAAGCCCGCGGTCAGCACGGTCTGCATGGGACAGGCGGCGAGCATGGGCGCCCTTCTTCTGGCGGCGGGTCAAAAGGGAAAGCGGTTTGCCCTCCCCCATTCGCGAATCCTGATCCATCAGCCACTGGGCGGATTCCAGGGGCAGGCGACGGACATCGACATCCAGGCGCGCGAGATCCTGAGGTTGAAGGAAGAGCTGAATCTGATCCTGGCCGGACTGACGGGTCAACCGCTGGACAAGATCGCGTCCGACACCGAACGGGACTATTACATGACCGGCGCCAAGGCCATGGAATACGGTCTTATCGATGAAATTATCGTCCAACGGGGTTGAGACGGTTTACGAAAGAGGGTTATTTATGGCTAAAAAAGGAAGAGATCCGCAGGACGGTCGGGGGTTGCTGTTCTGTTCGTTCTGCGGGAAAGACCAGAACAAGGTAAAAAAGCTTGTCGCCGGTCCCACGGCCTACATCTGCGATGAATGCATCGAGTTGTGCCGCTGCATCGTGGAAGAAGAGTCTGAAAAGGGCGGTACGGAGGAGATCCGCAAAGGAATTCCCGAACCGAAGAACATTGCGAGATTTCTGGACCAGTACGTCATCGGACAGGAGCGCTCGAAAAAAGTTCTCTCCGTGGCCGTTTACAACCATTACCGCCGGTTGTTTTCCCACGTCAATATGGGCGGGGTCGATATTCAGAAGAGCAATATTCTGCTGATCGGACCGACCGGGTCCGGCAAGACGCTTCTGGCGAAGACCCTGGCCCGAATGTTGAATGTCCCCTTTACCATTGCCGATGCGACGACGCTGACCGAGGCCGGCTACGTAGGAGAGGATGTGGAGAATATCATTCTCAGCCTCCTGCAGAACGCCGATTATGATGTCGAGAAGGCCTCCAAAGGGATCGTCTATATCGATGAAATCGACAAGATCGCCAAAAAATCGGGAAACCCTTCGATCACCCGGGATGTGTCGGGAGAGGGGGTCCAGCAGGCCCTGCTCAAGATCATTGAAGGGACGACGGCGAACATTCCCCCAAAAGGGGGAAGAAAACATCCGCAGCAGGAATTTATCCAGGTTGACACCTCCAATATCCTGTTTATCTGCGGCGGGGCGTTCAACGACCTTGACGGGATCATTGCCCGTCGGATCGGCTTCAATGCGATGGGTTTCGGGGCGGAGATCCGCAGCAAGAGGGAGAAAAAGTCGGACCAGTTGCTTTCTGAGGTGCAACCCGAAGACCTCCTGAAATACGGCCTGATCCCCGAGTTCATCGGCCGCCTGCCGGTGATCGCCACGCTGAACGAATTGACCCAGGAGGATCTGATCCGCATCCTGGGGGAGCCCAAGGATGCCATCGTTCGTCAGTATCAGAAGCTTTTCGAGCTGGAAGGGGTAAAACTGAAATTTACGGAGGGCGCCTGTCGGGCCATTGCGAAACTTTCCGCGGAGCGCAAGTCGGGCGCCCGCGGTCTCAGAGCGATTCTGGAAAATACGATGCTCGATATCATGTACGAGCTTCCGTCGACCACGGATGTGAAGGAATGTGTGATCAGCGAGGAAGTCGTGATGAACAAGGAAAAACCGATCCTCCTTTTTGAAAAGCAGTCTGAAACCGCTTAATTAGAAATCAAGCAGGAAGAAGAGATGATGTTCGATAAAATAGAGAACAGGGAAATGAATGCGGGGATGATGGATATTCCCCTTTTGCCCCTTCGGGACGTGGTGGTCTTTCCCCACATGATCGTTCCTCTTTTTGTGGGAAGGGAGAGATCGATCGCCGCACTAGAATCCGCGATGAAGGATGAAAAAGGGATCTTCATGGTGGCGCAGAAAAACGCGCAGAAGGATGATCCGGGGGAGGAAGAGATCTATCGCATCGGGACGATTGGGATCATCATTCAACTGCTGCGGCTGCCCGATGGTACGGTCAAGGTGCTGGTCGAAGGGAAGAAACGGGGCGTCATCCGCGAATATCTTCCCTGCGAAGACTATTTCCTGATTCGCGCCGAAGAGATGGAGGAGACCGGCGAGACGGAAACCGTCCGGATCGAGGCCCTGATGAGAAGCATCCGGGAATCGTTTGAAACCTACGCCAAGATGACCAAGAAGGTGCATCTGGAGATGGTCGGGACCATTGCCTCCATCGAGGCGCCCTCAAAGCTGGCCGATGTCGTCATTTCCCAGATTAACGCCAAGATCGAGGACAAGCAGAGAATTATCGAAATCTTTTATGTCCCGGAACGGATGGAGGCGATCTATGAACTGATGCTTTCGGAGATCGAGATCCTTCAGGTCGAGGAGAAGATCAAGAGACGGGTCAAGAAGCAGATGGAAAAAACCCAGAAGGATTACTACCTCAACGAACAGATGCGGGCGATCCAGAAGGAGATGGGGGAGAAGGGGGAGAAGGAAGATTTTCGCAACGAAATCGTTGAACTGGAAAAAAGGCTGAAACAGAAGAAGCTTTCCGAAGAGGCGCACAAGAAGGTCAAACAGGAAATCAAAAAGATGCAGATGATGGCCCCGATGTCCGCCGAGGCAACGGTGGTCCGGAATTATATCGACTGGCTGCTCGATATGCCGTGGTCCGAAAAAACGGAAAACAAACATACGCTGAAGGAGTCGGAAGCCATTCTGGAAGAGGACCATTATGGTCTCAAGCAGGTCAAGGAAAGGATCATCGAATATCTGGCCGTTCAGACCCTCGTCAAGAAGAACAAGGGTTCGATCCTCTGTCTCGTCGGTCCGCCGGGCGTCGGGAAGACCTCCATCGCGAAATCCGTGGCCCGTGCAACCAATCGGAAATTCGTTCGGCTTAGCCTGGGCGGCGTCCGGGATGAAGCGGAGATCCGGGGTCACCGGCGCACCTACATCGGCGCGATGCCGGGGAGGATCATCCAATTGCTCAAGAAGGCCGGGACGAACAACCCTGTTTTCTGTCTGGACGAGGTGGACAAGCTGAGTTCCGATTTCCGGGGAGATCCCTCGTCCGCGCTGTTAGAGGTGCTCGATCCGGAGCAGAACCATGCGTTCAACGACAACTATCTGGAGGTCGATTATGACCTCTCCGATATCATGTTCATCACCACGGCCAATGTCTTGCAGACCATCCCCGCGCCGCTTCAGGACCGGATGGAGGTGATCCGCCTGGCCGGATATACGGAGCCGGAAAAGCTCAATATCGCCAAGCAGTTCCTTGTACTCAAGGAGATGGAGGCGAACGGGCTGAAGAAAAACGACTTGGTTTTTACGGACGGGGCGCTCCTCATGATCATCCGTCAATACACCAGGGAAGCGGGGGTCCGGAATCTGGAGCGGGAAATCGCGTCGATATGCCGCAAGGTCGCCCGGAAGATCGTGACCGACGGCGCGAATGGATGTATCCGAATCTCCGCCAAGTCGGTCCAAGGGTATCTGGGCGTGCCAAAATTCCGTCATGGCGAGACCGAAGGGCGGGATCAAATCGGCCTGACGATCGGTCTTGCCTGGACCGAGGTCGGCGGGGAGTTGCTGGTCATCGAGACCTCGATCATGAAGGGGACCGGCAAGATGACCCTGACCGGAAAGTTGGGCGACGTCATGCAGGAGTCGGCGCAGGCTGCGCTGACGTACGTTCGCGCCCGGGCGGAACAATTCGGACTGCCGGAAGGTTTCTACAAGGAGACGGACATCCACGTCCATGTGCCGGAAGGGGCGATTCCGAAGGACGGGCCTTCCGCCGGCATTGCGATGGCAACCTCCATCGCCTCCGCGTTCATCCGCCGGAAGGTCAGGGGGGATCTGGCCATGACGGGCGAGATCACGCTGCGGGGCCGGGTGCTGCCAATCGGAGGATTGAAGGAGAAGCTGCTGGCCGCGCATCGGGGGAATATCCGGACCGTGATCATCCCCAAGGACAACGAAAAGGATCTGGCGGAGGTCCCCGCCAATGTCCTGAAAAACCTTGAAATCATTCTCGTGGACCATGTCGATGAGGTCCTGAAGGCCGCGCTGCTGCCGGCAGAGGGAGCAGGCGAGAGGGCGGAACCGAGGGAGAGGGTGGAACCGATCGGGGAGGCGATGGCGCCGGCCGCCGATTCCGCGGATAGGATACCCTTTCCGTTACAGGCCACACGTTACATGAACGGTAAAGATTGAACTTTATCCTTGACAATCGCTGGAATCGCTGTTAGAAACCGCGCAAAAGAGGGGTAATGCGGGCGGGTAGCTCAGTTGGGAGAGCGCCACGCTTACACCGTGGATGTCACAGGTTCAAGTCCTGTTCCGCCTACCATGGAAATAGCGAAATCCAAAAAATCGCCCCGGTTTGGATCACGGGGAGCTTGGAAATCGGGTTTCAACCAGGAATAAATTGCAAACGGGGTCGTAGTTAAGCTGGTTATAACGCCGGCCTGTCACGCCGGAGGCCAGGGGTTCAAGTCCCCTCGACCCCGCCATAATGAAAACAGGGGGTTCGGTATCATTGCCGACCCCCTTTTTCATGCCTATCAACTCCATTTCCAACCTACGGCCCCCCCCCGTGAATTTATCGGTGGAAATGAAAAAAATATTTCCGCTGATCCTCTGATTTTTCTTGACAGCCCATAAATAATGCGATAGACGTTCAGCCGTGACCGACGGTCATATAGTGACCACAGTTCAGAATCTGATCGCGGGTCATGGATCATTTTTCAGAACCGCAGGGATTTTCCCTGTAATCTAAATTCATTCAGTACGTTTCCTACCTCGTTGCCTTGCGGATATGTTGCGGCAGGTATGGTCTAAATTCGATGGGGATCGCCTGCCTGTTCATATGGCGTTTGACCATTCAATTGCACGGAAGGGCTCAACCATTGGGACTGGAAGAGAGAAGAAAACGCGAGAGGGAAAATCGGAAGAACGCCATCCTGAAGGCGGCCCGGAAGCTTTTTTTCGAGAAGGGCTTCAAACCGGTTACCGTCGAGAGCATAGCCAGGAAGGCCGAACTGAGCAAGGGGTCGATTTACCTCTATTACAACAGCAAGGAAGAAATTTACACCCAGATCCTTCTGAACGACATCGACAAGTTTCACGACCGCATTTCCGATCTTCTTCAGAATCCGTCCAGCGCCTCCGAGGCGCTCATGAGGCTTGCGAACATCTACGTGGACTTCTTCTTGAACGATCGGGAATTATTCAGAATACTGATGACATTCATGCTCCATACCTCCGACATGAATCTGCCGGAGGATCTCAATGACCACATCGTTAGAACCACCAACAAGACCATCGGCATCATCGAACAGGTCTTCAAATACGGTGTCGAACGGGGTGAGTTTCCCGCGACGCTCAATCTCCGTCAGAACCGGAATGCCGTCTGGGGGATGCTGAACGGAATCATCTCCCTCCATCTTTTTACCGGCATTGAGGATAAAAGGGCAGAGGTCATTCACAGCACCATCGAGGCGGGGCTGGAAATCTTCATCCGCGGACTGGAAATTTCGGAGACTAAAGAGATCGGTCCACGGCTGTCCGGTTAACTGTTGAATAAATTTAGTTGGTTGCATAAACTGGGTTCCGGTTCTTGCTTGCAAGCATCTTTAACTATCTGAATAATGGGTCTTTTCTCGAAAATGTTGACCTCCAGGATTTGCAAAATTGTGTGGAGGTTTCCGGGCAGATGAAGTCGTTTCTTCAAGATTGCAACCAGCAGATAAATGCTGACAGCGATCCAGATCTGGGTTTTGACAGCGTTGGGG
>MNZQ01000033.1 GCA_001873745.1 Syntrophaceae bacterium CG2_30_58_14
CTTCTCCAGCCCCGGCAAAGGCCGGTAGGAGCGCGGCGAAGCCATCGCCTCCACCACATCCGCCACCGCCAGTACCCGCGCCCCCTGCAGGATCTCTTCTCCCCTCAGGCCCAAGGGATATCCCGAACCATCCATCCGTTCATGATGCTGCCAGACGATCCGCGCAAGGGGCCAAGGGAAATCGCCCTCTTTCAGCATATCGTACCCCGTCTGCGCGTGCGTCTTGATCAACTGAAACTCCGATTCCGACAACTTTCCCGGCTTGCCCAGGATCTCCGCCGGCAACGAGATTTTTCCGATGTCATGGATGAGGGCCGCCGTCCGGATCCCCGCGATCGCCTCTTCGGCAAGCCCCATCTCCGTCGCGATCGCCCGCGCCAGATCCGCCGCCCGTTTCTGATGGCCTGCCGTGAAAGGATCCTTGGCTTCGACTGCCAGGACCAATGTTGTTAACGTCGCCCCCATCGCCCGCCGCAGGTTGACCAACGTCCGATTCAGATTTTCCTCCGCCTCGCGGCGGTCGGTGAGCGACCGCTGAAGAGAGCCGGTCTGCTGCCGTACGGCCAGGGTCACTTGCGTCTGATAGCCTGCCGCAAGGCCGATCAGGATGGCGGTCAGGAAGGCAAGCGCAAGCGTGAGCCCCCGGAACTGAAGAAGGGGTCTCTCCACGGCCGCGCTCCATCCCCCGGCGGGAAGGGCCGTTAGTTTCCAGGTTCCATCCGGCAGATCGATCGGGAAGGAAACGGGGTTTCCCTCCAATGCAGCCTTTTTCCCGAAGAAGAGACGGCCGGAACGGTCCAGCAGGGCGATCTCCAGACCGCTCGGCGGGGAATCCAGGCCCGCCCGGGCGAGAATGGGGGGGAGGTCCAGGACGAGGGAGATCAGTCCCCACAAGTTTTCCTTCGCATAAACGGCCTGCCGGGCGACGAGTCCCAGCCCCTTGGGGCGCAGCGCATAAGGGCCGCTGATCACGATCCGGCGCGAGCGGACGGCGCGCTGGACATCGGCGCGGATTTTGGGGCGCGGATCGCGGATCAGATCATGTCCTGCGAGGCTTTCGCTGCTTCCCGCCGGGAAGAGAAACTGGGTGATCCCTTCGGGGGCGATGGAGAGGCTTTTGACGCCGCTCTCCCCGCTGAAAAGGCCGGCCGCATAGGCGGCGAATTCCACCGGAGAAATTTCCTGACCCACGCCGACCCGTCCGTCCACGAAGGTCTTGAGCCCCTTCAGGATGGCCAGTCGGCTGTTGATTTCTGCGCCGAGGGATCGACCCTGAACCGTCAGGAATTCACCGATCTGCGCCCGTTTTTCTGTGAGGAGCTTACCCTGGTACCATAGCCCCGTCCACCACCAGAAAGGCAGCAGCAGAATCAGCGCAAGCAGCGCGGCGATCACGGTCCTGCGGCGAGATTTGTTCTTCAACGGCGACTGGATCATGGGCGGCCCGACTTATGGAGGAAGGCGTGAAAAGTCCTCTCCGGTCTGTTTGTTTTGAGTTCAATATCCGTTTGTTCCTTTCCTGTCAAGAAATTAATCTTTAGCCCGGTTTCCGGATGCCATCGTAAAAATAGAACATTTGTGGATACAACTCCTTCAGGACGGCATCCTTCCCGTTGCCGCGACGAGACCTGAATTTCTGCCGAAACTTGGTAAATCGTCATTCCTGCGGAAGCAGGAAGCAGTCATTTCCGTGGCTTCATAGATTCCCGCTTTCGCGGGTATGGCGACTTTTTATGAAGTTGTCAGGCTTCTTTTTCGAACTTGTCCTTCTCCGCGCCGCAGACGGGGCAGACCCAGCCGGCTGGGAGCTCTTCGAAGCGGGTTCCCGGTTTGACGTTTCCCTCCGGATCTCCCTTTTCCGGGTCATAGACGTAGCCGCAGACCGTACAGACAAAGCGCGCCGCCTTCGCAACCGGGGCTGCGGGTTTCGGCGCTTCCTCTTTCTGGTACGTGGGGGCGTTTTTCGGGGCCTTGCCGCCTTTGACCTTATGGTAGTAAGCGTAGGTCATCGGTTCTGCCGCGGCGTCCAGGATGTCGCACTCCACGATCCGGCCGAGGAAGATCGTATGGGTTCCGCAGTCCATCTCGCCCACCACTTCCGCCTCGATGAAGGCGACGGCGTGGTCGATGACGATGGGGATCCCGGTCTTCCCCATCTGCGTCCGGACGCCTTCGAACTTGTCGATCTCCCGGCCGCACTTGAAACCGAACCGGCCGATCAGCGTCATCGGCGTTGCCTCTTCGAGGATGGAGACGGCGAAGAGCCGGCTCAAGACGATCTGCTCGTGGGTGAAGTTCTGCTTGTTGATGCTGACCGCGATGGTGGGCGGTTCCGAGGTAACCTGGAAGACCGTGTTGGCGATCTGACCGTTGAACCGTCCCTCTTTGCCTGAGGTGATTACGTAGAGGCCGTAGCTGAGCTTGTAAAACGCGGATTTGTTCATCGTCTCTCCTCTCTCTTCCTTATCAATAGTAGGGACAGCTCCCGATTATTTACTCCCAGCCTTGCGGCAGCTTGTGTGGGGGACAGATTTGAAATCTGTCCCCCACGCCGCAAGACTCCATCAAGGGGTCTTGGGAGGGCGGACCGATGGTCCCGGCGCCCGGGGCGGACGTTCACCGAAAATCCCCCGGCCGATCCGGACGATCGTTGCCCCCTCCTCGACGGCGATCGCATAATCCCCGGTCATCCCCATCGAGAGCTCCCGCATCTCCACGCCGGGGATCCCGTCGGTTTCGATCCGGTCTCGGAGTTCGCGGAGCGCCCGGAAGAAGGGTCGGGCCTCCTCCGGATCGTCGAACCAGGGGGGCATCGTCATGAGACCCCGGACCGAAAGGTTCGGGAGCGGGGCGACGGCCCGGACAAGCCGGACGGCGTCCGCGATCGGGACGCCGCTTTTCGTCGCCTCCCCGGCGACATTGACCTCGATCAGGATCTTCATGATTAGACCGGCCGCCCGGGCGTGCCGGTCGAGCTCGACGGCGAGTTCCAGCCGATCCACCGAGTGGATCATGTCGAAGAGGCGGACGGCGTTTTTCGCCTTGTTCGTCTGGAGCCGGCCGATCAGATGCCATTCACCGGATTTGCCGATCGTTTCGAGCTTTCGCTTCGCCTCCTGGACGTAGTTTTCGCCGATGATGTCCACGCCGGCCCGCACGGCCTCGACGATCCGGTCGTCGTGGACCGTCTTCGTCACCGCCATCAGCCGGACCGCGGAGGGGGGGCGGTGCGACCGGCCCGCCGCCTCCGCGATGATTTCCCGGACCTGCCGGATGTTATCTGCGACGTCCATGGTGAATGTTCTCGAAAAATGTTATCATTTTAGCAAATTACAAAACTCCCCATTCTGTCATTCCCGCGACGTGTCTGGGCGGGAATCCAGTTTGTAATGGCCATGAAATCATGGATGCCAGAGCAGAGCATTCGGGCATGACAAAACGTTTTGCAATGACCTCATTTTAATGGGGGACCGCTCCCCGCTGTCCCTACTTTTCAAAACGGATCGCCGCGACACGCTTCAGCGCGTCGACGACCTCGCACAAGGGGAGACCCACAACGTTCGAAAAGGAACCGCGGATCTCGCGGATAAAGCAGCCGCCCATCCCCTGGACGGCGTACGCGCCCGCCTTGTCGTAGGGCTCCTTAGTGCCCGTGTACCAGGCCATCTCATCCGGGGCTATCTTGCGGAAGAGGACTGCGGACTCCACGACCTCCCGGATCCGAACCCCCCGATTCGGCCGGGTGATGCAGAAACCCGTCAAGACCTCGTGCGCCCGATCGCTCAGTTTTTCAAGCATCTTCGTTGCTTCCTCCGGGGATCGCGGTTTCCCGAGGATCTCTCCCGCGACGACCACGACCGTGTCGGCGCCGAGGATCCAGGCATCCGGGTGACGCAGCGCGACGGAGAGCGCCTTTTCCTCGGAGAGACGCAGGACGTGTTCCCGAGGCGTCTCCTCCGGCCGGAAGGTCTCGTCGATGTTGCCCGGCATGATATCAAAATCGAGGCCCATGAGTTTCAGGATCTCGATGCGGCGGGGCGAGGCGGAGGCCAGGATGAGCCGTCCCGATATGGTGATTCCCATGCAAATTCCCCTCGATTTCCCCCTTCGCCGTCTGCAGATCTTATAGAGGAACGTCCGCACCCTGTCAAGCGTTCAACCGGGCGGGCCGCCGTCCGCAAGAAGAGAAAATTGCACTGGACATTTTCCTTTCTTCCGATTAAGAAAAAAGAAGAACAGTGAGAGAGAATCGGGGGAGTGACTGGTTTTTGGACTCTTTTTACGGGGGTGACTTAATGAACGGGAAAACAATCTTCGGCCTCCTGGCTGGTCTCATGCTGGTCTTTGTCCTTGCCTGGCCACTCGCGGCGGCGGAGCAGACGTTCGACTTGACCATCCCCGGCTGCACATCATGAGGGCCTTTCGCGAGGATAGGTTCTATCCTCAAAGGCGTGGACGGGATCATTGGGTTTGCAATCGCGGCGGAACATACGATCCGGGTCACCTTCGACGACCTGAAGACAGATCAGCAGAAAATCACCGATGCGCTTCTCCAGGGCGGCGTGGCCATCCCCGGGAAACCGGAACCCGGAACCCATAACAGAAAAGCCGTTTTCCTATAAATGAGCCCCCTTTTTGTCCCCCCTTTTTAATCTTCGACTTTTTACGAAGCCGGCATGATTTCCGTTACAGATATTCCTTTAAACCCTTCCTTTCGAGAATCTCCACGACCTTCCGGACATCCTGCGACTGGCCCCGGCGACAGATGAGGAGGGCGTCGTCCGTCTCGACGACGAGGAGGTCCCGGACGCCGACCAAGGCGACCAGTTTCCCCGGGCTGTGGACCAGGGAATCGAACGCATCGATTCCGATCAAGCCCCCCCGGGCGACGTTCCCGTTTCCATCCTTTTCGGAGATCTCCCACAGCGCGTCCCAGCTTCCCAGGTCGGACCAGCCGAAATCCCCCGGAACGACCAGGACATCCTCCGCTTTTTCCATCACGCCGTAGTCGATGGAGACGGCCTTCTGCGCCGAATAGACTTCCCCGACGATCTCCTCTTCTCGTTCCGTTCCGAGCGCCTCACGGATCTGCAGGAGTCCCGCATGGAGTTCAGGCAAAAAACGTTCGATCGCGCTCAGGATCGTCGATGCCTTCCAGACGAACATGCCGCTGTTCCAGAGGAAGCGTCCCTGGCGCAGAAATTCCCTGGCCTGTTCAAGAGACGGCTTTTCCCTAATGGAGCGGACCCGGCGGATCTCCCCGTCCCCGCCGGCCGGAAAGGGATCGCCCTGCTCGATGTAGCCGTATCCGGTCTCCGGACCGGTCGGCCGGATGCCGATCGTGACGAGTGAGTTCCCTCCGGCCGCAACCTTGCCGGCCGCGTCCAAGACCCGCCGGAACGTGATTTCATCGCCGATCCGGTGATCGGAGGGGAGGACCAACATCACCGCGTCCGGGACGCGCTTTTGGATATGAAGTGCGGCGAGGCCGATACAGGGGGCGGTGTTCCGTCCGACGGGTTCGATGAGGATGTTTTCCGCGGGGATTTCCGGGAGCTGGCGGATCAACTCCGCCGCGTGGCTTCGGCCGGTGACGATCAGGGTACGCTCGGGCGGGACCAGCGGCCGGATCCGGTCCACGGTTTCGCGGATGATCGTCCGCTCGCCCTGGATGTCCAGCAGGTGTTTGGGCATTTTCTCCCGGCTTCGGGGCCAGAACCGCGACCCCTTCCCACCGGCCATGATGACGGCAAACATAAGTAATCCTCCTCGGGCGGATTTGTGAAGCGGCTGCCAACCTACCAGAAGCGGCCGGGATTATCAACCGGCGGCTTTACGAATAAGCAACTCCAAAATATTTCTCGCTCGTAATGACAAACAGAACCTTGTTCTTCCGGGTCATGCGTACTTTATGATTTAAGAAGGTAGCACATACAAATAGATGATTCGGAGATTTTTGGAAACTAAATTTCATTTAGCAATGCACTACATCGGGTAGCGGCCCACCATCCACTACCAGTGCGCTTTTTCGTTATAATTCAATCATTTCAAGCTAATCAAGTGCTTTTTTGTCGATACGATTTTACTGCTTAGAAGAGGAAGCTATCCATTTTTCACACGTACGCTTGAACCGGATGAACCTTTTAAAGTCCTTGCCTCACAGACGGAGGCCGCTCCGGGCCTTGTCCCGGCGGAAGAGTCCCGTGACAAGGTGATAGAGGGCGAAGAGCTCGAGCGAGAAGGGGATGTAGCCGAGGTAACCCGCAAGCGGCATTTCGAAGAGGTGAAATACGTCGGCGTACGGGATCCGGTAAGCCCATTTCGGCCACGAATAAAAATTCCACATCTCCCAGAAGAGGCCGCAGATGAGGCAGCCGACGGAAAGGGCGATCACCGGCCGCCAGTCGCCCCGGGACAGATCATCCAGCAGCGAGCGGTTTCCCAGCTTTACATTCAGCGGTTCGATGATGCAGAAAACGGAACCCCATACCAGCGGGAAGAAGAGCTCCGGCCAGGCGAGCACGAGGATCAGCATGAGACCGCCCGCGGCCGACAGACCGAGCAGCGTGGCGGGCGTCTTCCGGATGGCCGGGCCGGGGCCGAGTCGCCGCACCCATTCCCAGCTCCCCACCCACTCCGCCGTGCCGAAGACGGCGGGCATCACCGTGGAAAAACTGAGCGTGGAAAACGCCGCATATTCAAGGGTTGAGAAACTCTCCTTCCCGAGGTAGAGCCAATTCTGCGTCCGGAGGTTGATCCCTTCGAAGAGCCACCAGGCGGGGGCCGATACCAGGAAGAGTCCGGCCCAGACGCCGGGCGTCCGGGTGAGGAGGGAATGGCCTTTCCGCCAGAAGACAAGGGCGTCCGCGGTGAGGCCGTAACCGAGCCAGAGCGGGAAGAAGCCCCAGTGGGTGCGCGTCCCGGGGAGGGACCAGTTCAGGATCCAGAAGAGGGCGATCAGGATAAGACCGATCCACCCGTGGACCGGCCATTTTCCCGTTTGTCCCGTCTTCTCCCCGGCCATCTCACTCCTCCATCTTCAGGACGGAGCGGACGAGGTTTTCCGTTGTGTACTGACCGTTCGAGAGCGCCGCGAAGGCGTGATCGCCGTCGATCTCCCGGCTCATCCGGATCTGCGTGACCTCTTCGAATGATGCGGTTTCGATCATCCTCTCCCTCCCCTTTGTTGGCGGCCCCTTACCTATCACATTCCGCGTGCGATCGGTAGGCCGGAAAAGGGTCCGCCCCGTGCCGCAGGAAAATTTCTCATGCAAAAGAAAAACGATTCTGTTATCGTTTCATCCGTTTTCGGGGAAGATGAAGATGGAATTTTTGCGAAGGGGTTCTGAATCGGAGGTGGAAAAGGGATGAAGAAGATTCTGGTGCTGCACGGCGTCAACCTGAACATGTTCGGGAAGCGGGACCCGGCCCAGTACGGGACCGTCACCCTCGATGAGATCAATCGGAAGCTGGAGGCGCTGGGGAAGGAGCTGGGCTGCGCCGTCGAAACCTTCCAGACGAATGATGAAGGGGCGATCTGCGGGAAGATCCATGATGCTTACCAGCAGAGGGTCGATGCCGTTCTCATCAACGCCGGCGCCTGGACGCATTACAGCTTCGCCCTGCGGGACGCCCTGGCCATTTTGACGGCGCCCATCGTGGAGATTCACATGTCCAACATCCACGCGCGGGAAGAATTTCGTCGTCATTCGGTCATCGCGCCGCTGGCCAAGGGGCAGATCGTCGGATTTGGTCTTCAGAGCTACCTCCTCGGCCTCCGGGCCGCCGTGGCGCTGCTTGATGAGGCATCATAGAGCAGCGAAAAGGTTCAGCGCCGCTCCAACAGGCTGTCAATGCCCCAGAACCGCCTTCTGATACAGACTGCGGAAGGCGCCCTGCGGATCGAATTTCGCCTTGAGTTTTTGGTAGGCAATACCGTTGTAAATACGCCAGAATTCGTCTTCCGGGAAGAAGGATGTCGAATAGAGCGACTTGCGGCCGCCAAGCCCGTTCACGACGTTTTCGATACGGCGATTGTAATGCCCCACGGTCTTGTCGGAAGAGGTTCGCACACTTCCCCAGAACCCGAAGTTCAGGTAGAGTGCGCCGGGTTGCATCGCATAGAGAGTCCAGTTCCCGGCGGCGTCAAGGGGGCGCACCGGGCAGATCCAGCAAGGTCGGATGTCGATCTCGCGAAAATAGAATTCGATGAATTCCAGCGATTTCCCGATCGGGATCTCGACATCCTGGATCACGGATTCGCATCGTTCGATAGGCAAATGCAGGATTTTGCGCATCACGTGCATACGTTCCGCAAACTGCCATCTCCGGTACAGGGATTGGATTTTCCAGTAGGAGCTGGAACGCAGCATCCAGCGTCCAAGCAGACGGCGCAGCAGGGGATTTTGCATGCCAAAGCTCCGCGAACACCAGAACCAGTCCGGATCCCATCGCCAGAGGAAGTCCCGCATGGTCAGGAGATCCTCACGGCGACTCCGCAGAGATTGGTAATAGATTTGCATGCCCTTGTAATCACTGACCGGGCCGCGATCATGGGTGAGTCGTGCCGTGGTGAGCGTAAAGTCATTGGGTGCGAAGGCGACCCCCTCGACGAAGTCCGGCGCCTGAGGATTCTGTCCGCAGGCTGCTTCCAGCGCAGAGAGAAATTGCGTGCATTCGGAGAAGCGTTGGTGGGTTAGCTTGACAAATGGACTTGCCGGCAGGAGCTTCACGCGCAGGCGCAGGATGTAGCCCAGGGATCCGTAGGAATTCGGGATGGCATGGAAGAGGTCCGCGTTCTCGTTGTCGGGACGACAGATCCGGATGGTCCCATCGCCGCAGAGGATTTCCATCTCCGAAACCATCTCGTGCATGAGCCCATGCCGGAAGGAGGAGGCTTCGATGCCAAGCCCGGAGACCGCGCCCCCGACGGTGATGGTCTTCAGCTCCGGAACCACGGGTGGGCGCAGGCCTTTTAAGAGAGTCGCGTCGGCAAAATCCTCGAAGGTGGTCATCCCTTCCACCTCGGCGGTTCGGTCTGCCGGATCGATCCCGATGACTCGGTGCAGGCGTCGGACATCGAGTGTTTTGGCGGCAGCTTCCTGGCGGGTGCGGAACAGGTTCGAGGTCTTCTTCGCCAGGCGGACCTGGCTGCCGGGACGGCTTGCCATGGCATGGGATAGCTCGCGGCAGGTCTTGTGATAGGATTCCCAGTTGTCGAAGAGGTCCGAGCGATTCCGGTCCATCAACGGACGCCTTTCCATCCGCCGCGGATTCCATCCTTCGAGAGCGCCAACTGCCAGAGCTGGATTTGCCGGCTGCGAAAGGCGCCCGCACACGAGAGGAGGTAATACCGCCACATGCGGTAGAAACGTTCGCCGTATTCCGCAAAGAAACGCGGCCAGGATTTCTCGAAGTTTGCATGCCACGCCATCAGGGTGCGGTCATAGTCGGCGCCGAAGCTGTGCCAGTCTTCCAGGACAAAGAGGTCATCCATCGCCTGACCAAGCTGTGCAGCCGAGGGCAGCATGCCGCCCGGGAATATGTAGCGGTCCATCCAGGCATCCAGGTGATGGACGGAACGGTTTCTGCCGATGGTGTGCAGCAGGAAAATCCCCCCCGGCTTGAGGCAGCGGTGGGCGAGTTCAAGGAATATCCGGTAGTTCTTGTAGCCTACATGCTCGCACAGGCCAATCGCGGCTACCTTGTCGAAGGCGCCCGTGGCTTCCCGGTAGTCCTGGAGGCGGAATTCCACCGGGAGGCCTTGGCACTTGACCCGGGCCCATTCGATCTGCGCGGCGGAAATGTTGTAGGCAACCACCTCTACGCCATAATGTTCCGCCGCATAGCGCGCAAAACCACCCCACCCGCATCCGAGCTCCAGGATTCTTTCGCCGGGCGCGAGGGCCAGTTTCCGGCAGATCAGGTCGAGCTTGGCCTCCTGGGCGGAGGCAAGGTCCGGGGCTGCCCCGTTCCAGTAGGCGCATGTGTATTGCATGTAGGGATCGAGCATGGCTTCATAGAATGCATTGCCGATGTCGTAGTGGACCTTGGCAACCATAAGCGAGCGTTGCTTGTTCTGCCGGTTGAGCAACCTCGCCTTGGCCACGCCGAAAAGTATGGCGGGGCTGGGGGGGACTTTCTTGTCGTGATGGGCGGAAAGCGCCCGGGCAAAGAACTGGTCCAGGGCCTCGCAGTCCCACAGGCCATCCATGTAGGATTCCCCAAGTCCGAGCGAAACATCGCCGGCGATACGATCATAGGCGGCGTCATCGTGGCATTGCAGATCCCAGGGGCGGCTGCCGTTGATGCGGATATCCGCTCTGCAAAATAGATCTTCGAGCCATTCCGGCAATTTGGACATGTGTTTCCCCATCCTTTTTTAGTCGATGAGACCGGTTTCTTCCGGCACTACAGGTTGATGTTTGTTCCCTCCGTTTACCGCCTTGTTTCCCCGGCAGCGTCACAGGACTTCAAACATGACCGTACGTACTTTCGCATGGTTCTCGAAATCCGTCAATCATTGAGTTCATGAAGGCAGTTCCAGGCATTGCCATTACCCGCTATTTCGCTCATTCCAGCGCACCTTTAATTATCTTGACACACAAAAGCCATCTCCATATACTCGCCCCGCAACAGGCAGGTTTTTAGTGCGCCAAACCATACAATCACGGGGAGGGTCTTACGATGGGTAAAAAGTATGTGGTGCCCCTGAAAGAGGCGATTACTGGGGTTTTGCACGGCAGGGCGGGAACATTTCGCATCCTGATCGATGAAGAGACCAGCGGCGCCAAGCACTTCTCGCTGCTTGTCAATACCATGAACGCCGGGGTGACGGGCGACGAACACAAACACGATGTGGAGCATTGCTGGTACATCCTCTCCGGAAAGGGGACGATGCACATGGACGGCAAGTCTTTTCCCATCGAACCCGATATGGCGGTTTTTGCCCCGGCCAACATGTTGCATAAGATCGTTGTCGATCCTGCCCAGGAACTCACCTACGTAGTCATCTATGCACCTCCGGGGCCCGAACAGAAACTCAAGCAACTTGGGGAGCACGCCTTCGATTCTCCCAAATAGGGACTGGCGCTAACCGTTGGTCCCGTATTCCGCGGGGACGCGCGGGAAGCGGAATGCCCATGAGGCTCCATTAAACAACCGTAAGAACATGTGCGAGGCGAAGATGGCTGAATATGTAAAGCTGGATGAACTGTCAAGATTACTGGTTGTGCCGCCCAAGACGGGGCATTTCACCGATGTCGTCACCGATACCGCGTATGAGAAAGGACTGGCGATCAATTTCGGCATTAATGAGCAGGTCTGCGGGTCGAAACGAATTGTCATGGGCAGGACCGTGATTCCGCCGCACACCGCCAACGAACGGCACGTGCACCTGAGCGCGGAAGCGGCCATGTACGTGATAACGGGAACGATGATTCTCTTCCTGGGACCGGAGGCGAAGATCGTCAAGTGCCCTGCGGGGACCTTTGTCTTTGCGCCGGAGGGGGTCATTCACGGCGTGGCGAACACAAGCCGGACGGAAGAGGTGGTGCTGGTGTTCGCGTACGGCGGGGTTCCCTCCAAGGAAGCCGCGCGGATCGTCTTTATCGACGATTCGGGAAATGCCTATCCGCCCGCGGGATGGGATCGGGAGGAATAACCGATGGCGGAAGGGAAAAAGAGGTACCGGTTTTTATTCATTCAGCCGTTCGAATTGTCAACCGGCGGCAAGTTTGCGGACAAGTATCACTCCGCCGAGCTCTCAAAGGAGAAGCGTCTCCGGATGGAATACCTCAACATCCGACCGCTGTTGGAGGATGTCGAATGGGATTTTCACGGAGGACCGGCCCCGCCGTACGGGGATTGGGCGGTGGAGACCCGCGAGGAGTTTGCCCACGTGGCGGCCGCCCGGCTGCCGATTGTCCGTGAGGCCTGCGAGAGCGGAAAGTACAACGCCATCGTCCTGCTCGGCGGCGGCGAACCGGGGTTCATGGAGTCCCGGGAGATCGCCCGGAAATATGGCATACCGGTTACGGCCTGCGCCTTCTCCCAGATGCACATCGCCTCCATGCTGGGCAACAAGTTCAGCGTGATCGATTTTACCGAGACGCACAACATGTTCTATTACGACCTGGTCGTCCGCCATCGCTTTACCGACCGGTGCGCCTCCATCCGGAACATCAACTTCTACCACGCCCGGCCCGGGCAGAAAGACGAGAACACCATCGACCAGGAGCGGGACAAGGCCCTCCGAGGCGAACCGTCCGCGGCGGTCGAACGGGCCGTCGAGGAGGCGGTGGCCGCGATCGAAGAGGATGGCGCGGAGGTCATCACCTTCGGGTGCTCGGATGTTTTCTGGCTGCAATCTTTTCTTCAAAAGCGTCTGAACGAAATGGGATGGGAACTGCCCGTCCTGGAGGGGTACAGTTGCGCCATCGTGCTGGCCAAACTGTTTGTCGATCTGGGGGTCGATGCCAGCGGACTCAAGTTTCCGGGTGAACGCCCGAAACAGTGGCGGAGAAAAAAAATCTTTTAAAGGAGGGAAGAAAATGAGCAAGCGCTTTCTTTCAACGATGATGTTGGCCGGCCTGATCGTGTTCGTCTGTTTGTTCGGGACGCTGGTGCAGACCGCCACAGGGGCCGAGAAGGAGTTCCCGACCAAGCCCGTGACCCTCATCATCCCGGTGGGGGCGGGCGGATCTCACGATCTGACGGCGCGCGCCGTCACCAGCGTGGCAATCAATTACCTTGGACAACCGATCATCATTCAAATCAAGCCCGGCGGCGGCGGCGCCATCGGCTCCGAGATCGTGGCCAAATCCGCTCCCGACGGCTACACCCTGCTTTTCGGCGGCATGGGGTGGAGCACCACCTATCCCGCCATTGAAGGCCGTTCCAAGGGACCGGACGATCTCATGGCCGTCTGCCGGATCAACTACAGCCCGACCATCATCGCCGCTCGCCCCGATCTGCCGTTCAAAACCTTCAAGGAGATGCTGGCATACGCCAAGGCCAACCCCGACAAATTGATCTTTGGCAATACCGGACCCTGGGGCCAGGCCGACCTCCCCTGGAAGATGATCGGCAAAGAGACCGGAATCAAAACGAAGAACGTACCCTACGACGGCGGCGGCCCCGCGCTTCTGGCGGTCCTTGGCGGACACGCGGATATGACCGGGGGGTTAATCACCGCCCTTCTTC
>MNZQ01000103.1:0-20871 GCA_001873745.1 Syntrophaceae bacterium CG2_30_58_14
CGAGCGGCGGCGGCGGGGCGGGCCGCGGATTCTAAAAATGAGGTGAACGAATGGCCAGAATACCCAAGAAACCGGAAGAGATCTTTCCCGAAATCACCGGCGATTCCCGGAAGATCTTTGGAGAAGAGCTGATTTCCATCATCCTGTACGGGAGCGGCGCCGGGGAGGATTACATCCCCGGAAAGTCGGACCTCAATTTCCTGATCACGCTCACCGATCGGGGCATCGAGGGGCTCGATGGCGCGCTTTCGACAGTCGGAAGGTGGCGGAAACGCAAGGTCGCGATCCCCCTCTTCATGACCCGTTCCTTCCTCGCCGGGTCGCTGGACGCCTATCCCGTCGAGTTCCTGAACATGAAGCGGCGCTACAGGGTTGTTTTCGGCGAGGACGTTCTGGCGCCGCTTGCCTTCGACCCGCAGCACATCCGGCTCCAGCTCGAACGGGAGCTCCGAGGCAAGCTTCTCCATCTCCGGAGCGGTTACCTCGCGACGGAGGGCAAAGCGAGCAAGATCCGCGATCTGATCGGCGCGTCCCTGACCGCCTTCGTTTCGCTCTTCAGCGCCTTCCTCTATCTGAAAAAGCTGGAAATCCCGAAGGGAAAACGGGATATCATCACGGCCGCGGGCGCGGCCTTCCGCTTCGATGCCGCGGTTTTCCTGAAATGCGAGGAGATCCGGAGAAAGGCGGACCATTTTTCGTCGGCTGAGGTGCAGGCGGTCTTCCAGGACTACCTGAGAGAGGTCGGTCGCCTCTGCGAGCTGATCGACCGGATGGATGTTCAATCGTAAAAAATCGTAAAAACAGGAGGTAGAGCATGACCAGCGGAAAGAAAATTTTACTCATTGCCGTCATCGTGATTGTTGTTCTGGCGGGTTCTGTCTACTCCTTCTTCAAGGGGAGCTACAACCGGTTCGTCACCCTCGATGAAGGGGTCAAATCGGCCTGGGCGCAGGTGGAAAACCAGCTCCAGCGGCGCTACGACCTGATCCCGAACCTCGTCGAGACGGTCAAGGGATATGCGAAGCAGGAGAAGGACGTCCTCGTGGAGGTGACCAACGCGCGGGCGCGCGTGGGCGGGGCGGCGACGGTCCCGGACAAGATCAACGCCAACAACGAGCTGACCGGCGCGCTGAGCCGGCTCCTCGTCGTCGTGGAGAGATACCCGGATCTCAAGTCCAACCAGAACTTCCTCCGGCTCCAGGATGAGCTGGCAGGAACGGAGAATCGGATCTCCGTCGAGAGGAAGCGGTACAACGAAGCGGTCCAGGGCTACAACGTGGCGATCCGCAGCTTCCCGGCGAACTTGCTGGCCGGGATGTTCGGCTTCGGGAAGGCCGCCTTCTTCGAGGCCCCGGCGGCCGCCAAGGCGGCGCCGCAGGTCAAGTTCTGATCTGTCTGTAACAGGAACAAAAAATATAAAACAGGGAGGAGTTATCTCAATGGACAAGTACGTTTATACATTCGGCGGCGGTTCCGCCGAGGGCGCGGCAAGCGACAAGAACCTGCTGGGCGGCAAAGGCGCCAATCTGGCGGAAATGTGTTCCCTGGGGATTCCCGTGCCGGCAGGTTTCACCATCAGCACCGAGTGCTGCACCGCCTATTACGACGGCGACTGCAAGCTCCCTCCCGGACTGACCGACGAGGTTCTCGCCGCACTGAAGATGACCGAAACGGTCATGGGCATGACATACGGCGACGCCGACAATCCGCTTCTGGTCTCCTGCCGCTCCGGCGCCCGTTCCTCGATGCCCGGCATGATGGACACCGTCCTCAACGTCGGGCTGTGCACCGCGACGATCCCCGGCATGATCGCCAAAACGAAAAATCCCCGTTTTGTCTGGGATTCCTACCGCCGCCTGATCATGATGTACGCCGACGTCGTGATGGAGAAAGCGGAGGAGATCGATCCGCCGCTGGGCAAAGGGATCCGGAAAATTCTCGATGAGGAGCTCAATGAGATCAAACACGCGAAGGGCTACACCACCGACACGGATCTCGGCCCCGACGACCTCAAGGCACTGGCCGAAACGTTCAAGGCGCTGGTCGCAAAACACATCGGCAAACCCTTCCCCGACAACCCGATGGAACAGTTGTGGGGCGCCATCGGAGCCGTCTTCAAAAGCTGGAACGGTAAAAAGGCCGTCTCCTACCGCCGCATCGAGGGCATTCCGGACGCGTGGGGCACTGCCGTCAACGTCCAGGCGATGGTGTTCGGCAACATGGGCGACTCCTCCGCTACCGGCGTCGCCTTCACCCGCGACCCGGCTACCGGCGACAACAAGTTCTACGGCGAGTGGCTGGTGAACGCCCAGGGCGAAGACGTCGTGGCCGGCATCCGCACCCCGAGCCCGATCAACGATGACACCAAAAACGAACAGAACAAACACCTCGTGAGCATGCAGCACGCGATGCCCGAGACCTACAAGGAGCTCGACGCCATTCGTACGACCTTGGAAAAGCGTTTCACCGACATGCTCGACATCGAGTTCACCATTCAGGAGGGAAAGCTCTGGCTGCTGCAGTGCCGCGTCGGCAAGCGCACCGGAACCGCCGCGCTGAACATGGCGCTCGACATGTTAGACGAGGGGCTCATCACCGAAAAGACCGCCGTCATGCGCATCGAACCGAAGCAGTTAGATGAACTCCTCTACCCGATCATCGATCCGAAAACCGAGAAGGACGCGCATCTGATCGTCAAGGGTCTGCCCGCCGGCCCCGGCGCCGCCTGCGGCGCGCTGGTTTTTACCGCCGAGGACGCCGTGGCCTCCTTCCGCGCCGGCCGAAAATGCATCCTGCTGCGCGAGGAAACCAACCCGGAAGACGTCGAAGGAATGCGCGCGGCCGCCGGCATCCTCACCGCCCGCGGCGGCATGACCTCCCACGCGGCGCTCGTCGCCCGCGGCTGGGGCAAGTGCTGCATCGTCGGCGCGGGCGGTCTCCACGTGGACGCAAAAACAAAAACAGCCCGGATCACCGGCGCCGACCTCGTGCTGAAGGAAGGCGATGTCGTCACGCTGAACGGCACCATGGGCCATGTCTATGTCGGTTCGCTGCCGATGATGGACGCGACCGAGAATCCCCGTTTCCAGCGGTTCATGACCATGACCGACACGTTCCGCACGATGGGTGTGCGCACCAACGCCGACACGCCGCAGGATGCGAGGGCAGCCCGCAACTTCGGCGCCGAAGGAATCGGCCTGGTCCGTACCGAGCACATGTTCTACGGCGAGGGTTCCGACGAGCCGCTGTTCTACCTGCGCAAAATGATTCTCAGCAATACCGCCCAGGAGCGCAAGGCCGCCCTGAGCGAACTCTACCCGTTCGTCAAGGCCTCCCTGAAAGGCACGCTGGAGGCGATGGAAGGGCTGCCGGTGACGATCCGCCTCCTCGACCCGCCGCTGCACGAATTTGTGCCGCAGGGGGCCGAAAAGCAGGCCGAGCTGGCCCGGGCGCTGGGGATCGCGGTGGCGGACGTCAAGAAGCGCGGCGAAGACCTGCATGAGACCAATCCGATGATGGGCCACCGCGGCGTCCGCCTCGGCGTCACCTATCCGGAGGTGAGCGAGATGCAGATCCGCGCGATTTTCGAAGGCGCCGCCGAATTGATCCTCGCCGGCAAGAAGTGCATCCCGGAGATCATGGTGCCGGTGACCTGCGACGTCTCCGAGATCGTCGTCACCCGAAAGATCGTGGATCAGGTTCACGCCGAAATCCTGAAACAGTTCGGCATTGCGGAGTTGGAGTACAAGTACGGCACGATGATCGAGATCCCCCGCGCCGCGCTGCTCTCCGACCAGATGGCGAAGAGCTGCGAATTCTTCTCCTTCGGCACCAACGACCTGACCCAGTTGACATTCGGTTTCAGCCGCGACGACATCGGCGGCTTCATGAACGAATACCTCGACCAGAAGCTTCTCGCCGCCGATCCTTTCCAGACCATCGACCGGGACGGCGTCGGCCAGCTCATCCGGATGTCCGTCGAGAAGGGCCGCGCCGCGCGCCCCAATCTCAAGATCGGCATCTGCGGCGAGCAGGGCGGCGATCCGGCCTCCGTCAATTTCTGCTATGAGATCGGCCTGACCTACGTGAGCTGCTCGCCGTTCCGCGTGCCGATCGCGCGCCTCGCGGCGGCCCAGGCGGCAATCAGGGCCGGCAGCAAGAGGTTACACATTCGTCCCAAAGGCGCGAAGAACTCAAAGTGATTCATGCACCAGTCGGCAGGTTGATAAAACAAAGGCGGCGGAGTCCTCGCGGCCCTGCCGCCTTTTTCGCAGTCTGACTCATTGAAAAGGCCTGGAGGCGCCAATTCTGCTATCCAGACTTGAACTTTCCGTTCAAGAGTGAATGCAACGGGGAACAGACGGCTCTGAGTGGCGGATGTTTACCGGAGTCTGGTCAGGGGGAGCATCCGCTGTTGATGGAAGCGACCTGCTCTGAGCAGGAAGGTTTCGAGCTTGGCGCTGATCAGTTGCGGGAAAGGCGAGCCGTCGCTCTCTATCGCTAAAAACGGCAAATCATCAACGCTGGTAAGCAATTCTCGCAGCTTCCGGTTTGTCGGATCGGTTGCCAATTTCCTATTAGCCGTCATAATTTCGCCAAGAATGGCCTCTGAAATGCGATTCGGCATGCACCCGAATGGCCCGATGGCGATAACCCCACAGGAGCGGGTGACAACCTCGCTTAGGGAACCGCCTATCGTGAGGATGGCCTCACCGGGAAGAGCGGGCGAAATATAGGGACTGGCATTTTCGATAATGTTGGCCACATCAAGCACTTCGGCATGAACAAGGCAGGACCGGGAGAGTATCGACTTGATCCGTTTCTCGTCATGCATCTGAATGATGCTGCGGATTTTAAGCCTGAATTTCTGAGCAACCCCCAAAGTATCATTGTTTTCCCCCCGCGCAATCAGATAATTGCAATAGCTCACCCATTCAGCGACTGGGGCGCAGACAACGGCAAACCCATTTTCTGCGAGGTGCTCCGTCAGAGATTGACGGGAGAGGGTGTCCCGACGAACAAAGATTTCACCGGTTAAGGTTATGATGGGCACCGCATGGGGTGAGCGCTTGAGCTCTATTGTTTTCAGATGTTTAGCACATTCGGCAAGTCGCGCTGTCAATAGTTTGAATTCCCCTTTTTCCAAGGATAGAAGGATTTTCTGCCATTCTTCATCATATATGTTGATGGCGGTATGGGGATTGACGCTATTGGCGAGCAGCATCGAACGGATATCTTCCATGACATCGGACACGACCACCGCCCACCAGGCATGGCGTTCGAAATGCTTCCCCATGCCCGAATAGGAATTTTCCGAGGAGAGCGAAAGCAGCGCCACATCCGTTATTCCCAGCCGTCGAATCAGATCCTGCATATAGATGGCATACTGGCCGAAGCGGCAGGGACCGGAACCGGTCGGCATGAAGTAAACCAGGGTCTCGTCCGGTCGTTTGTCGTTGTTGATATAATTCAACATGGTTCCGGTGGTCAGGATCAAAGGCAGACATTCCTTGCAGGAGGCGTTTGCACGACCGAGCTTGAGGATCGCCTCATCGTTTTCCCGGTAAGCCCTGGCATGAAACCCATATCCCCGTAAAATTGCGGCAAGCGCTTCCGCTCCGAGTCGGCCCATCGAGGGAACAAGCACCTTTACCCGTGGGTCGGTCATGGGTAGAGTCACGCCCGATGAGGTGATCACTTTGGCGGTTTCATTGTCGAGAATGGTGCGGGCCGGGTTGAACGTGCGTTGTTGCGGCGAGATCAACCGGTTGGCCGTCAGATGACGGTATGCTTTGACGATATCCAGAAAAGCCTCCACCCGGGTCTCGATGCCGGCATCCGCGGTGTGGCTGTCAAGTTCCAGTGTAAGGGCTGGCTTACGTCCCATGATATCGCGGACGTAGCCAAGGATAAAGGAATCGGGTCCACAGGAAAAATTGGTGATATAGACGCCGAAGAGTTGGGGGTGCCTTTCCACAAAACGCGCGGCCTTGATAATGAGTGCGCCCATACCCCAGTACATGTGTTTTTTGGAATGCTCCTGTTCCAGGTCGAGGAAATCGAGAGGAATCACGGGAATTCCCCGGGAAGCAAATTTGTGGGGGATGCCCATGTTCGCTTCTTCAGTAAGGCCGTTGTATGGCCGTGAGAAGAGGACGACCCCGAATTTTTCCGGATCCGATTCAAGCTCGGCGAGCATCCGCCTGCCCGTCTCCTTGATATGTGAGAAACAGTCGCGCTGCTTCTTCAGGGCAACGGCGAAGGCCGCTCGCGCCGCCCGGCGGCCAATGCCTATTTGCCTCACGGTCTCTATGAAAGGCCCTTCAGCGCTTTCGATCCCGCCGGATAAGTCCAACAGCGGCGTTAAGAGCCGGGCGCCGCGTTGAATGAGCTGATCTAATTTCTTATGAAAGGCGGTCTGAAGGTAGAACGTCTCCCCCTGCACCAGGGGACAAACCTGGGATTGGGAGCCGCCGCCGTCATCCTGGTTCGGAATGGCCTTGAAGTGGGGCAGGAATAGAAAATCCGGCGTATTTTCGCTCTCAAGAAGCGAAGCGAGAAACCCGTGGGCCAGTTCCGTCGGGTAGCAAAAAGCGGCGCCGCATTGATCAATCCCTTTCTGGCTGGGGTGATCGGGCAAGACCACATCGAAACCTAATTCATGAAAAAAATTGGAGTATAACGGATAATAGGCATTGACAAGAAAACTGCGGTTAATCCCCACGAGGCCTTTGGAGGCTTGATCGTTCTTTGTGTCCGGTCGCACGCCATATGTTTGAAAGATGAGCTGCTGGCGGATCCGCACCAGATCGAGTTTCTCAATGTCGTAGCGAACATCCTGGCGGATGTTGTAATAACGATTACAGGCGCCGCCGAACGGATATTTTTGCCCTTCCATTTGAATAACGGCGATGGGGCACCGCCGATCGCATTTCTCTTCCCCTCCCCGACAGGTAAAAGGCTTGCCGTAAGTGACCTCACGCCGGGCAAGGGTTTCGAGGTTAAAAAGCTTCTCGGTCATGAGACCGGCTTCAATCCTTTTCCGGACTTCCAGGGCGACGCCGAATGCCCCCATCAAACCGGGTTCCGGCGGAACCACGATGGGTTTCCCGATCAAAGACGCCATCGCCAGCGGGATGGCGCCGTTATAGCACACGCCGCCCTGCATGAAGATTTTTGCTCCAACCGGTCGGTTGCCCTTGACGCGGTTGGCATAATTCATACAGATCGAGTATACAAGGCCGGCCGCAATGTCCTCGCGGGCCACCCCTTCCTGGATCGCATTCTTGACGTCCGAGGCGATGAAGGCGGCGCACTGGTCGTTGAAATTGGGTGGATGTTCTCCCCTGAAGGCGACCTCGGCAATATCCTCCATTCTCAATCCCAACGCCTCGTACGCCGATTCTTCCAGGAAAGAGCCCGTGCCTGCCGAACAGGCTTCGTTCATGGCGTAGTCGGCGGGAACGGAATTGATGATGTAGGTGTACTTGGCATCCTGACCCCCGATTTCAAAAATGGTGTCCACCTGAGGATCAAAATAGGCGGCGGCGGCGGCGTGGGCGATGATTTCGTTGATGATCCCGTCCGTGAGGGCGTGCAACCCTGCAATTTTCCTTCCTGAACCACACACGCCCAGCCCTACGATGCGGATCGTTTTCGGATCGATCTTCCGCCGTATCTGCTCGAGAATCAAACGGTAGCAATTGCGGGAGGCGTCCACGGGGTCTCCATGGGTGCGCAAATAGACGGAAGCAAGAATGGCGCTGTCTGATGGACGCACGAGCACCGCTTTTGTTGTGGTGGAGCCAACATCGAGCCCCAGGATGCAGGTATCCCCAGGCCTGATTTCGCCTCGTTCAATCGTTTTGAACTCAACCTGGCCGCTGAAATTCCGCAGCGGCGGCAAGCTGTCGAAGGAAGTCGCCCGCGCGATAAAGATGTCGGCAAATCCGGGGAAAGGAGCGGTATCATTGGACAGAGCCCATAAGGCGGCGCCCAGGGCTTCCAGATAAGACGCCTCCTTGGGCACCACCAGGCCGGGGATCTCCTGGCGGAGGTATTCGACCATCATGCGGTTCTGAGCTGTTCCACCCACAAGCATGATGTTGCGTCGCTCCACCTTCTTCAGCAGCTCCATGACCTTGTTGGCCATCATCTGACATAGGCCGGCGGTCACCCGCGATTTGGGGATCCCTTTATTGGTGGCATGGGTGCAGTCCGACTTGCAAAACACCGAGCAGCGACCTGACAACTGATAGGGTTTCTCTTCTGCAGCCCACTGGGCGGCAGCCTGCAAGCTCACATCCATGCGGCGCAACTGCTGTAAGAAAAATTCACCGGTTCCGGAGGCGCACTTATTGCCTGTGGCCACATTTATTATCCGTCCCGAATGATTCAACACATACGCCATGAATGTTTCGCCGCCGGCGGAAACGACGGCCGGACAGTCGATTCCGGAGGGCTTCACAAAGGCGTACGCGCACTCAACCGCCTCCGGTTCCGAGATGGACGTTAAATTGACGAACCTCCGGAACTTGCGGCCGGTAGCGGCAATCCGATCAAAGGATCGCACATCCATGGCCTTCAGCGCCTGAATCAAGCTGCGTCTGGGATCACCCTCATGAGCGTGTATGGAATAGGCAATTATGCGCGGTGGAAGCCTTCCGTCACACTCCAGTTCCTGCTCCGCCTGAACGAGAGAAACATTCGTTGCTCCAAGACATATACCAAGCGACTTCAGCGTATTGGCCATCCATGATCCCCCTTTGCCGGAGCGGGTTGATCAAAATCATATGGTTTTCAGACCGATCGGGTCTTCCAGATCCCGCCTTCCATGACGATCCGCGTGCTCCCGCCGGTAGGGAACGGTTGTTTGCCGATGTTCAGCGTGTATTCCGAATCGTGGGGAAGGCGGATGCCGAAACCGTCCGCCGTCCGGAAGGCCTCGGGAAGGATCGTCCCGATCCGTTGCGACCGGGCGGCCGCAAAGAGCTGCGCGGTATTGGAAAATGATAGCAATCCTTCAATGGTCTTCAGGGTGGGGGGCATCAGAATGATCCGGCCCGCCGCGTTCTCCGCCAGTGCAAAGGCGGGCGTCATCCAGGAGGACTCCGTCAGTTCCATCCGGTCGTGGACGGGAATCTGCCCCTCCGGGAGGCGCGCCAGGAAGAAGCGGGTATTGAACCGCCGGGATTTGATCTCCGGGGTGATCCAGTGTGCGTAGGGGATGAGAAGATCGGGGGCGAAGATGAGTCCTTCCCGCCGGACCAGCTCCGTTAGCGTGAGCCGTTCCTCATGGAGTTCCAGACGATAGGCGGAAAAGCGGGCGGCCGTTTCCGAAGCGGACAGATCGACCGCACTTCCGCAGGCTTCGCGGGCGAGGAGCACTCCCGCCTCCTCAAAGGTCTCCCGGATCGCGGCCACAAAGAGGCCGAGGGCGGTCGCCTCCGGAAGGTCCGTTTCCTGGAGAAGACGCTTCGCATCCGCCGCGCTAAACCCGCCGATGCAGACCGCAAGTTCCGGGTCCGCATCGGCGGCGTCCAGGCGGCCTCCGGGAAAGACATAGGCCCCGCCCATGAAGGCCTGGTTCCGGTCGCGACGCATGAGGAACACCTCATACGCTCCCTCTGTCCGATCGCGCAGCAGGATCACCGTTGCGGCATCCCGCGGCGCCTGGTTCCCCTCGTCCCTTGCCCCATTTTTAGTGAAAAGGCTGCCGATCTCCAATGCTTCCCTCTCCATTGTCACTTCGCCAGCAGGCCGCCGTCGTTCACCAGGATCTGCCCCGTCATGTAGGCCGAGGCGTCGGAGGCAAGGAAGACGGCAAGCCCCTTCATGTCGTCGCAATCCCCGATCCGCCGGAGGGGGATGTTTGCAAGCGTCAGGTCATAGGCGGCCTTGAATTCCGGCTTCTCGATGTAGGCCATCATGTCGGTCCGGAAGAAGCCGGGGGCGATTGCATTGACGCGGATCTTGTAGGGCGCGAGCTTCACCGCGAGGTTCATCGTGAGCAGATTGATCGCCGCCTTCGTCGAGTTGTAGGGGACGGCCGGATGAACCATCTCCTCCGAACCCCGGAACCCCATGACCGACGAGATGTTGATGATGTTCCCGCCGCCCTGGTTCTTCATGACGTTGGCGACCTTCTGGGTGAGGACCCAGACGCCGCGGACGTTCACGTTGAAGAGCTGATCCCACTTTTCCAGAGGAAATTCCAGCGTGGGCGCACCCCAGGTGGCCCCGGCGTTGTTCACCAGGATGTCGATCCGGGGGAATTTCTCCAGCGCCGCTTTGAGCATGGCGGCGATCGCCTCCGGATTGGCCATGTCGCAGGCAATCGGAAGAACCTTCACGCCGAATTCCTGCGAGATCGCCTGCGCGGTCATCTCGAGATTCTTTATCTTCCGGGAGGTGAGGATCAGATCGGCGCCCGCCTCCGCCAGCCCCGTGGCGATGAACTTCCCGATCCCCCTGCTCCCGCCCGTCACGAGGGCGACCTTGCCGCTCAACCGGAACAGATCGTACAGTTTCATGCGAACCTCCATCAATGGGATATTGGACCCGTGGAAAACGGGCAAATCTCATGTCAACTTCGGAGATGGGAAATACAATGACGAACCCAAAGCAGGGTCGGATTCACTGGTGCCGGAGGACGGAATCGAACCGTCATGCCCTTGCGGACGGGGGATTTTGAGTCCCCTGCGTCTACCAGTTTCACCACTCCGGCACGGCGGTGATTATTAGGAGCAGGAATCCAAAATGTCAAGAAAAATGTATTGACAACGCCCGGAATCCCGTGTTAGGAGCAGATCCCTTCAGCGAAAGCAGATCGTGTGGGGTTGTAGCTCAGCTGGGAGAGCGCTTGAATGGCATTCAAGAGGCCGCGAGTTCGATCCTCGCCAGCTCCACCATAATCCAGGAAAGGGGTCAAGCCGTGTGCTGGACCCCTTTCTTTTTTACCGGCTGCCGCCCTCCTTCAAATCCGCTTTACTCCCATGCCTCACCCTCATTTTCGCCGACGCAGAAGGGCTGATCGTTGCCGGTCAGCCCCCTTGCATGTCCCTTCGGATCAGGGGCAGGTTTACAGATCTTTGAAATCTCTTGTGAACTCCAAACGGCCGTCTTTGACCAGCGCGGCCTTGCTTCCCTCGATCCATGCCTTGATCGTCTCTGTTTTTTTCGTCCGGGCCAGGTAATTGACAATGGCGTCCTTCTGGGCGACGAACTCCGCGTCGTCCACCTTCCCTCTCTCCTTAAACTTCAAAATCACATAATTCCCGTCGACCCAGTAGGCCTGCTCCGGATAGGGTTTCTTCTCGGAAATCTGGAACAGCGCTTCCGTCAGCTCCACGGATGAACCTAACTTGGGAACAGCTCCCCCGGGCTGAAAGAGTCCCGTTTCCGTAACCGTCAACCCTTTTTCCCTGGCCGCGCCTTCCAGATCGCCGCCCTTCTTCAGACGGGCAATGAACTCATCCGCCTCCTTCTTCGCCAGGCGCTTCGCCTCTGTCTCCCGATACTGTTTCTCCACCGCGGCCTCGATCTCCTTCAGGGCGGGCAGGTAAGGGGCCTTCCGGGAAGCCGCCTGGACGATGTAATACCCCGTCTCCCCCTGGAGCACCCGACTGATCTCCTGTTTCTCCAGGCGCGAGACGATCTTGACGAAATCCGCGATCGGTTTGAACTCCGGGGGCGGTTCATTGAGTCGGAAAAGACCGGTCGTGCGGGGCGTCAGTTTCTTCTGGGCCGCGTAGGCGTCGAGGTTCTCCTCCTGGTAGATGGTATCGTGGGCCTTCTTGGCCTCATCCGCGGCCGCATACATCCCGCCGACCTTCCCCAGCTCGGCGGTAATGCGATCCCGGACCTCGGCAAGAGGCGACGTCTTGTCCCCCTTCTTCCACTGGGACCTGTTCTTTTCGTAGTAGTCGTTTATCTCCGCATCGGAGATCTTTGCCGTTGCGGCATAATCCTGACCCATGAACGCCAGGTATCGGATCTGCACCTGCTCCGGAACGCGGAACTCTCTCTCGTGGGCCTTCAGAAACGCCTCCAGATCAGCCGGCGCGGGACGGATCCCCTTCGCGAAAGCCTGCTGAGAAATCTGGATGAAATCAATATTTATTTTTTCCTTCTGCATCCGGTACAGGTCAAGGGCCTCCTGATCGGACACCTTCACCCCATCCTGGATCAGGTCCTCCAACCTTACGGTAACCAGCATCTTCTTCTGGATGGCCTCGAACTCCTCCGGGGCCATCTTGCTGGCCCGGAGGGTCTGCTCATAGATCCGTTGGTCGAAAACGCCGTTCCGCTGAAAAGCGGGATAGGAAAGGATGGCAGCCTTGACATCATCTTCGGTCACCTGGATGTCCATCTCCTCCGCCTTCTTCAGAATGACCGCCTGGTTGACCAGATTGTCGAGCGCCTGCCGCTTGAGATTCAACCCTTTGAGCATCTCCTCCGTCAGCCCCTGGCCGAGACGCTGGCGGTACGCGTCGATCAGATTCTGGTATTCCCGCTGAAAATCGGCATAAACGATCGGTTTGCCGTCGATGATGGCAATTCGCTCCGCCCTCTGCCTCCCGCCCATCGAGCCAAAATAGAAGACAAAGACGACGATGATGATCCCCAGAATGAGCTTCATGAGCCAGTTTC
Organism: Syntrophaceae bacterium CG2_30_58_14; assembly: GCA_001873745.1. Lineage (GTDB taxonomy): Bacteria > Desulfobacterota > Syntrophia > Syntrophales > UBA5619 > UBA5619. The sequence continues at coordinate 12,652 of MNZQ01000103.1, forward strand.
TGGCATGCCTTCTCATGATGTTGAGCATTACATCTTCCCCCGTAATTGATGAATTTGGAGGCTTAGTAATATAGTCACCCTCGAAATGCAATGATTTTTTGGAAAAATGGATTGATATGGGGTGGAAAATACGGTATAGGGAACCACACAATCGAAACTATCCTTTCGATTGTGAATGCAATTTTACCGAATCATCAGGAGGAAACGACCTTGCTTTTCGATTTCATTTTGGGGAAGTTTTCCAACGATCTGGCCATCGATCTGGGAACGGCCAATACCCTCGTATATGTCCGGGGAAAGGGGATTGTGCTGAACGAGCCCTCCGTGGTCGCCGTCCACAAGAACGCCAAAGGGGAAAAGAAGGTCCTCGCCGTCGGGACCGAGGCGAAGAAGATGCTCGGCCGGACCCCGGGAAACATCGTCGCCATCCGACCCATGCGGGACGGCGTGATCGCCGACTTCGACATCACGGAGGCGATGCTCAGGCACTTCATCCTGAGCGTCCACAACCGCCGGGCCCTGGTCCGGCCCCGGATCATCGTCTCCATCCCCTCCGGGATCACCCAGGTAGAGAGGCGGGCCGTACGCGAAACGGTGGAATCGGCCGGGGCGAGGGAGATCTATCTGATCGAGGAACCGATGGCGGCGGCGATCGGCGCCGGGCTGCCGATCACCGAGCCGATCAGCTCGATGGTCGTGGACATCGGCGGGGGAACAACGGAGGTGGCGGTGATCTCGCTCGCCGGCATCGTCTATTCAAAGTCCATCCGGGTCGCCGGGGACAAGATCGACGAAGAGATCGTCCAGTACCTGAAACGAAAGTACAGCCTCCTGATCGGGGAACGGTCGGGAGAGATCATCAAAACAACGCTTGGCAACGCCTATCCCGATCCCAGTCAGGAGATTCGCAAGATGGAGGTCCGAGGGAGGGATCTGATCTCCGGCATCCCGAAGATCCTGGAGATCAATTCCGATGAGGTCCGGGAGGCGATCAACGAACCGATCAGCCTCATCGTGGAGGCGATCAAGGACGCCCTCGAGAACGCACCTCCCGAATTGGCCGGAGACATTGTTGACCGCGGGATCGTCCTCACCGGCGGCGGCGCCCTGCTTAGGAACATCGATCTGCTGATCCGGGCGGAAACGGGTCTCCCCATCACGATCGCGGATGACCCCCTCACTACCGTGGCCAGGGGCGCCGGAATCGCGCTGGATCAACTGGATGTCCTGAAAGAGGTGACCTTCCAGGTATAGGTGGCAGGGCGATGAAGTGATTGTCGAGCTAATGAATGTTGATCCCCCATAAATACCACCCCCCCGTCGTGGCAGCGGTTCTGCTGATCATCTCTCTAACCGTTATCTCCTACAGCGCGTCCCGGTTGTCCGAAACCGGATTCCTTCGGAAGATGGTCCTGGAGGCGGCAGCCCCCGTGGAGGATGCCGTAAACGTTTCCCTCAAGGGGCTGCACGACTCCTGGAAACGGTATCTCTTCCTTGTCGGCCTGGAGGATGAGAACAGACGGCTCCGGCATGGGAACGCCGTCCTGAGCGAACAGCTCAACCATTACCGCGAGGGGTACATCGAGGGGATGCGCCTTCAAAAACTCCTCAACCTCAAGGATAGCCTGACCAACCGGGTCGTGGCCGCAAGGGTCGTCGACCGTAACCGCGCCTCCCTGTTCAAGACGATCCTGATCGACAAGGGAACCGCCGACGGGATGCGGGTTGGATTTCCGGTGCTGTCCGAGCAGGGGGTCGTCGGACGGATCATCGAAACCGCCTGGCATGCCTCTCAGGTTCTGCTTCTTGTTGATGGAAACAGCAATATCGACGGACTGATCCAGCGGAGCCGGGCCCAGGGGATTCTCCAGGGCGCCGGATCGGCGGGTTGCAACCTGAAATACATCTCCCGGGTGGAGGAGGTCCTGCCGGGAGATGTGGTTCTCTCCTCCGGCCTGGCCGGGGTGTTTCCCAAAGGGTTGCTTCTCGGCGTCGTTACCAAAGTTTCGCGAAAGGGGGAGGGCCTTTTTCAAAAAATCGACGTGGCGCCCGCCGTCGATTTCGGAAAACTCGAGGAGGTTCTGGCCCTGATTCCGGACGCGGGGGCCGAAAAATGATCCATTATCTTCTTCTCCCGATGCTCCTGCTTCTTCTCGTGATCGTCCAATTCACGATCCTGGAGCTGTTTTCTTTCGGCTGGATCGGGATAGAGATCTCCCTCATCGTCGTCGTCTATCTCGGATTCCATCTCGACGCCCTCCGCGGGGGACTCCTTTCCCTGCTGCTCGGTTTCTTTCTGGACTGTCTGACCAGCGCGATTTTCGGGCTCTACATGTTTCTGTATGTCCTCATTTTTTATCTCTCCAACATCGTGGGAGGAAAGATCTACGCCGGGAAACCGGCCCTGATCGCATCCTTTACGGCTCTCTGCGCGCTTCTGGAAGGCTTGATGATCGTTCTCTTTTACCGTTTTGTCTTCGGCGCCGACATCCTCGGTGCGATCCCGAAGATCTTCGTCCCGCAGGCCGTCGTGGTGGGGTGCCTGAGTCCCCTCTGCTTCATCCTGCTCCACCGTTTCGAGGTTTTTTGGCATGTGGAAGATCGGCGACCGGCTCGGCGGATATGAGCCGGGTCAGTTCAAACACAGATTCCGGATGTTGTTCATCATCGTCTCCGTGGCGCTGTCGCTTCTCGTGATGCGACTGTGGTACCTGCAGGTGATCAAGGGAGATGAACTGCGGCAGCGCTCCGAAAACAACAGCGTCCGCCTGCGGAAAATCAAGCCGATGCGCGGCCTGATCATGGACGAAGGCCGGCGCGTTCTCGTGGACAATCAGCCCTCCTACGACATCGTCTTTATCCCCAACCGGACAAAGGATATCCGGAAGGTGATCGAAAAGATCAGGGCGCTTTACACCGAACGTTCGCTTACGTTTTCCACTCTTACGTCTCCTCCGGACCGCGTAAAGCCCTTCGTGCCCGTTCTCCTCGAACGGAACGTCAGCATGGAAAAACTTGCCGTGGTGGAGACCCATGCCCTTGAACTTCCCGGCGTGGCGACGGAGGTGACGCCCGTCCGGCAGTACCTCAACGGGGAGATGACCGCACAACTCATCGGTTTCACCGGAGAAGTCAGCCCAGAAGACATGGAGCGGGACGCCACGGGAAAGCTCTCACCAGGCGATATCATCGGTAAATTAGGCATCGAAAAATTCCTCGATGGCCACCTCCGGGGAAAAAATGGCGCCGAACAGGTTGAGGTCAATGTGGCCGGCAAGGCGGTCCGTTCCCTCGGCCGGATCCCCGCGGAGCTGGGCGACAATGTCGTCCTGACCATCCATTCGACGCTCCAAGAGGCAGCCTGGACGGCCATCGGCGACCGGGCGGGCGCGGTTGTGGCACTGGACCCCCGCAACGGGGCGGTGCTCGCCCTGGTCAGTTCACCCTCCTTCGACCCGAATCTTTTCAACGGGGGGATCTCCTTCGACGACTGGGAGAACCTCTCCAGCGACATTCGGCATCCCATGGAAAACAGATCGATTTCCGGGCAATACCCACCGGGATCGACCTACAAGCCTGTCATCGCCGCGGCCGCCCTCGAAGAGGGGCTGATCACGCCGGAGACGACTTTCTTCTGCAACGGCGCCTTCGAGATGGGCGACCGGACCTTCCGCTGCTGGCAGTCGAAGGGACACGGAAACGTCAACCTCCACCGCGCCATCGTGGAGTCCTGCGACGTCTATTTCTATAATCTTGGAAAGTTGCTCGGCGTGGACCGGATCGCCTACTACGCGCGGGCCTTCGGCCTTGGCGCCCCCTCGGGGATCGACCTGACCCAGGAAAAGGGCGGCCTGATCCCGACGAAACAGTGGAAACTTTCCCGTCTCCGTGAGCCCTGGCAGATGGGCGAAACCATCTCCCTCGCCATCGGCCAGGGGTTCAACCTCGTGACCCCGATCCAACTCGCCAACGTTTATGCGACCCTGGCCAACGGCGGCACCCTTTACCGGCCCCGCCTCATAAAACAGCTTGAATCTTCGGACGGACATGTCGTAAAGAGATACGGCCCGGAGAAACTGGGCGTCCTGCCGGTCCGCCCGCAGACCATTGCGCTCATCAACAAGGCCCTGTGGGGGGCGGTCAATGAGAGGGGCGGAACGGGGTATATCCTGAAGCGAAAGGAACAGGACGTCGCCGGGAAGACGGGAACCGCCCAGGTCATCGGGCTTCCGCAGGATGAAAAGGCGCGCAAGAAGAAGCGGATTACCGCCGATCTCCGGGACCATGCCCTCTTTGTCGGTTTTGCGCCTTACGGGAATCCGGAAATTGTAGTGGCGGTCATCCTGGAGCACGCCGGTCACGGCGGGTCGGCCGCCGCCCCTGTGGCCAGGAAGGTTATTGATACCTACTTCGCCCTGAAGAAAATGACGCCAACCCATGAGCAGGCGCAGAGCGCCGCGGAGATCCGGGGTATTGCGAAGCCATGATCAAACTGGACCGCCGTCTCATCCTGAATTTCGACTGGACCCTCTTCATCCTGGTCCTGATCATCAGCGGCATCGGCTTGCTGAACATCTACAGCGCCGGCTTCAGCCTTACGGATTTCCGGCAAACGCCGCTCTACATCAAGCAGTTCGAGTGGATCCTCATCGGACTGGCGGGCATGGCCATCGCCTTCTTTATCGATTATCGTTTTCTGAACCGCCATGCCTACATCATCTACGGCATCTCGATCGTTCTTCTTCTCGTCGTTTTTATGGCCGGTTATGCAACACGAGGTTCCCAGCGCTGGATCGCCGTCGGTGGATTCACCTTCCAACCGTCGGAATTAGTCAAACTGACGATCATCCTGGCGCTTGCCAAATACTTTGACCGCCACCAGATCGGCCGGAGTTATCACCTGACCGAACTGTTCATCCCCTTTACGATCGTGATCATCCCTTTTCTTTTCGTTCTGAAACAACCCGATCTGGGAACGGCGCTGGTCTTCCTGATCCTGTTTCTCGCGATGGTTTTCTTTGTCGGTCTGGACTGGAGATCGCTGCTGATCGCCGGCGCCGGGGGCCTCATCCTGACCCCCATTGGCTGGTATTTTCTCAAGGATTACCAGAAGGAGCGGATTCTCACCTTCTTCGGTCCCGAGCGTGATCCCCTGGGATCGGGATACCACATCATCCAGTCGATGATCGCCGTGGGTTCGGGGGGAGTCTTCGGTAAGGGATTTTTAAAAGGCTCGCAAACCCAGCTCAAATTCCTGCCGGAACAGCAGACCGATTTCGTCTTTTCGGTCTTTGCGGAGGAATGGGGTTTCCTGGGGGGGGTGATCCTGGTCGTCCTGTTCTTTTCGCTGATTCTTTGGGGGCTGAAGATCATGATCCACTCCCGGGATTATCCGGGGGCGCTGATCGCGTTCGGAATCACCATGCTGATCTTCTGGGAGGTATTCATCAACATCGGCATGGTCCTGGGAATCCTGCCGGTGGTCGGGATTCCGCTCCCTTTTCTGAGTTACGGCGGTTCGTCGATGGTGATTCTGATGACGGCCATCGGCGTGCTGCTGAATATCAGCGTCCGGAGGTTCATTCTCCAATCATGACGGCTTCGTAAATCGAAATCCTTAAGACATCCGGGAGGGACAAAAGATGTTTGCAAAAAAGAGAAAGGAAGAGGAAGAGATCAGGGCCTTTCTGGGAAAAGGCGCTGAATTCACCGGCAAATTGATGTTCAACGGTTCGGTCCGGATCGACGGCGATTTCAAGGGCAGCATCTTCGGCAACGGCACACTGGTCATCGGCGAAGGCGCCGAAATCGAGGCCGATATCCGCGTGGACAGCGTCATGGTGAGCGGCGAGATGCGCGGGCAGATCGACGTCAAGAAGAAAATCCACATCTACTCAACCGGCAAGGTGACGGGCGATCTGAACACGCCCGTCTTCTCCGTGGAAGAAGGGGCCTTTTTCGAGGGAACCTGCCACATGATCCGCAGTGATGCCGAGGCCCATACCATTCCCCTCGAAAACAGAGCGGCCGGTGAAAAAAGTTGACAGTGGTCCAAGAATGAGATAGAGGCACTCCCGTTATATTTGTTGCCGGCCAGTGGCCATTGTTTCGATTACATGCGGATTTTTAATTCTTTACGCAATAATAAGAGGTGACAGACCGTGGTCAGTCTCGATTATTCCCTGGGAATTCAGATCGTCAATTTCCTGCTGCTGATCTTCATTTTGAATGTCCTGCTCTACAAGCCGATCCTCGGCATGATCGACAGGCGGAAGAAACAGTTGGATGAGTCCGAAAGCGAGATCAAACGTCTCCAGCAGAGCGTGGAACAGAAGATGGCCGCCTACGAAGAAAAGCTCCGTCAGGCGAAGGCGGCAGCCGTCGAACAGAAGAATGAGATTATCGGGCAGGGCGCCGCGGAGGCCAAGACCGTTATCGAGGGCGTCCGGGCGGAACTTCCTGGGATCATGGAACATTTCCATGTCCAAATGGATGGAGAAATCGCTGCCGCCAGGGGAATTCTGACCGATCAGTCCCAGAAACTGTCCGTTGAGATTGCGGAAAAGGTCCTCGGAAGGAGTCTCCAATGAGAGGGGAACGATTAAATAGGGACAGAGCCCTATTATTTCCCGGAAATAATAGGGCTCTGTCCCTATTTAATCTGGCTCTGTCCCTAATTAATCTTATCTTCCCGTTGACCTTGGCGTATGCCTCCGGAGGCGGAGGAGAGGGCGGACATGAAGGACCGGGTTGGGTCGGTTTCGCCTGGAAGCTGTTGAACTTCCTCGTCATGGCCGGCGTCATCTACTGGTTGGCGGCGAAGAAGGTGAAAGAATTTTTCACCGGACGGCAGGCGGGGATCAAGACCTCCCTTGCCGAGGCCGTAACCGCCCGCGAGGATGCGGAAAAGAAGTTCCGGGACTATGCCGCGAAACTCGACCGGGCGACGGGCGAGATCGATGAGATCACCCGGATGATCCAGGCCCAGGGGCTGACCGAAAAGGAGCGGATCATCGCGGAGGCCCGGAAGGCAGCGGAAAAGATGCAGGAAGACGCCAAAACGCGCATGGAACAGGAGTTCCTCAAGGCGAGTCATCAGCTCCGGATCGAGGCGGTCCGTCTCTCCGCGCAGATGGCCGAGGGGATCCTCCGGAAGAACATCCGCGTGGAAGATCACGAGGCTATGGTCCAGGATTATATCGAGAAGGTTGTCCGTAAACATTGATCGGCGGCTTTACCAACTTTATTACGAGGGTCAACCATTGATCAGCAGCAATATCGCCAAGCGTTATGCCCGGGCCTTTTTCAAAATCGCCGGTGAGGAAAAGCGGTATGAATCCTATTACGACGAGCTCGGGCGTTTTTCCGCTATCCTCAAGGAAAACAAAAACCTGAGCGAATTTCTTGCCAACCCGATCTTCGCTCTGTCCGACAAGAAGGCGGTCGTGGAGTCGCTGCTGGAAAAGATCCGCATCTCCCCGCTGACCTCCAATTTCCTGAAACTGCTGGTTGACAGGCGACGCATCGGCATCCTGTCCGACATCCAGGGCTGCTACCGGGAATTGATGGATATCGCCCTGAAGAAGGTCCGGGTCACGGTGAAGACCGCCTTTCCGCTTACCCGTGAGACATCCGCACGTCTGCAGAACGGGCTGGAGAGACTGACCGACCGGGAGGTCGAAATGGTCGTACTGGAGGACCGCTCCCTCTTAGGGGGCGTTGTCGTCCGGGTCGGGGATACGCTTTATGACGGCAGCGTCCGTACGCAACTGAACAACATCCGGAATCTCTTAGGGGAGGAAATATAACGCATGGAAACCATCAGGGCAGAGGAAATCAGCGAGATCATATCCAGGCAGATCAAGGAGTACGAAAAAAAACTGGATATCAGTGAAACGGGAACGGTCCTCTCCGTCGGCGACGGCATCGCCCGGGTCTATGGCGTGGAAAACGCGATGGCCATGGAGCTGCTCGAATTCCCCGGAGGAATCCTCGGCATGGTCCTCAATCTCGAGACGGACAACGTCGGCGTCGCCATTCTCGGCGAAGTGACCCACATCAAGGAAGGGGACATCGTGAAGCGGACGGGCAAGATCGCCCAGATCCCCATCGGCGAGGCGGTCCTCGGCCGCGTGATCGACGCCACCGGCGCCCCGCTGGACGGCAAGGGTCCCATCGAGACGACGGAATACCGCCGGATTGAGATGATCGCCCCCGGCG
>MNZQ01000103.1:20879-22330 GCA_001873745.1 Syntrophaceae bacterium CG2_30_58_14
GCTGTACACCGGCCTGAAGGCGATCGACGCGATGACTCCGATCGGCCGCGGCCAGCGCGAACTGATCATCGGCGACCGCCAGGTCGGCAAGACCGCCATCGGCATCGATGCGATCATCCGTCAGAAGGACACCGGCGTGAAGTGCATCTACGTCGCGATCGGCCAGAAGAAATCCACCGTCGCCCAAGTGGTCGAGAATCTGAAAAAGCACGACGCCATGTCCTATACCTGCGTCGTCGCCGCCTGCGCGAGCGACCCCGCCACGCTGCAATACATCGCCGCCTACGCGGGTTGCAGCATCGGCGAATACTTCCGCGACCGCGCGCAGGACGCCCTGATCATCTACGACGACCTCTCCAAGCAGGCCGTCGCCTACCGCCAGATTTCGCTGCTGTTGCGGCGTCCGCCCGGACGAGAGGCCTTCCCCGGCGATATCTTCTACAACCACTCCCGGCTCTTGGAGCGGGCCTGCCGGGTCAGCAAGGAGCTCGGCGGCGGATCACTGACGGCGCTCCCCATCATCGAAACGCAGGCCGGCGACGTCTCCGCCTACATCCCGACGAACGTGATCTCGATTACCGACGGCCAGGTTTACCTGGAACCCTCCCTCTTCTTCTCCGGGATCCGCCCGGCGATCAACGTGGGGCTTTCCGTCTCCCGCGTCGGCGGCGCGGCCCAGGTGAAGGCGATGAAGCAGGTCGCCGGCACGCTGAAGCTCGACCTTGCCCAGTACCGGGAACTGGCCGCCTTCGCCCAGTTCGGCTCCGACCTGGACAAGGCCACCCAGGCCCAGCTCGAACGTGGCGTCCGACTCGTGGAGATTCTGAATCAGCCGCAGTTCTCGCCCATGTCGCTCGCGAAAGAGGTCTCGATCCTCTATGCGGGCACCCGGGGATTCCTCGACAAGTACCCCGTAGAAAAGCTGAAAAGCTATGAACCGCAGCTCCTCTCCTTCCTGGAAGGCAAGTATCCGGAAATCCTGAAGGAGATCGACGAAAAGAAGATCATCAGCCCGGAACTCGACAAAAAGATGAAAGAGGTGCTTGCAGAGTTCGATTCGGTCTATGTCGCCGAATAGATTGATATCAAAATATGGGGACACGATCCGAATCGTGTCCCCAGGGAGCAGGTTTGAATGGCCGCACTCAAGGACATTAAACGGAAAATCACCGCCGTTCATAAAACCAGGCAGATCACCCGGGCGATGAACATGGTGGCCGCCTCGAAGTTCAAGGCCGCCCAAACACGGATGGAGAACTTCCGGCCCTACGCAGCCAAATTCATGGAAGTTCTGAACAGTCTCGCGCTCCGGGTGGACTCCGAATCCCATCCGCTCTTGGCGGTGCGGGAACCGAAACGGATTCGGGTGATCTGCATGACCTCCGACCGGGGGCTCTGCGGAGGCTTCAACAACAACCTGATCAAGGCGACCGAACGGTTTATCCGGGAGA
>MNZQ01000098.1 GCA_001873745.1 Syntrophaceae bacterium CG2_30_58_14
GCCCGCGTTGAGGAAGTCGAACTGCCCGAGATATTCAGCCACGCCCACCGGGCGATCCGCACCATCATGACCGTCGAATCCGCCTTGAACCTGGAGGAGCTGCATCGCAAACAGGCCCCCCTCCTGAGTTCAACCCTGAAGGATTTTATCGCCGAAGGAACGGACACGGGGGCGGTGGTCTATCTGCAGGCCCTGAAGTTGCGCCTCGCCCTGAAGGAAGAACTGGAACGGTTCCTGGAAAAATATGACGCCCTCATTACCCCTCCCACGACGGGAGAGGCGCCGGCGACGCTGGAGCAGACGGGCAACCCCACCTTCTGCTCCATCTGGAGCCTTTGCGGGGTCCCGGCCATCACGATCCCGGTCGGATTCGGTCCCCGGGGGCTGCCGCTGGGATTGCAGATCGTGGGAATGCAGGGAAAGGATGAGCGGGTATTGTCCACGGCCCATTGGTGTGAAGGGCTGTTTTCCTTCCCCGGCTGGTCGGCCTGATCGGCGACGGGCAGGACAAAACGATGAAATTCCGCCTGGAGATGGAGGCCGCTTTCAAAAAGGAATGGTCTATCGAAAATAAATGATACCAATTCTGCCCGGAAAGACATATGTAAGAGATAAGGGGCTTCGCGTTTACACTTAGTCAATGCCATAAGAAAATTGGGACCTGTTTTCCAGGAGGGCATCCATGAAGTCGTCTGTATCAACCCGGGAAATGCGTCGGCTATACCGCACCATGGTGACCATCCGCAAGTTTGAAACGTTGGCCGGCGAGTTGTTTGCCGCCGGCAAGATCCCCGGATTCATCCACCTCTCCATCGGCCAGGAGGCGTCGTCGGTGGGCGTCTGCTCCGTACTTCGACCGGATGACTATATTGCCACGACCCACCGGGGACATGGCCACGTCATCGCCAAGGGCGGGGATCTGAAGAAGATGATCGCAGAACTCATAGGCCGCAAGACGGGATACTGCAAGGGCAAAGGCGGCTCCATGCATATCGCCGACTTTTCATTGGGCATCCTGGGGGCAAACGGCGTGGTGGGCGGCGGTTTTCCCATTATCATCGGGGCGGGATTGTCGATAAAACTCCGCCACACCGACCAGGTAGCCGTCTGTTTCTTCGGCGACGGCGCGTCGAACCGCGGCACGTTCCACGAGGCTATGAATATGGCCTCCATCTGGAAGCTTCCCATCCTGTTCGTTTGCGAGAACAACTGCTACGCCTCGACCACGCCAACATCCTATGCCTGTTCCGTAACCAATATCGCCGCCCGCGCTGCCGGCTACAATATCCCCGGGGTGACCGTGGACGGCAATGATATCCTTGCTGTCCGTGAAGCTGCAGGCCAGGCGGTCGATCGGGCCCGCCGCGGCGAAGGCCCTACCCTTCTTGAAAACAAGACATACCGGCGACGCGGCCACTTCGAGGGAGATCCGCAAAAATATCGGACTCGGGCGGAGGTGGCCGAATGGGAGAAAAACGATCCCCTTCTCCGCTTTGCTTCCGTCTTGAAAAAGAAAAAGCTCCTGACCGGCGAAATGGAAAAAGAGATCCAGAAACAGGTTGATGGTGAGTTAAAAGATGCCGTCGCATTTGCCGAGCAGAGCGAGTGGCCCAATCCCGAAGAGGCCCTGGAGGACATGTTCATCAACCCATAGTGAGACGGAGAATATCCCATGCCAGAGAGGATGATAAGCTGTGCGGTCGCCATTTGCGAGGCGCTTACGGAAGAGATGGCCCGGGATGAGGCTATCTTCATCATCGGCGAGGATTTGGTGGCGCACGGCGGCATTTTCGGTCAGTTCAAAGGCCTGCCGGAGAGGTTTCCCGGCCGTGTCATCGACTCTCCCATCTCCGAATCCTGCATTGTCGGGGCCGGACTGGGCGCGGCCCTCACCGGCATGCGGCCGCTGGTGGATATGCACTTCGCCGATTTCGTCACCTGCGCCATGGACGAGATCGTCAATCAAACGGCCAAAATCCGCTATATGTTCGGCGGGCAAGTCAAAGTTCCTCTCGTTATTTGGGCGCCGGACGGCGCGGGATTGAGCGCGGCGGCGCATCATTCCCAGTCGTTGGAGAGTTGGTTTATCCACGCTCCGGGATTGAAGGTGGTCGTCCCCAGCGAACCGGCAGACGTGAAGGGGCTTCTGAAGGCGGCCATCCGCGACGACGATCCCGTCATCTTCTTCCAGCACAAGAAACTTTTTGCCCGGGAAGGTCCCGTACCGGAGGGTGAACATATTGTCCCCTTAGGCAAGGCGGCGGTCAAGCGCCCCGGCGGCAGCGTGACCATCCTGACCTATGGGTCGGGGTTCTACATGAGCATGGAGGCGGCCAATGAGCTTGCCGGCATGGGCATCGAGGCTGAGGTGATCGACCTGCGAACCCTGAAACCCCTCGATTTTGAAACCATTGCCGATTCAATCAAGAAAACAAACCGGGCGGTGGTCGTCCACGAGGCCTGTCTCTCCGGCGGCTTCGGGGCCGAGGTGTCGGCCCGAATAAACAGTGAACTGTTCGACTATCTGGATGCGCCGGTCCTTCGCGTGGCCGCCAAGGATGTGCCCATACCCTTTTCGCCGCGTCTGGAGAACTTTGTTTTACCCAAGGTCGAAGATGTGATCAAAGCCGTGCGCCAAGTCACCTATCGCTGAAGCGAAAGTGGGGCTTTAACCTATGATGAAAAGATAATGAGGGGGAATCTCGAATGGCAACAACGGTTATCATGCCCAAACTTGGCCTGACCATGAAAGAAGGGACCATTGAGAAATGGTTAAAACAGGAAGGCGATCGCGTCGAAAAAGGGGAACCGCTTGTTGAAATCATCACGGAGAAGCTCAATTTTCAATACGAGTCTCCCGCTTCCGGCATTCTCCGCAAAATCCTCCATCACGAGGGAAAGGTCGTTCCCGTGACAACGCCCATCGCCATTATTGCCGAGGAAGGTGAGGCATTGCCGGAGTTCGAGGCGATCCAATCTGAAGTCCCCATAGAGGCGCCCATGCCCGCTGCTGCTGCCCAGGGTGAAATAAAAGAACATCGGGAACGGATTTTCGCCTCCCCCTTCGCCAGGAAGACCGCTCAGGAAAAAGGAATCGATCTCTCTTTGTTAAAAGGGTCCGGTCCGGGAGGAAGGATTATTCAGACAGACGTTATCAGCGCGGTCGAGAGAGTTCAAACCGAAGGGGCCAGACCTTCGGTTCCCGCGCAGAAACCGGCAGATAAACTCATCCCGCTCAAAGGCATCCGTAAAATCATTGCCAGGCGGATGACGGAGAGTTTCCGGGACACCCCCCATTTCTACCTTTCGGTTGAGGTAGACATGTCTGCGGTCCAGGACCTTAAAGAAAGGGTGAAGGACGAGGTCGAAAAGCGCGCCAAGGTCCGATTGACCCTGACCGATATATTGGTTAAAGTGGTGGCCTCGGCGCTGAAGGAGCACCCCATCATCAACTCCCGGATCGAGGGAGACCAGATCCGGTTGCTGGAAGAGATCAATGTGGGCGTCGCGATCGCCCTCGATGATGGCCTGATCGTTCCTGTCGTCCATCATGCAGATCAAAAATCGCTAACGGAGATTGCCTCCGTTATCAGAAACCTCACCCGAAGGGCGAGAAGGGGAAAGCTCACTTTGGAAGATGTCGGAGGAGGAACATTCACGCTGTCCAATATGGGGATGCTCGGGATCGATAAAATCAACCCCATCATCAATCCACCGGAATGTTCCATCCTCGGGGTGGGGAGGACGGTCGAAAAACCGGTGGTTCAGGGAGGGGAGATCAAGATCAAACCCATGGCATGGTTCAGTTTATCCTCTGACCACCGCATCGTCGATGGTGCAGCCGCGGGTCTTTTCCTGAACCATATCCATAAAATCATCGAAAACCCCGATCTCCTTCTTGTTTGAGACGATGAGAACGATCAGGCGGTAACCAACAAGGGTCAGGTGGGAAAATGACATCACGAATCGATAACAAACGTTGCCTCAAAATGTACAAACAGATGCTGACCATCCGCCGTTTTGAGGAAAAGGCAATCGAACTCTTTGAACATAACCTCATCCGCGGAAACATTCATCCCTGCATCGGGCAGGAGGCCGTTTCCGTGGGGGCCTGCACCCCTCTCCGACGGGATGACTTTATGGTGAACACCCATCGAGGACACGGCAACTGTATTGCCAAAGGGGCGGATCTGAAACGGATGATGGCCGAACTCTTCGGGAAATCAACAGGCTATTGCAAGGGCAAGGGAGGCTCCATGCACATTGCCGACTTCGAGGGAGGAAACCTGGGAGCCAACGGAATCGTCGGCGGCGGTCTTCCGATCGCCGCAGGAGCGGGCATCGGCATTCAAAACAGGGGGACGGACCAGGTCGCCGTCTGTTTCTTCGGGGATGGGGCAACGAATCAGGGGACCTTCCACGAAAGCCTCAATCTGGCCGCCCTGTGGAAGCTCCCGGTGATTTTTGTCTGTGAGAACAATCTCTACGGCCTGTCCACCCCGGTTCGCGAGGCCGTTTCCGCCGACCATATTTCGGATCGGGCCATGGCCTATGGCATCCCGGGGATGAGCATCGATGGCAATGATATCATCGCGGTGCATACAAAAATGGTGGAAGCCGTGGAGAGGGCGAGGGCCGGAGAAGGACCGACATTGCTCGATTGCATCACCTATCGTTTCTTTGGCCATTTTACAGGAGATCCGGGAAAAGGGATCACCTATCGTTCAAAGGAAGAGATGGGCCAGTGGCTGGAACGTTGTCCGATCAAAAGATTCAGAGAACGCCTGATCAAGGAAAAGAGGATCACCGAAAAGATGGCAAAGACGATGGAAGCAAATGTGACGGCTTCCATTGAAGAGGCTGTTCAATTTGCTAAAGAGAGTCCCTTGCCTTTGCCTGAAGAGGCCCTTCAAGACCTCTTCCATTGAAATGGTTCCGAACGGAGAGTGTGAAATGGCGGAAATCACTTTTGTCGAATCGCTTCGAATGACGCTCAAGGAGGAGATGGAAAGGGATCCTTCTCTGATGCTGATTGGCGAAGATATCGGCCGATATGGGGGCATCTTTGGGGTGACCAAGGGATTGCTGGAAGAATTCGGGCCCCAGCGGGTTCGGAGCGCGCCCATCTCCGAATCGGCGATTATCGGTTCCGCCCTGGGTGCGGCCATGACCGGAATTCGGACGGTTGCGGAACTCATGTATATCGACTTCACCCCCGTGGCGATGGATCAGATTGTCAATCAGGCGGCAAAGATGTGTTACATGTCGGGCGGGAAGGCAAAAGTGCCGATGGTGATTCGCACGCAGGAAGGCGGAGGCAGGGGAAATGCCGCCCAGCACTCCCAGTGCCTCGAGGCGCTTTTCCTTCATATTCCCGGTTTGAAAATCGTTATGCCGTCCACTCCTTATGATGCAAGAGGTCTTCTCAAGACCGCGATTCGGGACGACAATCCCGTCATGTTCATCGAGCATAAGCTGCTATACGCCTCAAAGGGGTCGATCCCGGAGGGGGAGTATCTGATTCCATTTGGTCAGGCCGATATCAAGAGAAAGGGAAAGGATGTCACAATCGTGGCCATTTCCTATATGGTCATCGTGGCCCTGAGGGCTGCCGCCCGACTGGCGGAAGAGGGGATCGAGGCGGAGGTGATCGACTTAAGAACGCTCGTTCCCATGGATTTTGAAGCCATCCTCAAATCGGTTCGCAATACGAATCGCGTCGTCATCGTCCATGAGGGATGCCGCAGAGGCGGCATCGGAGCGGAGATTGCCGCACAAATCCAGGAAGAGGCGTTCGATGCTCTCGACGCCCCTGTTGAAAGGGTGGGAGCGCTCAATGTGCCGATTCCATACAGCGAGCCGCTCGAGAACGCCGTGATCCCGGACGAAGAGGATATTGTCAAGGCGGTGAAGAAGGTCCTGTATCGGAGCTGAACCTTCCGTTTTTCCGACTTCCATAGAACATGGGGCATTTTTTAATATTGAAGAAATGAGTCGAAAGTGATAATTCGGGGTGAAGGGCAGCCATTTCATTAAAGGAGGTGATTGTGGAGCGGGAACCGTCGGGGGAAGGGAGCGTTTTCAATCATTATCATCTGAATCATCTGAGCAGTTTTTGAAACAAACAACAAGATTGAAAGGGAGGTTCAACATGATTAGAACAAAGAGTCGTTCATGGATTTTTATGGTGTTGGCGATGGTTATGGTATGGCTTGTGATGACCGGGCTCGGCAATGCGGCAGACAAGCCGATTCGCTGGAAAGGGGGCAGTTGCTTCGGACTGGCTTCGCCGCTGGGCAAAAATACCATCCTGCTGTGGAAGGAATATGTTGAGAAGATGAGCGGCGGAAGGATGGTCATCGAGTTGCATGACGCAGGCGAGATTGTCCCGCCGACAAAAATATATGACGCCGTCCGCGACGGCCTGCTCGATTTCGGGATGAACACCCCGGCCTGGCAGAAGGGGAAGTATCCCGCGGGAGACCTCTTCTACACCCTGCCGGGAGGTGTGATGGAGTTCAATGACCTTGTCATCTGGATGTACGGCGGAGGCGGCAAGGAGTTGGAGCAGGAGATGTACAAGGATGAACTCATCGTTTTTCCGCTGGGCTTGACGCCGCCGGAAGAGGTCTGGACAAAAAAACCCGTTAAGACCCTCGCGGATATGAAAGGGTTGAAGATCAGGGCCGCCGGCCTCAGCATGGATCTTTGGAAAAAATTGGGCGCGTCGGTGGTGTTGCTTGCCGGCGGCGAGGTCGTGCCCGGTCTGCAGAGAGGGTTGATCGACGGCGCCGAATTCCTGGATGCATCGATGGATTACACCCTCGGCCTCCACGAGGTGTGCAAATATCGCTTGGGGCCGCCGGTGCACATGTCCAACAACATCTTTCAGTTGCTGATCAAAACGAAATCCTGGAAGGAATTGCCCGCCGACCTGCAGGCGATTGTCGAGAACGCCGCGATGAAGGCCACGCTCCAGGGATATGCAACGTTCTGGATGGACACCATCGAATTCGACAAGAAGATCCGTGCTTACGGGACGGTCACCACCAAGCTCTCGAAAGCGGACCAGGCCAAATCCAGAAAAATTACCATGGAGATCCTGGAGGAGAAATCGAAACAGGATCCCTACTTTGCCAAAGTTTGGAATTCTCAAAAGGCGTTCATCAATAAATATAAACCGTATTACGACCTGACGAAATTCGATTAATGACCGCAAACCCTTTTCTGCAAGATGTAGTCTGCCATAGCGCCTTCTTCGCAGGGCGCTACGGCAGACTGACTAATCCCCATACCCAGGTCGGGTACAACGAAGTATGAAAATCCCCCCTTGCCCCCCTTTGGCAAAGGGGGAATGGGGGGATTTTCATATAAAGGAGCAGCGATGAGATGGCTTAGAACGATCGACCGGATCAGTGAATGGACGGGAATTGCCGCCGCCTGGATTACCATCCCCCTCATGCTGGCGGTGATTTACGAGGTGACTATGCGAAAATTCTTCAATCTCCCTTCCGAATGGGGTTACGACACCTGCTGGATGCTTTTCGGCGCGCAGTTCATGATCGGCGGCGCTTATACCCTCCTCCACGATGGCCACGTCCGAATCGACATTGTGTACAATCTGCTGTCGCCGCGGGGGAAACGGATCTTTGATGCCGTGGTTTACATCGTATTTTTCCTTTTCGTGATGGTCTTATTGACCTGGGCCGGCGTTCAATTCGCCGCCGAGGCGTGGCGCACCGGAGAAAATCTCTCCACGTCGAACTGGCTCTTTCCTGCGGGCCCCATTAAAACGGTCATCCCGGTGGCATTTTTCCTGCTCATCCTTCAAAGCCTGGCGGAGCTGATTCGTAACCTGTCGATTCTGATGAAGGAGAACAAGCGATGAGCCCGGAACAAATTGCCGCAATTGTCATGTTTGTCATCCTGCTGACCCTGGTGATCGGCGGGGTCCATCTCGCCTTTGCCCTGATGTTTATCGGCATCGTCGGCGGCTTGATCTTCCAGGGCCCGGCGGTCCTCCCGATGGCGATTCTACAGACCTTCGATGTGATGGAAAGCGAGGTCCTGATCGCGGTTCCGCTATTCGTTTTTATGGGGACCATCCTGGAAAAAAGCGGCATTGCCGAGAGGGTGTACCAGACCCTTTACGAATTGTTCGGCCCGGTACGGGGCGGCCTCGCCATTGCCACCATCGTCACCTGTACGGTATTCGCCGCCTGCTCGGGCGTCATTGCGGCGACAGTTACCGCGATGACCCTGATCGCGATTCCTTCCATGCTCAAGAGACACTACGACAAGGGGTTGGCTTCCGGCGTGGTCTGCGCAGGCGGAAGCCTTGGGATCCTAATCCCCCCGAGCGTCATGCTGGTCATGTATGGGCCGATGGCGAACCTCTCGGTCGCGAAGCTCTTCGCGGCGGCCCTTTTCCCGGGCCTTCTTCTGTCATTTCTTTATCTAACTTATGTGATTATCCGGTGCTGGCTTCAGCCGACGTGCGCGCCGGCGATTCCCGCTGCGGAACGGCCTCCTTTCGGGTTGAAACTGCTCAAAGACAGCCTGTTCTATATGGTTCCTACCGCTCTCCTGATTATCGCGGTGCTGGGATCCATCTTGTGGGGGATTGCCTCACCGACCGAGGCCTCCGGCATCGGGGCATTTTGCGCAATGATTCTGGCCGCGGTTTACGGCAAGTTAACCTTTCAATATGTAAAAGAGGCTGCCTATTCGACACTGATCGTCTCGGTCATGGTTTTTTTCATCATCCTGGGGGCCGGCATATTCAATGCCGTATTTCTCTATTTGGGGGGCGGCGCTTTGGTAAAAAGCCTGTTGATCGGCCTCCCCTTTGGAAAATGGTTTGTGCTGTTCGTGATGATGTTCATCCTGTTCATCGGAGGACTCTTCATTTCCTGGCAGGCGCTCCTGTTTATCATTGTCCCCATTTTCCTGCCGGTATCGGAAGGATTGGGCTTTGATCCTCTGTGGTTCGGCATGCTGGTCTGCGTCAACCTCCAGATGTCCTTTCTGACGCCACCGTTTGCCTATGCGATCTTCTTTGTGAAGGGGGCCGCCCCCCCCGAGGTCACGACCTGGGATATCTACCGCGGTGTTACTCCCTTCGTCTTTCTTCAGGCCGTGGGACTGTTCCTGTGCGTCGTTTATCCCGAAATCATCCTCTGGCTGCCTCGCGTCACGCTTGGAGGGGGAGGGAGATGAAAGGATTGATAAAATGGACAACCGTTTAAAAAACAAGACGGCGATTGTTACCGGCGCCGGATCCGTGGGGCCGGGTTGGGGAAACGGCAAAGCCACCGCGGTGCTGTTTGCCCGCGAGGGGGCGAAGGTTTTTGCCGTGGATGTGAACCCTGCCGCGGCCGAGGAGACAAAATCGATTATCGACCGGGAAGGCGGGGTTTGCACGGTGATGAAGGTGGATGTTTCCAGTTCGGATGAGGTCGAATCGATGGTCGATCAGTGCATCAGGACCTTCGGCCGGATCGATATCCTTCATAACAATGTGGGCATCGTCGTATTGGGCGGGCTTGCGGAAACCGGCGAGGAAACCTGGGACCGCGTAATGTCGATCAATCTGAAGAGCATGTTTTTGACGTGCAAATATTCGCTTCCCCATATGGAAAATCAGGGAGGAGGCGTAATCACCAATATTTCCTCTGTGGCCGCCATTCGTTACGTCGGCATTCCCTATATCACCTACTATGCGAGCAAGGCGGGGATCCTTGGATTGACGCAAGGCATAGCGCTTCAATATGCGGACAAGAATATCCGTGCCAACTCCATACTGCCGGGCTTGATGGACACGCCGCTGATTCGTGAGCCGTTAAAGGATTTTTATGCGGACGGAGACATCCAAAAAATGATCGAAATCCGAGACAAAAAATGTCCCACGGGAAAGATGGGAGATGCCTGGGACGTTGCCCATGCCGCCCTCTTTCTTGCATCGGATGAGGCCAAATATATCACCGGGGCGCAAATCGTCGTTGATGGCGGTCTGACTTGCAGGGCCATTTAACATGCTGAGCAACTTATGGTCATAAAAGGAGTAATATGAAATTGAGAGATAAAATCGCCGTCGTAACCGGCGGCGCCAGGGGTATTGGCCAGGCATGCGCCATTGCCTTGGCCAAAGAAGGCGCCCATGTTTGTGTGACAGACATCATCCCGATGGAAGAAACCATGGAGGCAATAAAAGCCCTCGATAGACAAACCCTCGGAATAAAAACGGATGTATCCCAAAAAAGGGATGTCTTGAATATGGTTGCACAAGTCATTGAGAAATTTGGGAAGATCGATATCCTGGTGAACAATGCCGGGACCTGTCAGCGGGTTCCCCTTGAAGAGCTCACGGAAGAACAATGGGACAGGGACGTCAATACCATCATGAAGGGAACCTTCTTGTGCACCCAGGCCGTCTATCCGCATATGAAGAAGAACGGATCCGGAAAGATCGTCAACATCGCTTCGATTTCAGGAAAGATCGGCGGGGCTGTATCCAAGAAAGGGGCTGGTGTTGAAGGCAAGCGCGGGCGCTCCGGGCCTGCCTATGCAGCCGCAAAGGGGGGTGTCATTGCCTTCACCAAATGGGTCGCCAAAGACGCCGGTTGTTACGGGATTTATGTCAATGCCGTGGCGCCGGGCGGCATCGAAACAGACATGTCAAAGGGGTTCGTTTATCCAATCGAAGACCTCCCGATCTCAAGAATGGGAAAACCGGAAGATGTCGCCCAGATGGTTGTCTTCCTTGCTTCGGATGCATCCAACTATACCACGGGACAGGCCATCAATGTGGATGGCGGTTGGGTTATGGATTGATATTACGGGAGGTCATGCGAATGGTAAAAGATCCTGATGAATTGATGGCCGATCTCGGCAAGGGGATGGCAACTTTGGGAGAGGAAGCCCCCGAATTAAGCGCGGCATTTATGAAAATGGACCAGGCTGCTTATGTTGAAGGTGAACTTGAACGTAAATATAAGGAGCTTATCGGCCTGGGGATCGCCCTGTACGCCCGCTGTGAATACTGCATCAATATCCATGTAAAACAGGCGCTGGATGAGGGGGCTACCCGGGAAGAGATTTTCGAGGCCTGCTCGGTGGCGATTGCCTTTGGCGGCTCTCCCTCCATGGCTTACCTGTCCACTGCTGTCTTGAAGGCCTTGGATGCTTTTGAAGAGTAAATCAGGGGATAATGATTTGACCCAAAAGGGATACTGTCTGGAACTGGGGATTGAAGAATACGGGAAGATTTTTCAACTGCAGAAGCAGCTTAACCATGCCCGCCAAAAAGGATCCCTGCCGGATACCGTCATTCTGCTGGAACATCACCCCTGCTTTACCGTCGGAAGAAAAGGGGGTTACGACCATATTTTGGTCGGCAATCTATTCCTGGATCAGGAAGGGATCAAGGTATATGAGACCGATCGGGGCGGGGACATCACCTACCATGGGCCGGGGCAGCTCGTCTGTTATCCAATCTTGGATCTCAATCGATTTGGGTGCGACGTCCATTGGTATGCCCGCCGGATGGAGGAGGCGCTGATTCGCACCCTGGAAGCTTTCGGTATCACTGCCGGGCGCAAAGAGGAGTATCCCGGGGTATGGACAGGCGCCGCCAAAATCGGCGCCGAGGGCATCGCGATCCGACACTGGGTAACGATGCACGGGGTTTCGCTGAATGTTTGCCCCGATCTGCGCCATTTTTCATTCATTGTCCCCTGCGGAATTTCCACCCTGGGAGTCACTTCCATGGAAGAACTCTTAGGCCGGCCGGTGGAGATGGCGCTGGTAAGAAGGGAGATGCGCAGGCAGTTGAGT
This sequence comes from Syntrophaceae bacterium CG2_30_58_14, assembly GCA_001873745.1. Taxonomy (GTDB): domain Bacteria; phylum Desulfobacterota; class Syntrophia; order Syntrophales; family UBA5619; genus UBA5619. Next base: position 11,836 of record MNZQ01000098.1, read on the forward strand.
GTCCTGTTCGACCTGACGCTGGAAAGCGTCAACCTGGAACAACTGGCCGACAGGGTGGGGGAATGCGGGGTTGGTGAAGCTTTCGGACATTACCCCCTCTGCGGAAATGAGACGCAAAAGGAAGTTTCGGCTATCCGCGGATGACGCCTTCGTAAAATTTCAAGATGTTTCCGGTTTATGATGAGAACGTCGCGGATGAATAGGCCTGATTGGCTGACCTTGCATGTTCCGGATACGGATGCTCTGGACCGGATGAAGCGGCTGCTGGATGCAGGCCGTCTCCATACCGTCTGTGAGAGCGCGGATTGCCCGAATATCGGCGAGTGTTTCGCCGGCAAAACCTGCACCTTTATGATCCTGGGCAATGTCTGCACTCGAAATTGCAGGTTTTGTGCGATTGTTCACGGGCATCCGTCGGCAGTCGATTCGGGTGAGCCGCAGGCCGTCGCTTCCGTTGCACGGCGCCTGGGATTAAAGTATGTGGTGGTCACCTCGGTTACGAGGGATGATCTGGCCGATGGAGGCGCCGGCCATTTTGCCGCCACCATCCGAGCCCTTCACGCTGAGCTGCCGGAAGCCGCCGTCGAGGCGCTCATCCCCGATTTTGGGGGAAGCGCCGCCGCCTTGCAGCAGGTGATCGATGCCGGACCGGATGTGATCAATCACAATGTGGAAACCGTTCCGCGGATCTATTCTGCAGTCAGACCGCAGGCCATATACCGCCGTTCCCTGGCATTGTTGCAGGCGGTGAGCGAATCCGGAACAGGGCTGCTGTCCAAGTCGGGTTTAATGCTCGGGTTGGGAGAGACGAATGGGGAAGTGATCGAGGTCATGGAGGATCTGCGTTCGGTCCATTGCGCCGTTCTCACCCTCGGCCAGTATCTGAGCCCCTCTCCCGCCCATCATCCCGTTGTCGAATATGTCCACCCGGACGCCTTCAAAAAGATGGAAAAGATCGGGTACGATATGGGGTTTCTGGAGGTCAACGCCGGCCCGCTGGTGCGCAGTTCCTATCATGCGGCCGACCTCTTTGCTCGGCGGACGCAACGGCAAACGACTTCGTAAAAAAGACGTAAAAAAACCTGATTTCATGATTTCGATACAACTGGAAGCAAGCGTTGCCGTGCGAAATTCACCGGTTCGAAAAGAGATAATTCATGACTACCCCATACCACGCCAAATATTTCGCACACGAACTGACCCGTCAGGGCGGCGACGGGATTGAACGCCTGTCTCGGTCGCTTTTTGACGCCTGTGTCGATCTGAATCCCCATCAGATCGAGGCGGCCCTT
>MNZQ01000005.1:0-2348 GCA_001873745.1 Syntrophaceae bacterium CG2_30_58_14
ACGGCCGGGGGTGAGGCTCCAGTCGGCGGCCTCGATCTCCTTGCGGTCCACCAGTTTGACCAGACCTTCGACATCGCGTAACACGCCCTCGGGGAAGCGGTCGGTGAGCCAGACGGCCTGTTTGTGGAAGTAGCGAACCCGTTTGAGCTGTTCGACGGCGGTCTGCCGGGCGGCGTCTGCGGCCTTGCGGGTCTTGGCGATTTCGCGTTTCACCCAGAGGTCGTTTTCCTTCGCCGCCAGTCCGGTTTCACAGACATCGATCAGGCGGCAGGCGAGTTTGTAGAGGAGGTCGGCCTGCCTGACGAGGTCGCGGCTCTGCTCCGCCAAGGGGGCGAGGCGCCGAACGGCTTCGTTCAAGGCGGCGTTGGTCCGCGCCTGTTTCTCCCAGACGGTCGTTTCCGATTCAGCGTGTTTGCGAAAGCCTTCTGTCTCCCGGACGAAGGTTTTGCAGTCCTGCTCCAGTTGCCGCAGGGTCTCCGCATGCGATGCATCCTTGAGGAGCGTGTCGAGAAAGGGCTGCATCGCCTGCTTCATGGCGCCGAGGGCGGATACAAAGTCGGCCAACGGATTGACCTTTCCCCCGGCCTCCTCCTTTTCGAAGCAACCCTTTGCTTCGGCGATGGTCTGCACCAGGTAACGGGCGACCAATTCGAGAAAACGATCGCCCCGGCCGCGGTAGAGCCAGACGATGGCCAGGAGGTTCTGGAGTTGCTCGGGGCTGAAGTCGTAGATCTTCCGCGTCACCTTGCGGTAGATGCCGCGCGCATCGAGCATCAGCACCTTGTCGCGGCGGTCTTCCGGCTTGGCGCGGTCGAGGAACCACAGCTCGCAGGGGACGATGCGGGTGTAGAAGAAGTTCGACCGGATGGAAATCATGATGTCCACCGCACCGGTCTCGATGAGCTTCTGCCGCACCTTGGCCTCGTCCCGCCCGGCGCTGGAGGCCTGGGAGGACATGACGAAACCGGCGCGGCCGCGCTCGTTTAGGTAGCTGTAGAAATAGCTGATCCAGAGGTAGTTGCCGTTGGAGACCTTTTTGCTCTTGTTCACCCCCGGCAGACCGAAGGACAGGCGGGGATCGCGACGGACGATGTCGGCATCCACTTCGTCCACGTTGAAGGGCGGATTGGCCATGACGAAATCGGCCTTGCCCAGGAGCTCATGCGGATCGATGTCGTAGTAGGTGATGGCCTTGAGGATGTTTCCCTCCAGGCCGTGGACGGCCAGGTTCATCTTGGCCAGACGGATGGTGGTGGGGTTCTTCTCCATGCCGTAGAAGGTGAGGCGTTCCGAAGGGTTGGCGTGGAGGCGCTCGACAAAGTGGGCGCTCTGGACGAACATGCCGCCGGAACCGCAGGCGACGTCGAGGACCGTTCCCCGCTCCGGCTCCAGGACGCCGGCGATGAGGGAAACGAGCGAAACCGGCGTGAAGAACTCCCCGCCGTCGTGAGCCTTCTGGTCGGCGAACTGGGTGAGGAAATACTCGTAGATCCGCCCGAAGATGTCGCCGGAGGCCCGTTTGAGCTCCTCCGGATTCAGCGTTTGCAGGAGCTGCTTGAGCACCGCGTTGTCCACTTCCTGGTATTCCGCCTTCGGGAGGACGCCTCGCAGTGTTTCGTAATCCGTCTCGATCGACTCCATCGCCTCGATGATCGCCTTCGCCCGATCTTCGCTGTCCTTGAGGGAAACCAGGTAATCGAACTGCGCGTTTACCCGGAGGAAGATCGCTCCTTTCTGGGAGAAATCCTCCTTGGTCAATTCCCGCGCCTTGCCGCCGCGTTTCGGCAGGGCGGCGACGAGGCCGTCCCGGACGGCGAGAAAGCGGCTGTAGGCGTGGCGCAGGAAAATCAGCCCCATGACGGGGAGAAAGTACTCGTTGCTGGCGTAGTTGGAATTGGCGCGCAACGTATCCGCCGCGCTCCAGAGGCGTTTTTCGATGGCTTCGATGTTTTCCAGTTGGGGCATGGCTTGTCTCAAAAGATTGTCGGTTGCCCGGTCGGAACGGCGCCGCTTTCGCTTCGGAAGTGCGATCCGTTCTTGAATCCGTGTACGTGGAGATGGGGGTATTCATACACCCCCAGCCGGGAAAAGGCAAATAAAAACGAGGGAGAAACGGGGCTGGAAGTCCTGTTTCAGATGACCTGGCTGATATGTATCGCCTTGAATTTGCCGCCGGAGGCCTTCGCTGCCTTCGCGAGCTGGATCAGGCAGCCGGGGCAGCCGGTCACCACAACGGCGGCGCCTGTCTGTTCGATGTTGCAGCGTTTCTTCTCCAGGATCTGCGCCGCCGCATCGGGGTAATCGATATGGAAGGAGCCGGCGCCGCCGCAGCACACGTCCGCCTCCTT
>MNZQ01000005.1:2371-13213 GCA_001873745.1 Syntrophaceae bacterium CG2_30_58_14
CCTTCAGGAGCTCCCGCGGCGGCTGCGTGATTCCCTGGCCCCGCACAAGGTGGCAGGGATCATGGTAGGTGAAGACGGCGTCCGCCCTCTGCCGCGGTTCGTAGCCGACCTTTGTTAGATATTCCGTCAGATCCATCACCTTGCCGCTGAAGGTCGTAGCCCGCTCCCGCCACGCCGGATCGTCCGCAAAAAACGAGCTTAGGTGCTTGAGGGTGGCGCCGCAGCTCGCGCAGTCGCTGACGACGACATCGGCCTCCTCGAAAAGCCGGATGTTCTTCCGGGCCAGAGAGAGGAACTCGCCGCGCAGGCCGTGGGCAAGATGGGGCAGGCCGCAGCAGACATTCTGCTTCTCCACTAGGCGGTTGGTGGTTCGGAGGATGTCGCGGGTCTGGGCGGCGGCCTCCGGAAACATCATCTCCATCCCGCAGCCGCGGAAATAGGCCACCTTCGTTCGGTCCGTCACCGTGACCGCGGAGGGCGGCGCCTTTTGGCCGAGGGCGGCCGGCCCCGCAAACGCGGTGAGAAAATGGGTCCGGGTGTACTCTTCCGGCGCCATGCCGTGCGGAAACAGGCTGTTGAGGCCGGTTCGGCGCAGGAGCGACAACGCGGCAGCCGCGGCCGTCACAACGCCCGGTCGCTTCAGGATGGCGCCGATGATCCGGTATTTCCCATCCGCCCCCCCGGCGAGATCCGTCAGGTGCTGGCGGACGTTGACCATCGCCTCGTCGGTCGGAACCCTGGCCGGACAGGTCTCGACGCAGGCCCGGCACAACAGGCAGAAATTGACGACATCGAGGAGCTCCCGCGTCGGTTCGATGCCTCCATCTGCCAGCGCGCGGGCAATCGTATTCTTGCCCCGGGCGCTCGTCGCCTCGATGCCCTTCACCCCAAAGAGCGGGCAGACAGGCAGACAGGCGCCGCAGCGGTCGCAGCGGCTGACCATGTTTCCAGCCTTCCGGAGCAGATCGCGATCCTTCCTTTTATCCATGCAATGCCTTCTTTTTCACCAGATCTTCCCCGGGTTCAGGATGCCCTTCGGATCGAGGGCCGCCTTGATAGCCTTGAGGGTTCGGACGCCGATGTCGCCCAGCGCGCTTGCGATGTAAGGCCGTTTGGTGATGCCGATGCCGTGCTCGCCGGAGAGTGTTCCGCCGACGCTCAGGGCTGCGGCAAAGATGTCGTCAACCGCCTGATGGACCCGCTCCATCTCGCCCGGTTTGCTTAGGTCGCACAGGATGGAGGGGTGGAGGTTGCCGTCGCCGGCGTGGCCGTACACGGCGATGGGGAGCCCCTGTTTTTCGGAGATCTCTGCGATGCGGCGCACCACCTCCGGGAAGGCGTCGCGGGGGACCGAGATGTCTTCGCCGATGCGGTTCGGCGCGAGGGCGGCCACGGCGGAACTGAGCCCCCGCCGGACGGCCCAGATCTCTTCCGCCTCTTGCTCCGACCGGGCCGCGCGGAACGCGACGGCGCCGCACGCCTTCGCCGCTTCCCCGATCCGTTTCGTCTGGGTTTCGAGGGCCGCGTCGTCGTCGCCATCGATTTCGATGATGATGCAGGCGCCGACCTCCGGATCGAGTTCCGTCTTGCGGTGGCGCGACACGACCTCCAGGCAGGTCCTGTCCATGATCTCGGCCGCGGCCGGTACGACGCCTGACTGAAGCACCGTGTGGATGGTCCGGCAGCCGTCGTCGAGGGTGCGGAACATCACCTGCAGTGTGCCGCGCCGCTTCGGCATCGGGATCAGCCGGAAGAGGGCCCGGGTGACGACGCCGAGGGTGCCCTCGGAACCGGTGAAGAGGCTCGTCAGATCGTAGCCGGTCACGTTCTTGATCGCCTTGCCGCCGGTCCGGAGGATCGCGCCGTCGGCCAGAACCACCTCCAGCCCCATGACGTAGTTCTTCGTCACGCCGTATTTGACGGCCCTCATTCCGCCGGAGTTTTCCGCCACGTTGCCGCCGATGGTGGAGAATTTCCAGCTCGCCGGGTCAGGCGGGAAAAAGAGCCCCTTTTCGGCGCAGTGGTTGTAGAGATCGATCGTGCGGACCCCGGCCTCCGCCGTCACCATCATGTTGCGCAGGTCGAGCTCGATGATCCGCGTCATGCGGTCGAGGGCGAGGGAGATGCCGCCCTTAAGCGGGATGCTGCCGCCGGTGCGGCCGCTCGCGGCGCCCCTGGGGGTGACGGGGATTTCATGCTCGCAGGCGACGACCATGATCCGCGACACCTCATCGGTGGTCAGCGGCCGGACGACCAGGTCGGGTTTGTTCGCCGGTAAAAGCGGGACGAAGGAGGCGTCATAGGAATAGCCGAAGCGGTTCAGCTCGGAATCGAGGACGTGGTCCGGCCCCACGATGGCGCGAATTTCCTGTTTAATCTCTTCTGGTATCATTCCCAAGACCTCCTGTTCGGGCATAACTTTATCGAATCGGACAAAGCCCGTTCCGCTCTTTCATCAACATCCGGAAAAAGCTTTGAAAATCTACACCCTTGCCGAATTTCAGGTGTAATTCAAAGCTCCCCCGGGATTATTTTCATCGCCTCCGAAAGCGCCGGTGGCTTTGCCCCGCCATCGTCTTTTTCTTTCCGGCGGCTTCCCTCGTAGAGCTCGTACTCCAGAAGCCGGCACTCGATCGCGCCGTTGAAAAAAGGGATTCGCCTTTTCGTCCTTAGTCCGACCGATTTCCCCAGGGCGGCGTTCCCGGTGAAGATGTAGCCGCGGTATCCGCCGCACCGCTTTTTGAAGAAATCCCCGATCTCCCGGTAGAGGCCGATCAGACTCGGGAGATCGCCGGTCCGTTCGCCGTAGGGGGGGTTGAGGATGACGATGCCGCCCCGCTCCGGAACCGGCGTCTCGGTGAAGGGGCAGACGGCGAATTCGATCCGCCCTTCCACGCCGGCCGTCCGGGCGTTCTGTCTCGCCGCGGCGATCGCCTGGGGGTCGAAATCCGTGGCGATGATCCTTGCCGCCGTCTCCTTTTCCGCCTTGTGCGCCGCCGCCCGGAGCGCGCGCCAGGCGGTCGGGTCGAAACCCTGCAAATGGATGAAGCCGTAATTGCTCCGGAGGAGGCCCGGCGCCTTGCCCAGGGCGATGAGTGCGGCCTCGATCGCGAGCGTCCCGCTCCCGCACATCGGATTGACAAAGTCCTTCCTGCCGTTCCAGCCGGTCGCAAGGATCACAGCCGCGGCGAGGGTCTCCTGCATCGGCGCCGCAAGCGGGATCTTCCGGTAACCCCGCCGGGAGAGGGGTTCGCCGGAGGTGTCGAGATAAACCACGACCTCGCTCCCCTTCCAGTAGAGGTGGACGACCGCCCGGTCCCGGTCGGGCCCGGAGTCGGGCCGCAGGCCGCATTTTTCCTGCATCCGGTCGACGATCGCGTCCTTCGCTTTCAAGTTGACGAACCGGGCGTCGTTGATTGCCGGGGTGTCCGCCGTCGAGGTGACACAGAGGTAGGCGTGCTCCCCCCTTGCGTGGAGAATCTCCTCCCACGGGAGTTCCCGCAGGCCGCGGTAGAGGCCCTCCGGATTCTCCGCCGGGAAGGCCGCGATATGGAAAAGGACCCGGTGGCCCGTCCGGAGATGGAGGTTCAGCCGCATTGTGTCGGCGAGCGTCCCCTTCGTCTCGACGGCCGCCTCCCCCTCCGCGACGACGGGGAAGCCGAGGGCGCGGAGCTCCCCGGCAAGCCAGGGGGAAATCCCCTTGGGGCAGGTGATCAGGATCTTGCTTTGCCGCGTCCAGTTCTTCATCGATTCATTTCACTCGCGGATTGTTCCACAAAAAAGGGCGATCATGCTTTCCGCCGTCCAAGGGTTCTGACCCGGCGGAGCTGTCGGCTATGTAACACAGAGCGCCGGAAATGCAAGGGAAAGAAAACGGGGGGGCAACTCCGTTGCGCGGTGGCGGCGATCACGGCATCTCCGATGCTCAGGGCATGGCTCTTGCGGAATTTCACCTGAAAATGCACCCTTAATTTATTGAAATCATTGCATCCAACTTACCCTCCCCTTCAAGGAGAGGGTAAAGGTGGGGATGGGGTCGCCCAGCAATTTTCATCCCCCGTTGTGACGGCAAGCCGTCACGAGCGTTTCATCAGATATTCGATGGCCCCGGCAGCGATCGCCAGGTCAACATCAACGGAAGTAGGATATTGAAAAGGGATCGGATGGTATCATCTTCCCCTTTACGCTGTGGATGGTGGAGATCGTCACGCTTTCCGTGGCGACGTCATAGGATCTCTTGGCCCGGTAGTCTTCGGAGATCCAGTTGTGCAGAAGGCCCCTTTTGTCCAGCGCCTTCCCGATGAGGAGAGGCAAATTCATGCCGGGGTCATTCTCCGGGGTCTTCATGGCATAGATCACGGCCATTTCTGACAGCGGGTGGCCTTCTTCCGCTGAAAGATGCCGGATTGTCTCGGCCACCTATGCGGCAATTTCCCCTGTTTTTTGACCTCGTTTTCGAGACCTCTTCCCTGGCTTTACGCTTCAAGGCTAAGGTGAAGTGGCAGCCGATGGGCTGTTTCTCGATGGGCTTCCAGCGGACGAAGATGTCATAGGGGGCTTCGCCACCGAGGATCAGTTCCAGGCGTTTTTTGAGAATTTCCGCGGCGGCGAGGCGTTCCTCAGCCCCGTCCACTTCCGTGATTCGGAAGTCAAAAGGCGGGTCAAACATCCGCCGCAGGGTCTCCTGAAAACACTGGCCCGAGGGATCGGAGCAGAGGGGCGATTGGGGGTGGAGATCGTCCCAGAAGAAGATTTTTTCCGGGGGAATGATCCGGTCGAGGCCCTTCTGGATGTATTCGAACTTGTTGATGTTCGGAAAGACGCCGCCGCAGTTGACGGGAATTTTGACGTGACCGTAGGTGTGGGGCTCCTTCGAAAGGAGATGGGCGTCCTGTCGGATCTTCTCTATGATCAGGTTAAAATAGGTCCGCGCCTGCTGGAGGGGATTCTGCCGCTTCTCCTCACAGCCTCCATGAGCAGGAGGAAGCGCTGGGGTGTACCCTCGATGATCTGGTCGATGGCCCAGTCCTTGACCTCGAAGATGATGAGGCCGACGTCTTCGGAATAGATAATGAAATCGGGTTCCCGCCCTTGGACGTCCGGCAGATACCATGACAGGTGGCGGTCGTCGGGCCGGGCGACAGTCTGTAGAAACCGGTAGAAAGCGCCCTCGCCGGGCGTGGTGAAGACCTGGATGTCGTCGGGGATCATTGTGGCCATCGGTCAGCCTCTCTCTATGCTTTCCGGGGCGGGTTTCCGGAGGATTGTCAGGCGCACACTATGAGCCGAACCCGAGAAGGTTGACGATTCCCAGCTTCTCCCTGCAGACCGAGCAGAGCTGGCGGGCATCTTGAACGCCGGGCGCGCCGCCGTCCCACCGCCTCTAAAAAAATTCCCCCCAAGACCTCGACTGAGGTTCACGGATCCTCATTTGGGCGATTGCATAATTGTGATTTACATCCACGTGCTATCCGGAAGCGGCATGTCTGAGCTGGGGCGCACATGAAGCCATTTCAGCACAGCAAGGTTCCTGATGGTGTTAGCGATTTCTGCTGTATCCAAAGCTGGGCGACGTTTCTGTTTCCACTGCAGAACATAGGATAGAACATCGTTCTCATCGGGCTTTTCTTTTCCGTTGCGCGTCAATTCTTTTTCTGCGAACAAAACTGTGGAAACGATTTCCGCCTGCTGTGTATTCATCCGTACGAACAGATCCACGGTCTTATCAATGACGGCGTCCCACTTCGTAAGATCCTTTTCGTAGGCCTTCCGAGCATCGGTAAATGTCCGGCCTACCTTAACCTCGAACATCCTGCCGAGCTTTTCTTCGTTGATCAATCCATGGTTCACCAGACGGGTGATCATTTCTTTCAATCTTGGGGAAAACGGCCCATAGCTCCCCTTTGAAAAAGCCAGGTTGGTTGGCAATCCTTCCATCGTAGAGACAAAGGCGATCTTCTGTAATGTTGTCCTTCCCACGGGCCAATGGTAAGGTTGTTGCTCAATCCTATAGAGAATCTCTACCAGGGCAATCCATGCCGGTCTGACCCATTGTGGAACAGGCATCTCGGTGTTCTCCATTCTTACATCGTCAATCCGTCCAAGGAATTCTGGTCTAAGTTCCTCATGTGGAGTACCGTGTGGGGCATACAATTCAACAGGAATATCCATTTTCGCCATGTATCGGTACAGGGTGGGTCCGACGATTCGCCATTCCAAATGGCCTGCACCGCAGCCCAGGGGCGGCACGGCAATGGAGGTGACGTCCCATTCTTTATAATGTTTTAGCAGATAATCCAGACCACGGATGATATCCTTCAGATTAGAAATGGACCGCCAATGATCCTTCGTTGGAAAATTGATGATCCAGGGCGGGAAAAGGGTTCGATAAAGATAAGGTTCACCAAGTCGGACTTCTCCCCGCTTGCACCGATCCTCATAGTCCTTGAACATCTCGGGGTAACGGCGTTTGAATTCGAGGGCGATGCCTTTCCCCATGATGCCGACGCAATTCACCGTGTTGACGATGGTCTGGGCCTTGGATTGGAAAATATCGGCGATGAGTACTCTTACCATATTTCATCCTCTCATCTAAAAAACAGAGACGGGCTCATTGTAACAGATAACGATACGCCTGTCTTGTGTAAACATGTTTTCCCTTCGGTACACGATACGTAGGCGCCGATGATGTACCTGCAATCGATCCTGTCCGGCACAAGGATTTCAGCACATTTCACCGACTTGTGTTCCATCTCGATGAATGGATCCGGATGGGTCCAGTAATGGGCAAAAATCATATCCTTGTCGAGATGCTTCAATCCATCCGGGTACTTTGAAAACCTTGCATAGTCACTCGACGCGTTGCGATCCGAAATAACTACTCCCGGCAGCCTCATGACCGCGGGATCGAGTCGTAAAACGCAAAGAGCGACATGCTGGTCCTTCAAGACATACAGCATGGGATTCCTGGCATCAAAGTAGAGATTGACGTATTCGTGCAGCGGCCTTCCGCCGGGGATGATTTTTTTGGCGCGCCTTTGCTGAACATCAGGAGACGCAACAGAAACATGGGAAATTCCGCCGGCTCGCGTGTGAGACAATATCCCATTTGCCCATATCGAAGGTAAATTGCTGATATGGATTATGTTATGAAGTTCTTTTATCTCTGCAACATCCACAGTGAAAATCCTACGTTATTCCTTGAACCATATTATTTCGCAGATGGGGAACTTTTTGTTGCTCATCTGCTTACAAAGTACCCGCCGCTCTTCCTGGGTCCGGAAAAGACGATCTCTCCCTGCTCCCTCAATTTCTTTATCCAGCGTTCGACGGTTTTTGAGGGAATATTCGATGCGGCGGCGATTTCAACAACCCTCTTGCCGGGATTTTTGCCAATGAATTCCAAGAGCCGGTTTATTCCTTCATTTATTCCCTCACTGGCGGGACGTCGGATAAATTTCACGACAAAAGCGCCTGTCGTTTCCTTCAACTCCGGCTTGGGTTTACCGTTTATGGCGCACCCCTCGTCCATCCGCTGAAACCCTGCCCCCCAGCCTTCGATAAATCCGATGTCAAGGCGGACAGGGAAATGATGATCTCCTTCCAAGGGGCAAAGAGGATTTCTCCTCAAGGGTTCCCGATTCTCGGTACATGTTTTTCCGCTCTCAATATAAACACTTGAAGTACAATTCATTGAAAGTTGCCAAGATTAATTATACGACTGTAAAGCCAATTATTACCAAATATTCATAAATCGGATCATAATAATCGGAACATCGTGTAGGATCTTCTTCGTCACCATTCGGTACCACGATAACCATACCTTGCCGGGCACGTGTTAGAAGAACACGGTATGCATTTTTTAGATAGTTTTGACGGACTTCTTTCCGAATATGCATCCATCTGTTGCCCCGGAAAGACCAGTATGCCCATTTATCCTTTGCATATCTTAAGTCTGCATCCCAAGTGCAACAAATCCAGTCAAGCTCGAGTCCCTGAATTTGGAACTCCGTTGCTACATCTTCAAGGTAATAAGATGACCTTACGTCTTCCTTTGTATCAAGAAACCAATGGATAGGATCAATTGGGGTTCTCACATCAATAGCATGAGGCTTCAAACGTTCTGCTTGCGATGAAACCACAATTCCATAACGTTCGGTACCACGTGCCTGTTTTTTCAACCACCGTTTTGCATTTGAAAGATCGCGCGTAATAACAATTGGAAATTTTTCTTTTATTTCTTCTAATGTGCTGCGTGCTGCTTCTACATCGAGATCGAGCATTTGCTTTACTAATAAGGAAACATTCTCTGCGCGGAATGACCGCATCGATACAGCAAGGTGTAATTCATCTTTATAAACAACATTTGAACGCGGCAACAGTTTGCTTATTGCGTTACCAGCAGAATATTCACTATCCGTAAGACGAGATGATATGTAAACATGCCAATCGGGAAAATAACGAATAAGAGAATTAATCCATTCAGAGATACCTGCTTCACCAGTGTTTATCTCCTGTCCACCCCCTACAAGACAAACAATAACCGCCCAATCAACATGTCTATCGAGACAAGAAACCAAAAATTCTGGTTCAGACTGATGAAAATTTAAATTATTCTTTTTATTACGCATAAAACTAGATGTCTGCATGCTATCCCAAGCTCTTTGCGCTTCATCGAATAGCGCAACGTGTTCAATAGGTGGTTTTGTTTGGTCTACAAGACATTCATCTCGAAAGTTATGAACATTCTGAATGAACATCTTCACATTCGCCATAACTTCACCTTTTTTTGTTTTTTTTCCATTTTCTTTATCATGGCGTAATTTATCTCTTGTCAGCGCTTCGCGTAGTACAGCGACAAGCGGACCATTGCCAGATAGAAACACACTATAAAGGTCATTCGTTTTATCGATATGAGTGGTGGCGATATTTAAACCAACTAATGTCTTTCCTGCCCCGGGAACGCCAGTCACAAAACAAATAGATTTTTGCGATTGTTCTCTCGATTGACGGATAATATCAGAAATTACAGCAGTAGTTTTATTGAGATTAATGGCACTTGCATCATTTCGAGATATTTCTTCAACAGAGTGACCGTTATATAGAGCCATTGCGGCTTCAACAATTGTTGGCGTAGGACTATATCGCCCATTTTCCCAATTCAGTTGATCAATTTCTTTACCTTCACAAAAGTTTAAAACGCCTTCAATTACTTTACCAAGCATCGATGAATTACATTTGATAGGGAACAGGAGTTTATCATTTTGCTGTGTTGAAGAAATAACATACGGGCTAAGATGAGCTTTTGTAGCAATCAAAATGGGAACAATAAATTGTTCATGACTGGTCTCATGAAAGTTTTTTAAATCTAGAGCATAGTCCCAGACCTGATCAAATGCATATTGAGTAACTATTTTCCCCCCGACTTTAAACTCAAGGACGAATATAACAGACCCTATTAGAAGTACCGCATCTATTCTTTGACCCATTCTTGGGATAGAGAATTCGAAATATATCATGCCTTGAAAATTACATAGCACTTTACGAAGAATGTTAATTTCTTCTAACCATGCATCTCGCTGTGATTGTTCAAGTGCGAATGTATTGCGTATTGCCAATTTCCCCAATATTATTTCTGGAGATGTGTTAAGAAAATCTTTAATAGTTGCTGAATAGTAAGCTCGATTCATCTATCAATTCCAAAAGTATGCCGCGCAGAAAGTCATAATACTCTTCTTGAACCTCCCCCAAGGGGAATTGCCTGAATAATCTTCATAATAGAAGTGTTCTATGGGCTGCTTTCTCTTTTTCAATAGCGAGAAGGACCTTGAAAACGACATCCCTTCCCTGTCTCCAAGCGCAGAAAAACCCTCTCCGAGACCACCCGGGCCGGCAAAAAGATCAATAATAGGGATTACATTTTTTTTGCTGTCATTATTAGCCTTGAATATGGTAGGCGTTGAGTGCCACGACATCGTGGACAGAAAAAAGCGCAATATCTTCATATTCATGATTATTTTGCTGACTTAAATAATCGCTATTTATCATAAACGGAACAACCCGCCAGTTTGGGGATTCGTTGAAAGAAATCCCCCGAATGCCTTGCCGTTCGCCTCGATCCGCAACAGGTCCTCCTCCAGGTAGCCGACATGCTCCCGGAAAGCACAAAACCCCGCTCTCCTTTTCAGAGACGCGGGGTCTGTCGGTTGATTTTTCCATGGCTTCCCTTCCCGGAAAATGTTCCCAAAAGGTGCGCTGCCGGATCAGAAGACGTTTTCAAAGCATCGCAATTTTTGCATGCAAGCGAAACTGAACAAATTTTCGCCGATTAGTCAAGGGGTATTTCGATAGATAGGCGGAATTTCCGCTGCCCCATGGACCGGCATCGCCCTTGCTTTTCTTCGTGCGGCGTTTTCTTCCCGCAGACATCCCCGGCATCCCGCCCCAGGAGGGGCAAGGGCCACGCCAGCCCCTGACGGGTTTGTCATGTCCCTTGCTGAGTGTAGATTTTCAGATTAGCTGATCATGTCTTGTCTGATTAAATGGTGTTATTTACCCCGCTCTGAAGGTGTTTACCGGGAAAGGATTTGCGTGGTGTTTTAACCGGTGCTATAGGGGTGGGCAAAAGAGTGAGGTCAGGAATTGACCTTGGAAGATTGACCACCCTGACCAAGGAGGCAGGTCCGAAGGTTTCAGCGCCAAAGACCTACCCCCTTGAGACAAGGCAGACGAACCATACAGATACCTTTTCTTAGCACATTCGAGAGTATTTGGGAATACAAAAATGCCTTTACCTCTGGGATGATAGATTTTTTATCGGCAATAGGGCCTACATGTCCCCTG
>MNZQ01000027.1 GCA_001873745.1 Syntrophaceae bacterium CG2_30_58_14
GACGCCGGAGTGGTTTCGCGGTACGGCATTGCCCTGGATCATGGATGTCCATCCGGATTCAGTCAATCCTTCCCGAATCTTTAGAGAGCTGGAGGTTATCGAAGGCCACAAGGACGCCATCTGCGGTCATCTGTACAGAAAGTTGTGTCTGGAGAATCCTGAGGCAATGCAGTCTGTCGTTCGTGATGACAAAGGACTACAAAAAGCAGGACGTCTGGATGGTTTCTGGCTTCTGGTGACCAACCATGCGGAACAGGAGGGAGGGGAAGACAAACTGTCTCCCCGTGATGCCATTGCCCCCTGCCGAGACAAGGTCGTCATCGAATCCGCCTTCCGGGATATCAAATCCTTCATCGAGGTCGCCCCGATGTATGTATGGACAGCGGGGGGGTGATCGCGCGGGTCCCGCCCCGGTTTCTATCTTGTGCCGGAGCGATTGCCTCATTGAACGTGGCGAGAGGTTGCATTGCCTCGGAGAAAAGATTATAGGCACACCATGTCCATCGAAAAAAAATTCGCCATTCCCTTTATTTCCGTTCACGGTTTTCCCGTCGGGCTGATCCAGTGTGAATCCAACCTCCTCGGCATCGCCAACGGCGGCGGCACGAGCGTAGGGAGCGGCGGTTGGTCGAACATCCTGGAGAAATACGTGAAAGCAAAGAACTACTGCGATCACCCCTTCGAGACCCGCCATGAAGGAAACAGAAAAATCCTGACACCCATTGCGGATGAATGGATCGGCGACCGGAGAAACGGCGATTTGACCACGGAACCCCGGAGCGTCCATCTTCTTTGCGGGAGCGCGACGAATGCAGATTTGCCCGGCAAAGGAGTCGGATGATGCGACGCAAGAAATGGACGCCCTACTGCCGTCTTCCCCGCCGGAAGCGGCGCGACAGTTTTATTCGGCTTCGACAAAAGATCCGTTTCAATGATACGGTTTACGGCGGACAGTTCACCAGCGACCAGCTCCTCGATGAGCCGGGCCGCCCCGCCCTCTACAACCAGTGGGCCGATTTTTACTTCCTCGGCGGCGACGGACTGACCATCTGGAATGCCACCATCGTCACCGCTGTTCAGGAATTCTGGGATACGACCGAGGATATGGCTCATACTCGGGCCTGGGAGATGCTGACCCCCCAAGAGCAATCCGCCGAAGCGGAGATGAAGTTCGAGCCGATCTGGGAAAACGGCGTGCGCATGTACCGCCTTCTGGAAAAACCGAAGAGGATCTATGATAAATTTGAAGGGTTGACCTATCGCGAATACTGGGACAAACTGACCGGAGAGATCATCCGGAACGAACCGCCGGAAGTTTTTGAATCGTTCAAAACGGACCGCTCCTACCGATATGGCATCGGGCTGAATATGGTCATCCATAGGAATGAAATCAATCGTGCGTCCATCGAGGAGGCCATCCTTCGCTTCCGCGGGATCGGTGAGACCGACTGGCGGGCAGCGGAACCGGCGCCGCGGCGGGATCTGCCGACGGAGAGCGCCGACGCGGTGTACCGAAGGATGAAGCTGGAGATTCCCGCACAAGACCATCCGTAAGTAACCTGCCATTATAGGCCGAGATCATCATCTCGGGGGAGCCTCATCAACTGAAAACAGGCGAAATGATCATCATGCCCGGTGGAAAACCTCACGCAGTGAAGGCGTTGAAGAGATTCAAGATGATGCTCGTGATGATTCGATCCTGATGAAGGTGCGAGGCCATGGACGAAACCCTGATCACAACCCTGATCACAACCCTCTCTGAAGGGACCGCGGCGATCGGCATCCGCCTCGGTCCGGCGGAGTTGGACCGCTTTGCAACGTACCACCGGGAGATCCTGCTCTGGAACCGGCGGATCAACCTCATCTCGGAACGCTCTGCGCAGGAGATCGTCCTCCGCCACTTTCTCGATTCGCTGACGCCAGCGCCGTTTCTGGATCGTCCGGACGGCGCCCTGATCGATCTTGGAAGCGGGGGCGGCTTTCCCGGCATCCCACTAAGGATCGCGCTGCCCGGACTGCAACTAACGCTCATCGAGGCGTCCCGGAAAAAGAGCTCCTTCCTCTCCCATGTCGTCCGGACCCTCCGCCTCGACGGAGTTTTTGTGATCCGGGGGCGCGTCGAAGAGCTGACCGCCGGGGAGGCCCTGCCCGGCCGCTTCGATACGCTCATCTCCCGGGCCGCCTTCAAGCTCCCGGATCTGATCCGGATGGCCTCCTTTTTTCTCAAACCCGGGGGCCAGCTCATCGCGATGAAGGGCGCCGATCCGCGGAAAGAGATGGATGAAACGGGGCGCGTTTCGGAGGCGGCCGGGATGGTTTTCACGGCCTGCCGGGCCGTCCGTCCGCCGGGAGCGGATTCGTTAAGAAATATAATAATTTACAATCGCGTTTTCCGCTGAGAATTTATTGAAAAAACCTTTTCAATAAATCGCGTTTTGTGCTACCGTCTGCGCCGGTTCGACAAACACAAATTCGCGGGGCTTGTTCTATTAAATGATGCGAAAAATCATAAGCATGGCCAACCAAAAAGGGGGGGTCGGAAAAACCACGACGGCCATCAACCTCTCGGCCTCGCTGGCGGCGGCGGAGAAGCGAACCCTTTTAATCGATTGTGATTCCCAGGGAAACGCGACGAGCGGCATGGGGATCGACGGCGAAGCGATCCGGGAAAAGAACCTCTATCACTGTCTGATCGGGAATCGCCCGTTGCGGGAGGTGATCGTCGGAACGCAGATCCCCCACTTAGACATGATCCCCGCGAACCAGGACCTGGTCGGGATCGAGGTGGAATTCATCTCCTTCGAGGACCGGGAGAAGAGGCTCCGGAACCTTCTTCGGTCTTTGGATACGGCTTACGAGTATGTGATCATCGACTGTCCGCCGTCCCTCGGGTTTCTCACGGTCAACGCGCTGGTGGCTTCGGACTGCCTGATCGTACCCCTTCAGTGCGAGTATTTTGCCATGGAGGGGCTGGGCCACCTGCTCAACACGATGGGGCTGATCAAGGCCCGGCTTAACCCCACCCTGACTTTGGGAGGGATTCTCCTCACCATGTACGACACGCGGAACCTGCTTTCGCGTCGGGTCAGCGAGGATGTGCGCGGCAATTTCGGAGAGCTGGTCTTTCGGACGGTCATCCCGCGGAATGTCCGGCTGTCGGAGAGCCCGAGCCACGGACTGCCGATCATTCTTTATGATATCCGCTCGCGCGGCGCGGTCTCCTACATGGAACTGGCTAAGGAAATCCTGAGCACCGGGAGGATATGATGCCGCCAAAAAACTCCCTCGGCCGGGGCCTGGGGGCCATGTTCCCCGATCTTTTAGACAATATCGGCGACCGGCCTTCTTTCGTCCAGTGCGGGATCGAGGAGCTCACCCCGAACCGGTTTCAGCCCCGGCGGGACTTCAACGACGAGGGCCAGAAAGAGCTGGTCGCCTCCGTGAAGAAGAGCGGGATCATCCAGCCGATCATCGTCCGGAAGGCGGACAGCGGCTACGAGATCATCGTCGGAGAGAGACGCTGGAGGGCCGCGCAGGCCGCCGATCTCAAAGAGGTGCCCATCGTCATCCGCAAAGCGGAGGATCGGGAACTGGCGGAGCTTTCGCTGATCGAAAACATCCAGCGCGAGGCCCTGAACCCGATCGAAGAGGCGGACGCCTATCAGACCCTGCTGACCCGCTTTGCGCTCTCACAGGAGGAGATCTCCGCCCGCGTCGGGAAGGACCGCTCCACGATCGCCAATACGGTCCGGCTGCTGAAGCTCCCCGAAGCGGCCAGGAAAGCGCTGATCGAAAAAAAGATCACGGCCGGGCATGCCCGGGCGCTCCTTGCACTGGAGCTTCCGGGTGAGCAGATCCGCGCGCTGAAGACCATCCAGCAGAAGGAGCTAAACGTCCGAGAGACGGAGCGTCTGATCCGGAATCTGAAAACGGCGCCGGAGAAGAAGAAATCCGGGGGCAAGGATCCCTACTTGACCGATCTGGAGCGCGACCTCTCCTCGCAACTGCTCGCATCCGTTCAGATCCGCGCCGGGAAACGATCGGGAACCATCGAGATCCGCTATACGAATGGGGAGGAGTTGAACCGCCTGGTGCGGCTGTTACTCGACAGGACATAGGTTATGGGTCGGATGAACATTGTCCACAGGTGTGGATAAAACTGTGTATAAGGTTGTGAACATTGGACATACTCTGGGATAAAACAGTCAAGATCATTAAGGAAAAGGTAAACCAGCAGAACTTTGAGACCTGGATTCGCCCGATTCGCATTACCCTTATGGAGGGTGATCAGGTCCATCTGAGCGTTCCCAACCGCTTCTTCCGCGACTGGCTGGTGGAAAATTATCTTTCCCTGATCCGGGATTCGATAAAGTCGGCGGCCGGCGTCCCGTTCCATATTGACTGGGTGATCGAACAGGAAAATAATCACAATCCCGTTGATGCCGATGTCGGCGACGCCCCAGCCGCAACGAAAACGGCGCAAAAAAAGCCTTCACGTGCGAGGATTCACTCCACCCTGAATATTAACTACAGCTTTGACCGCTTCGTTGTGGGGTCTTGCAACCAATTCGCCCATGCCGCCTCCGCGGCCGTCGCCGAGCAGCCGGCGAAAAATTACAATCCGCTATTCATCTACGGTGGCGTGGGGCTGGGAAAGACCCACCTGCTGAACGCTATCGGCCTGAAGACCTTGAAACTTTTTCCAGACCTGAACGTGGTCTATGTCTCGGCGGAGGTCTTCATGAACGAATTGATCAATTCGATCCGCTACGACAAGATGCCAAAATTCCGGGAGAAGTTCCGAAACATCGACTGTCTGCTGATCGACGACATCCAGTTTATCGCCGGGAAGGAGAGAACCCAGGAGGAATTTTTTCATACCTTCAACACCCTTCATGACGCCGGCAAGCAGATCGTTGTGACCAGCGATAAATTTCCTAAGGATATCCCGAATTTGGAGGAAAGATTGCGATCACGGTTCGAGTGGGGGCTGATTGCCGATATTCAACCGCCGGAGATCGAGACGAAGATCGCCATTTTAGAGAAGAAGGCGCAGGAGAACAACATCGCGTTGCCGGGAAACGTGGCCCTCTACCTTGCCTCCCAGGCGGAGTCCAATATCCGGGAATTAGAGGGATATTTGGTGCGGATCGCCGCCTACTCCTCGCTGACCGGGCGGCAGATCGACCTGGATCTGGTCAAAAGCGTGCTGAAACAACTCCTCCGGAAGGAGGAAAAAAAGGAGCTCACGATCGAGGAGATTGTGAAAGCCGTCGGCGCCAAATTCAATATCAAGATCTCTGAGATCAAATCGCAGAAAAAAAACAAGAATCTTGTTTTGGCGCGGCAGGTTTCCATGTTTCTCGCCCGCGAGATGACCAGTTTATCCTTCCCGGATATCGGCGACAAGATCGGCAGCCGGGATCATTCAACGGTCATCTACGCCAACAATAAAATAAAAAAACTTTTGGATACCAACAAGACGCTCCGGGATACGACGGAGGAAATCAAAGAGACTCTTCTGCACAAGGGTTAACGCTTTTTTGAAGCGACTCTATCCACAGAAGATGGGAGAAAATAGGCCGTAATATGAGACTAAAAACGGGGTTATGAACACCATTCACAGGTACTGCTACTACTACTATTTTTTTATTAAAGAAAAGATTTTTAAAACCTATAACCTGTTAGCAAAGTGGAAAGGATGGGGAAACTATGGAATTTAACATCAAAAGGGATCTGTTTTTAGCGGGGATTCAGAAGACGTTGGGGATTGTGGAGAAGAAAACCACCATGCCGATCCTGAACAATCTATTGCTTCGAGCGGGGCAGAATCGGGTCACGATCATAGCGACGGATCGGGAAATCGGCCTTGTGGCGGACTATGAAGCGGAGGTTCTCCGGGAAGGGGAGATCACCCTCTCGGCGAGAAAGCTCCATGAAATGGTTCGGGAGATTCAGGGAGATATGATCCATGTTGTGAAAAACGAAAGGGATATGGTGATTCTGACCTGCAACAAGGCCATATACCGTATTCCTGGAATTCCGGCGGATGACTATCCGGTAGTGGCGGATCAGGGGGATCTTCCCTTCTATAAGGTCAAAGGGGGAATCCTGAAGGAGTTGATCCGCAAGACCGCGTTTGCGATTTCGACCGATGAGATGCGGAAGAATCTGTGCGGCGTTCTGATGGAGACGGAAAAAACCGAAGATTCCTTTTCGATCCGTATGGTGGCGACGGATGGGCATCGTCTCGCCATGATGAAAATGGATACGGGTGAGAAGGATTTTCTAACGATGGAGAAGGGGGTGATTATCCCAAGGAAAGGCCTCGTGGAGATCCGGCGGCTTGTCGAGGATGAATCCGGGGATGTGTTTCTGGGGATCCGGCAGGGGATGTGTATCGTGAAGACCAATCATACCCTGCTGGCGGTTAGCCTGGTCGATGGGGAGTACCCGGATTATCGCCGGGTGATACCGGCGGAAAAGGGAGTTCTGTTGAGTATGGAGAAGGACAAGTTTCTTCATGCCCTCCGCCGGATGGGCGTCATATCCTCCGAACGGTACAATGGCGTGATCATGACTCTTTCCCTGGACAAGCTGATCTTGAATTCAACCAACCCCGATGTGGGGGAGGCCAATGATGAGATCGACGTCGTCTATGTGGGTGAAGGGAAAAGCGTCGGCTATAACGTGACCTATCTGACCGATGCCCTCGATGTGATTGATGAGGCGCAGGTTGAGTTTGAGATTGGAGAAGGGATGAAACCTGGCATTGTACGGGCCATCGGCAATGAGAACTACTTCTGTATTGTTATGCCTTTGAAATTGTAGGGGTGTTGGATGGGAACCGTGTCGTTTTTAAACCATGAATCCGAAGTGAAGAGAGAGCAGGAAGAGTTTTGATGGAAGAGATCAGACAGGAAGAGGCAATAGAGGTTACGGGAGAGTATGGCGCCGACAGCATCCGGGTGCTGGAAGGGCTTGAAGCCGTTCGTAAACGTCCGGCGATGTATATCGGGAGCACCGGCAAGGAGGGTCTCCACCACTTGGTCTATGAGGTGGTGGATAACAGCATTGATGAGGCGTCCGCCGGCTTCTGCGACGCCATCCTGGTGAAGATCCGGATGGACAACAGCATCCTCGTGGATGACAACGGTCGGGGGATCCCGGTGGAACTCCATAAGAAGGAAGGGGTTTCGGCTGCCGAGGTGGCGTTGACCAGGCTCCATGCCGGCGCGAAGTTCTCCAATGACACCTACAAGATATCCGGAGGTCTTCATGGCGTCGGCGTCTCCGTTGTCAACGCCCTCTCCATCTATCTCGATCTGGAGGTGAGACGAGACGGCGGCGTCTATAGCCAGTCTTATGTCCGCGGCGTGCCGAACGCCCCGCTGGAACAGGTCGGAAAAACAAAAAGTCGGGGAACAAAAGTCACCTTCAAACCGGACGACACGATCTTCGAGGAGACGGAATTCAGTTATGATATCCTCTCCAATCGATTAAGAGAACTGGCTTTTCTAAATTCCGGGGTGAAGATCGCCTTGATTGATGAGCGGGACGACCGCCAGGCTGAATTTTTCTACGAGGGCGGGATCGTCTCCTTTGTGGAATACATCAACCGGAACAAGAAGGTTCTCCACAAAAGCCCGATCTTCATCACCGGGTCCAAAGAGGACTGTCTGGTCGAGGTGGCCCTTCAATACAACGATACCTATGCGGAAAATGTCTTTTCCTTTGCCAACAGCATCAACACGACGGAGGGGGGAACGCACCTGATCGGCTTCCGTTCGGCCCTGACGCGCGTGTTCAACAACTACGCGACCAGCAGCAACCTCTTGAAAAACGGGAAGGAATCCCTGAAAGGCGAGGACCTGCGCGAAGGCCTGGCCTGCGTGATCAGCGTCAAGATCCGGAACCCGCAGTTTGAAGGTCAGACGAAGACGAAACTCGGGAACAGCGAGGTCAAGGGGCTTGTCGAGGGGATTGTTTACGACAAGATCAGCAGCTATTTAGAGGAAAACCCCTCTGTCGCCAAACAGCTCCTGGGCAAGTGCTTAGATGCGGCCCGGGCGCGTGAAGCGGCAAGGCGCGCCCGCGAACTGACGCGGCGCAAGACCGCCCTCGAGGTCGGCGCCCTCCCCGGAAAACTGGCGGACTGCCAGGAGCGCGATCCGAGCCGCAGCGAGATCTATCTTGTTGAGGGGGACTCGGCCGGCGGCTCCGCCAAGCAGGGCCGGGATCGCCGGAACCAGGCGATCCTGCCGCTAAGAGGCAAGGTGCTCAACGTCGAAAAGGCGCGCTTCGATAAGATGCTCCAGAACGAGGAACTCAAGGTGATCATCACCGCCCTCGGCACGGGGATCGGGGAGGAGGACCAGGACATCAGCCGGCTCCGCTACCACAAGGTGATCATCATGACCGATGCGGACGTGGACGGCCTCCATATCCGAACGCTTCTGCTCACCTTCTTTTTCCGGCAGATGAAACAGATCATCGAACGGGGCTACCTCTACATCGCCCAGCCGCCGCTCTTCAAGGTGAGCGATCGCAAACAGGAGATCTATATCCACAACGAAGAGACGATGCAGAACCACGTCCTCGACAGCGGCGTGAACCGCGTCCGGCTGCTGGCCGTGAACGGCGCAGGGGACACCTTGCGGCAAGGTGTCCCCGCGATTACCGGCAAACGCCTCCTCGACAACATCCGCAAGGCGATGCGGATTGAGACGGTCCTCGACAAGTTTGAAAAGGAGGAGAAGAACCGCGATATCATCCGGATCCTGGCCGGCGACCCCATCCTGGCGGACGAGGATTTCCGGACCGAAGAGGCATTGGCGAAGGTGGCAAAAAGGACCGGAATGGCTTATGGGGACACCTTGCGGCAAGGTGTCCCCGGGGTCGATATTGAAATGGACCAGGAACACGGGCGCTGGCGGATGGTCTTCCGGATACGGCGAAGCGGCCGGGTGGCGATTACCATCATTGACCGGGACATCCTGAAACTTCCGAAGTTTGCGGAGATTCGGACTCTTCTCGGCCAGATTGCCGTTCTTGGAGAAGCGCCCTACCGTGTGAGCGCGGCAGACGAGACGGAAGGGGCGCCGGCGAAGGAGCCCGAGACCGTTGCCACCATGACGGCCCTGATCGACTACATCATCGCTGCAGGGAAAAAGGGATACACCGTCCAGCGCTACAAGGGCCTCGGCGAGATGAACCCGGAGCAGTTATGGGAGACGACCATGAACCCGGAGAAGCGCACCCTCCTCCAGGTGCGGATCGAAGACGCCGTGGCGGCGGACGAGATCTTCACGACCCTCATGGGGGATCAGGTGGAGCCCCGTCGCGACTTTATTTACAAAAACGCGCTGTACGCATCGAATCTGGATGTATAAGGAAAGAAGGAGAAAAACCGTTTGATGGAAAACCTGTTCGAAAAGACGATTGCGACCAACATCGAAGATGAGATGAAAAAGTCCTACATGGACTATGCGATGAGCGTCATCATCGGCCGGGCGATTCCCGACGTCCGGGACGGCCTGAAGCCCGTCCACCGCCGGGTCCTCTTCGCCATGAGCGAAATGGGAAACCGCTGGAACAAGCCCTACAAGAAATCGGCAAGGATCGTTGGGGATATCATCGGCAAGTACCAT
The DNA here is from genome assembly GCA_001873745.1 of Syntrophaceae bacterium CG2_30_58_14. Lineage (GTDB taxonomy): Bacteria > Desulfobacterota > Syntrophia > Syntrophales > UBA5619 > UBA5619. The sequence continues at coordinate 9,651 of MNZQ01000027.1, forward strand.
CCCCACGGGGATACGGCAGCCTATGACACCATGGTGCGGATGGCGCAGGAGTTCTCGATGCGCTATCTCCTCGTTGACGGTCAGGGGAACTTCGGGTCGATTGACGGGGACCCCCCCGCTGCCATGCGTTATACGGAGGTCCGGATGGCCCGGATCGCCGAGGAGCTCCTGGCGGATCTGGAGAAGAACACCGTCAATTTCGTGCTGAACTACGACGAATCGCTGGAGGAGCCGACCGTCCTGCCGGCGAAGATCCCGCTGCTGCTCCTGAATGGCACCGCCGGCATCGCCGTCGGCGTGGCGACGAACATCCCGCCGCACAACCTCCGGGAGGTGATTGACGGGACCATCGCGATGATCCGCGACCCTGAGATCACCATCGACGGGCTCATGCACTACATCCAGGGGCCAGACTTCCCGACGGCCGGTTTCATCAACGGCCGCGAGGGGATCCTCTCCGCCTACCGGACCGGCCGTGGCATCATCCGGGTGCGCGCACGGGCGCTGATCGAGAAAAATGCGCGCAACGACCGGGAGAGCATCGTCGTTACCGAGCTTCCCTACCAGGTGAACAAGGCGAACCTGATCGAGAAGATCGCCGAGCTCGTCAAGGAGAAGAAGATTGGCGGGATCGCCGACCTTAGGGACGAGTCGGACCGCGACGGGATCCGCGTCGTCCTCGACCTGAAGCGGGACGAGGCCTCCGCCATCGTCCTGAACCAGCTCTACAAGCACACCCAGATGGAATCCACCTTCGGGATCATCATGCTTGCAATCGACCGGGGGCAACCGAGGGTTTTCAACATGAAGGAGATTCTCCAGAGTTTCCTGGAGTTTCGCAAACAGGTGGTTGTCCGCCGGACGCTCTTTGAGCTGGCGAAGGCGCGGGAGCGGGCCCACATCCTGGAGGGGTTGATCATCGCCCTCGACCGGATCGACGAGGTGATCGCCGTGATCAAGGCCTCCGGGAGCCCCGCGGAGGCTGCGACCGCCCTCTGCAGCCGGTTCGGCTTGAGCGATCTCCAGGCGAAGGCGATCCTGGAGATGCGCCTCCAGCGCCTCACCGGCCTTGAACGGGAGAAGATCGACGCGGAATACGCCGAGATATCCTCGCTGATCCACAAGCTCCAGGGGATCCTTGACGACCCGCAGAAGGTTCTCGATGTGATCATCGAGGAGCTCACTGACATCCGGGCGCGCTACGGCGACGAACGGCGAACCGAAATCGTCTTCAGTTCCGAGGAGATCAACATCGAGGACCTGATCGTCGAAGAGGACATGGTCGTCGCGGTCTCTCATGCCGGCTACATCAAGCGCAACGCGGTGAGTCTCTACAAGAGCCAGCGCCGGGGCGGGCGCGGCAAGATCGGGATGGGGACGAAGGAGGAGGATTTCGTCGAGCGGATCTTCATTGCCTCCACCCACCACTACGTGCTGATCTTCACGAGCCGGGGCCGCCTCTATTGGCTGAAGGTCTATCTGATCCCGCAGGCCGGGCGCGCGGCGAAGGGGAAGGCGATCGTCAACCTGATCAACCTGACGGAAGGCGAACGGGTCGCCGCCGTCCTTCCGGTCCGGGAGTTCACCGGGGAAAAGTCGGTGGTCATGGTGACAAGGAAGGGGACGATCAAGAAGACGGAGCTTTCGGCCTTCTCCAACCCGCGCGCGGGCGGGATCATCGCGATCTCCATTGACGAGGGGGACGAGCTGATCGACGTCCAGCTCACCCTCGGGAACCAGGACATCTTCCTCGGAACCCGGAAGGGCAAGTCGATCCGTTTCAAGGAGGGCGACGTCCGCGACATGGGTCGGACCGCCCGCGGCGTCCGCGGGATCAGAATGGCGGGTGATGACCGGGTCATCGGGATGGAGATCCCGACCGAGGGAAACACCATCCTCACCGTCTCCGAAAAGGGGTACGGAAAGCGGACCGAGATCACGGAGTATCGCCTCCAGACCCGCGGCGGGAAGGGGACGATCAATCTGAGGACCGTGCCCAAGGTGGGCGACGTTTCCGGGATCCTCCAGATCTCCGGCAGCGAGGACATCGTGCTGATCAGCGACTCGGGCCGGATCATCCGCATGCGCGCGGAGGAGGTGCGCGTCATCCACCGGAGCACCCAGGGGGTGCGCCTGATCGATCTCGACGAGGACGAGAAGCTGGTCGGCGTCACCCGCGCCGAGCGGGAAGAGGAGCGGGAAAACGGCGCGCCGGAGGAGCTGCCGGAGGAGGGGCCGTTTGAACTCGTCCCGGAAGGCGGTCCGGCGAAGGACGGGGAAGAACAATGAAACCGCGCATCGCGGCACGCCTTTGTATCGTCTTCACTTTGGGTCTGGGGGTGCTTCTCCTTGCCGCCTGCATGCCGAAGGAGATCCCCCCGCCGCTGCCGCCGCCGAGACCGGCGAAGGTCGCCGTCGTCCTCGGGGCCGGCGCCTCCAAGGGGTTCGCCCATGTCGGGGTGCTCAAGGTTCTCGAATCGCAGAAGGTCCCGATCGATCTTGTCGTCGGGACGAGCGCGGGGAGTTTCGTCGGAAGCCTCTACGCCTACGGCTATGACGTCTTCCAGCTCCAGACGATGGCCATGGCCCTTCTGAAAGACGACGTGGTTGACCTGACGCTCCCCGACAACGGCTTCATCCGCGGGGAAAAGCTTGAGAATTTCATCAACAAAACGGTCCGCCAGACCCCCCTCGAACGGTTGAAGATCCCCTTCCGCGCGGTCGCCACGAACCTCCAGACCGGCGAGGAGATCGTCTTCGCGACGGGGAACACCGGCAGGGCGGTCCGGGCGAGCTGCTCCATCCCCGGGGTCTTCCAGCCGGTCCGGATTGGGGACAAGGCCTACGTGGACGGCGGCGTGGTGAGCCCCGTCGCGGTGGACGCCGCCCGGAGAGCCGGCGCCGATGTCGTGATCGCTGTGGACATCTCCGCCGGCGTGGCGGGAACCCTTCCCCAGGGGATCCTGGAAACGATTCTCCAGTCGATCGACATCATGTACGCGAAGATCGCGGCGACCCAGCTCAAAAACGCCGATGTGGTCATCCGCCCCAAGGTGAGCCACATCGGTTCGAGCGACTTCGACAAGCGCAACGAGGCGATCCTCGAGGGCGAGAAGGCCGCTGCCCAGGCCCTGCCCCAGATCCGGCAGATCCTCGAGAAGCTACGGCAGGAGGGCCGCCTGCCGTAAACGGTTTAAAGATCGGCCCACGACCTTCGAAAATGAGTCCATCGAAACGATCCGAAACAATAAAACCCAGAAAAGATATACGTTATTGAGCGAGAGAGTCAAGATTTGAGGCGGGAGCAGCAGGAGGTGTTGACGCCTTCGGGTTGCTCCGCTATAATCCCCCCGAGCCCTTGAAACATCCGTGCGACGGGCTTGATGGAAACGGATCCGGTCGGTTCGATCC
>MNZQ01000157.1 GCA_001873745.1 Syntrophaceae bacterium CG2_30_58_14
CGACACCGGGCCCAGCCCATCAATGGGCTCGCCCAGTACGTTGAACATGCGCCCCAGATTCTGACGTCCCACCGGCTTGTGCTTGGCTTCAGCGTTGTGTTTGTGTTGCTTGGTGTTGCGGCATCTGCCTTTGGCGGTCTGCTCTACGACCTGCGCATCTGGGTGGCGCGTATCGGCGGGATAGTGGTCATCGTTTTCGGCCTGCATATGACCGGCGTTTTCCGTATTACCTTTCTGGAATACGATGTACGCGTCCATGCCCATCCAGACCGCAAGCGGGGATACATGACCTCTTTTTTAATGGGGGTCTTTTTCTCGGCAGGATGGTCGCCCTGCATTGGTCCTGTACTGGGCTCGATCCTTACACTGGCAATCGGCGGGGGTTCTGTTGCCTCGGGGGTCGCGCTGCTCACTTCCTATTCCGCTGGTTTGGCTATTCCCTTTTTGATCGCCGCCCTGAGCATTGGGTGGTTATCAGGGATACTGCGTCGATATGGCAAAGTGACGCATTATGTTGAGGTGGGGATGGGTGTGGTTCTGGTCATCGTCGGATTGATGTTGTTTTTTAATGTGTTCCAATGGATCTCAACCTACGGGCAGTTCTTCTGGATCGATTTTGGCCTTTAGGGATCTTTTAGTCAACGGTGGATAGAAATGGAAGAAAAGGGGGTGCGCACAGCCGATAAACGTAGCCTTAAATATATCATCTTTTTTGTTTTCATTATCATTGTAGTTGCGATTGTTATTTTACTTCAAGGGAAAGATTCATTCTTTAATACGTCTTATAAGCCCATGGTTAAGGTGGGGCTTCCTGCGCCGACTTTTACCTTCCCCGGGCTCGATGGCAAGAAGGTTAGCCTGAACGATTTCAAAGGTAAAGTGGTCTTCGTCAATATCTGGGCCACATGGTGTCCCCCCTGTCGGGAAGAGATGCCGTCTATGGAAAAGCTTTATCAGGAGTTGAAGGGTAAAGATTTTGAAATCCTGGCGGTCAGCATTGACGCGTTAGGGGCCACGGCTGTTGCACCGTTTATGAAAGAATACAAGCTGAGTTTCCCAGCCCTTCTTGATCCCGAGGGGACGATAAAAAATCTCTATGGAACGACCGGTGTTCCTGAAAGTTTTGTCATTGGCAAGGAAGGGATTATTGAAGAAATCGTTATAGGCCCGAGGGACTGGGCTACCCCTGAAGTTTTCCGATTTCTCCGCAATATGATTCAGAAGTCATAACACGGAGGATAGGGGCTTGCCAGAGGATATGTCCTCCGTTCCGTCGGCAGCCCCTGTCACCGCATATCCGTCCTCACTCAAAACGGCCCGCAGCATGATCCGATGGCTCTGTTCATCGTCAACCACGAGAATTTTAGGCTTTTCATTCATCACGTTCTCGTATTGATTTAATCATTACGGCTCCTTCATCATTGTTTGGCGCCCTCTTTTCTACTGCAATTGAAACGTGGTTACACAGGTCTTGCTGTCCGGAAAGGTTTCAATCATGCCTTTGGCGGTGAGATCCCCTCTCTTAACCTCCAGGATGATCCGGCGATTTCTCGGAAACCAGAGTTCTATAAAACCATTTTGCAGGGTGGTCATCGCTTCATCGACAAGGAGATTCCCCTCCTGGTCTACAGCCCTTACATGAAACTTCTGCCGGGTCAGCTCCCCCTGACAGGAGGAGAGGCTATGCGTCAGTCAGCCATGTGTCCCTTTTATGTAAGGCGCCACCGCGACCACCATTTTATCTACCGGAAGCGGAATCTTTTTGACCTTTCCCCCGGGGAATTTGAAGACCGCCTCACGGGAATTCACGTAGCTATTGATATCCTTTTTGGCCCTCCTCCATTGGTCGGCTATGGCCAAAGCCTGAATCGCATCGATGTTCTCCAATGCCGCTTCATCGGATTTACTGTCGTTTTCGAGCGCATGCGCAGGAAGCGCGGAGATGATCCCCAGCAACAGAGTAAACAATATAAGGAAAGATTTCATGCTCTTCCGTCGCTCCTTCCAATCATGCCTGAATCCTGCCGTCTTTAAGCCGGATGATCCCCCGGGCAAAGGCGGCATTCTCCGGATTGTGCGTCACCATGATGATCGTCTGCCCTTCGGCATTGAGGTTGCCGAGCAGGGTCATGATCTCGTCGCCTGTGGCGGAATCGAGGTTTCCCGTGGGTTCGTCGGCCAGGATGATGGGAGGTCGGTTGACCAGCGCCCGGGCGATGGCCACCCGTTCCTGCTCCCCCCCGGAGAGTTGGTTCGGAAGCCGCCGTCCCTTTGCACCCAAGCCCACCTTGTCCAGAACCTGACAGGCCATCTCCCTCTGCCAACCGTTCCGACCGCGGATGATGGTCAGCGGCAGCATCACGTTCTCCAAAACCACGCGTTCCCCTTCGCTTTCGTAAAGCTTGCGTACATTCTTCAGTTCAATCAGGCTCATGATCATTTCTCCTCTATATCGCCCGCAGCGATTCAGCCGGGTCAAGCCGCGCGGCCCTCAGTGCCGGATAGACGCTGGCCGTTAGTCCCAGAAGTACGGAAAGCGCCGTGGCGCCAAGGGCCATGCCCATATCCCATGGGACCATAATTCCCTGTCCGGGAAGAAAAAAGGGCAGCGTCAGGCGGGATACGCCCAGCCCCGCGAGATAGCCCAAAACACCGGCTATCAACCCCACAATAAAGGCCTCCAGGAGGATGATCCTCGCAATGTGAATCTTGCGGAAGCCGATGGCCCGGAAGATCCCGATCTCCCGTGTCCGCTCGTTTACAGACGCCATCATGGTGGTAAAAACGATCAGCGAGCCGATGAACATGACCACCGCTGAGATCCCGAGCGAAAAACGTTTGAAATGACGCACCGTCTCTAAGCGCGACTCCACCGCCTGCTTGACGGCCGTGACCTTCGCCCCCGGCAGAACAGCGGAAATCTGCGCCACTATTTCCTCTATCGGGCAGGTATTGCAGAGGGCGGCCACCTCAACTAAGGAAATCTCACCCGGCCGCTTGAGCGCCTTCTGCACCCGGCTCAAATCGGCGAAAATCAGGGCGTCATCCTGCGATCCCATCTCTTCCAGGATTCCCTTCACCGCAAACGCCTGCCCCTGAATATCCACGACCTGTCCCTCTCTAAGTTGCAGGTGTTGAGCCGCTTCGGTCCCTGCCAGGAGGTCCCTTTCCGTCAGCGAATTGACGAGCCAGTAAGCGCTCTTGCCGCCGCCGGCCCGGGCGGTATCCATTTTTCCCATTCCTGCCTTGTCAGGCGCATTTTTCGCCGGAGGAGCGCCCGGGACTGTTTTGGGCGCAATCTTCCACCATTTTTTCAGCCGCAGTTCCTCCTTGAATACGATCCCCGAGAGCAATACATCCTTTTGATTGACCCACGTCGCGGCGATCAGCTTAGGGGCAACAATGCTGATGTTTTCATTGTTCTTGATCGATCTGATTCGGGCAAGATCGGCCTGCTGGAGGGGATGCACGTCCAGGGACACCCCGGAAAGCTGAATCCCCCCGTAATTCAGGGCCAGATCGCGGGATTTGGGGGTGATCAGGATATTCGCCCCTAATTCATCCAACTTCTTGCCGATATCCTGTTCCATGGCGCCGGTCAGCGCAACCAACGCCACCACCGTGGTCACGCCGATCAGAAGCCCGATGATGAGGAAAATCGTCTTGCCCCGGCGGCGCCGCAGATTGTTGAGCGAAATATTGTGCAAACGCATGGGATTCCTCCGCTTGAGCTATACCCTCGGTTTCCAGTCCAGGATGATTGTCTCCTGGATCTTCACCTTCCCGCCTTCAATAGTATGGGCCACCACATCAGGGGGATAGGCCAGGCAACCGCCGCTTACGCCCTTCAAACCCTCCATGGTCCAGCGCGTGCCACAGGCGTTGCAGACCATCTCCTCGCCTTCGATATGGAACTTCGTGGATCGGCAAGGTTCGCACATGCTTACGGCGGTCACGAGCTTTCCCGATGGGGCGATGTAGGCCATGAGGGGCACCTGTTTCCCCGCCTTACTGTATTCAAAATAAACAATCTTCTTGTCCTTGACGATCTCCGCGGGGATCTCGATAGAACCGCTGCCGGCAACGGCATCCACCGGCGTCATGCGAATGGTCTGGTTTTTGTAACTGACCTTTTCCGAAACTTTGGTTCCGGCTACGCTGCCCGAACCGGTCTCCGAGCTATTCCTTAATACGAACCATGCCAGCGGAATGGCCGCCACCAGCGAAACCACGATCATCTTCACAAGGGGGAACTTCTTCTTTTCCGAGAGCAATTTATCCCGCTTGGTCTCACTGCCCGTCTTTACGCCGGTTTTCTTCTCTTTCATCGGTTAATCTCCTTCTATTTATATTTCAGATACATTCCCATCTCTATAGGAGTATGATGCCACGATTTTCCCTCCCTTTTCGATGTCCACCTGGACATGACAGCCGTAATCGGTCACCTTTGCCTCCAACCCCTTCTCGGCAGGATGGGTCGCCCGATAAACATCGAGAGCCGTGGCGCTGGCCGTGCTCTTCAACTTCGGATCCAGAGGGCCGGCCTGTTTCGTCCCGCATCCGCCCGCACTGCCGCCCGCTCCCGCGCTGCCGCCCCTGCCGGAACCGCAGCACGATAGCTGTCCCTGGGCAAACGCCTGCGACGGGGTGATGGTTTGATTAAAAGTCACCTTGGCGATCAGCCTATCCTGGGTCAGCCAGGCGACGAAATACGCATCGGGATCGGTTTCGGGAGGGGATTTTGCCCTCTTCACCTCCTGACTAAGGAGAAGGTTCCGGATGTGATTCATAAGGTATTCCTGAGAGATGCCGTCCTCCTTGAGGCTGGCCTGAAAATTTTCCCAGTTTCCGTAAATCTCCCGGCCGATCTTCTGTATCTCCTGCCGAACCCGGTCATCGTCCACCCGTATCTTCAATCGGCTTGCCTCCTGGGCCACCAGCCGCTCTTCCACCATCTTCTCCAGGACGTCGCGTTCCAGGCGCCCCAGAAGCGCCCTGCCTTCGCCGGCAAAGAGCCCCTTCCCGTACTCCTTTTCCAGCATGAGTCTGCTGATATTGAGCCTCGCGCGCGCTTCGGACCGGGCGATCGGTTCCCCATTCACCACCGCCGCCGGCCTTCCGATCAGGGCATCCCAGGAAAATTCCCACCCGTTTTTCTCTCCATACAAGAGGGCCGCTCCGGACATCAGCAGAAACGCCGCGGCGGCAACCCCATACCAACGCCGTCTCTTTTTTTTATGGCGGTCATCTCCATTACAATCGGAACAAAAAACCTCATCCCCGCCCGGAAGCTCTTTTCCGCAACGACCGCATCTTTTTTGATCCAAGATAACCTCCCCTTTCCATGCTTGATGAACTCGTAAAAAGTCACCAAACTTGTCACTCCGGCGGAAGCCGGAGTCCAGAACTACACGAGAACACTGGATTCCGTGTCAAGCACGGAATGATAAAAACAGGGCGAAATCGACTTTTTACGAGGTCATCGCTCTTTCTTTGCATCGCTATTCAGCAACAGCCATGCCAGCGGGTGAAGCGTGGCGACTATAATCGCTATATATTCGGAATGTATTGTTATTTATTTTTTCGGTGGATGATGCTGCAGATAGCGCAAATTCACAGGGCGCGGATTTTTTTCCCATCATGGCCCGCCGAACCGGGATAGATGGGAATCTTTTCAGCACCCCGCATAACCAGGGGCTGACCGCTCTTCGCTTTCTTAGAAGGCGCTATTCCGCTGCGTTGATATCGCGGGCGGCCGCTCCCCCGTCACGAATCGGGCGTCCCCTCCCAGACGACGACGCGGTTGCGGCCGGAATCCTTTCCGCGATACATCGCCTGATCCGCCTGCGCGAGCAGATCGGCCAAATTCGGAATGCCCGGCAGCGCAACCGCAACGCCGATGCTTACGGTGATCTGGATCTTGACCGGCGGGAAATCGCCATTTGCCGGACGGATCGGCACGGAGGGGTCGGCGATGGATTGGCGGAGACGCTCGGCAATCTGGACCGCCTCCGGAAGGGGTGTTTCCGGCAGCAGCAGGACAAACTCTTCGCCGCCATAGCGTCCCGCGACATCGATCCCGCGCGTGTTCAGGCGGACGCAATCCGCCAATGCCCGCAGAACCTGATCGCCGGCGGAATGGCCGTGGGCGTCGTTGACCCTTTTAAAGTGGTCGATGTCAATCATCAGCGCCGCAAGGGGCCGGTTGAAACGCAGGGCGCGTTCGAATTCGCGTTCACCAAGCTGGAAAAATCCGCTGCGGTTGAACAGACTCGTCAGTTCATCCGTAACGGCGAGCTGTTCGACCATGCCGTAGAGTCGCGCGTTGCGGATGGCGATTGCGGCCTGCGTGGCGAACATTTTGAGCACTTCGACATCGGCCTTGGTGAATCTGTGCGGCAGGAATGCCATTACGCTGAGAACGCCCAGAAATTCTTCACCCCAGTGAATGGGCGCCCCCGCCAGCGCACGGGACGGGTAAGGGTCATACTCCCTATTTCGCCCCGTCCAGGCGTGATAGTCATCGACCAGAAGCGGGGCGCCCGTCGTCCAGACATGACCGACAAACCCCTCGCCACGTCGACGCGTCGTGCCGCTGGAAAACAGCGCCTGACCGGCAAATGCAACCCTTTCCAGCAGATCCAGCTCCGGCCTGAAGAGATAACAATTGCAGTATGTGCCGCCGATCAGATCCAGCGCGTGCTGGGCAATGGACTGGAACAGCGCATTTTGGTTCAGTTCAGCCGTGAGCTCGACGCTTGTCTCGTGCAGCACGGTCAGTTGTCTGGCGCGAAGCTCATTTTCCTCCTGAATCCGCCTGCGCTCGGTAACATCCTGGACCACAATGAGGTTGCGCGTGGGCGCTTCCTCCGGTTTCCAGAGCGGCGATGACGTGAGATTCACCCAGATGATCGCCCCGTCCTTCCGGATGTACCGCTTCTCCAGTTCGTAGCTGCCGATCTTTCCGGCCACCAACAGCGCCATTTTGGCCTCGTGCCGATGGAGATCGTCCGGATGCGTGATGGCCTGGAAGTTGGTGGCCAGAAGCTCCTCCTCCGTTCGGCCGACCAGCTCGCAAAACCACCGGTTAACCGTGAGGAACCGGCCCGTCCCGATCTCGATTTCGGCCACACCCACCGCCGCCTTCTCGAAGATGGCGCGGAACCGCGACTCGCTTTCGCGCAGCGATGTTTCCGTTTCCTTGAGCTCTTGATAAAGCTGCGCAACGGCGATCGCCCCGGAGATCTGCCCCCCGATCCTCTCCGCGAGACGGAGATCCTGCCCGGTGTAGGCGTTCGGTTTTTTCGACCGGAAATGCAGCACACCGATCGCCTCGTTCCGATAGATCAGCGGAACGGCCATCAGGGAGCGCAGCCCCGCCTGAAATATGGCGGCAAGAGGGGGGAAGCGTTCGACGATCTCGTCCATGTTCTCAGGCTGAATCAGCATGCCGGTCCGCGTGCGGATGCTCTCTTCACTCAACGTGCCCGCCAGAACGAGGGAATCCCCCCGTCTCCGACCGTCGATGACCGCCCCGGAAACGTAAGCAATGCGGAGGGTGTTCTCTTGAAAATTGCACAGGTCGATGGAAAGCCGGTCAAAGTCGATCAGTTTTCGGACCTCGGCGGTGAACCGTTCGTACACCTCGTCGATGTTCAGGGTGGAGCTGATCAGCCTCCCGATCTCGGCAATGATGGCCATCTCTTTGGCCTTCTGATCGCCGGTCTCCTGACTCCGGCGCATGGCCATGTCTGTTGAATCCCCGCCCCTCTCTACGCTCGGAAAGCTCCCCATCGTCTTTCTCCTTCGGATGCGAACATGCGGCTTTTGAACCGGTCCGTCAAACGCCGCCGCAATATACAAAAACGCTGCAACAATTGCCATCTTGAATCGTTTCTTGCGCGGCTGCAACGGTCAGCATGGCCCGGAGGGCGGGTTGTTAAGCCCGTACTGCCTCAATTTATTTTGCAGGGTGCGGCGGTTGATGCCAAGAATTTCAGATGTTTTCGTTCGGTTGCCGCCCGTTTCGGCAAGCGTTTTCACAATCAGGGCCCGTTCCATCTCGTCAAGGCTGATCCCGTAGGGAATATCGAATCCATCCCTTTCCCCTTCCATGGAGAGCATCCGGATCTGCGGCGGGAAATCCGCCGGGACGATCGCCTCCTCCCGCGCCATGATCACCGCCCGCTCGATGCAGTTCTCCAACTCCCGGATGTTCCCCGGCCAGTCGTAGCGGACCAGCAGATCCAGCGCCTTCCCCGAAATTCCCCTCAACGCCTTCCGGTTCTTCTCCCGGTAGATCGTAAAAAAATGGTCCGCCAACTGGGGGATATCCTCTTTCCGTTCGCGCAGCGGCGGCAGGACGATCGGAACGACATTCAGGCGGTAGTATAGATCCTCCCGGAAACGGCCCACCGCAACCTCTTTGTCCAGCTCCAGGTTCGTGGCGGTGATCAGCCGGATATCGACTTTGACCGTCCGGACGCCTCCCAAGGGTTCGAACTCCTTCTCCTGCAGCACCCGCAGAAGCTTCGTCTGGATAGCCGGGCTCATCTCGCCCACCTCGTCGAGGAAGAGGGTCCCCCGGTGGGCCAGTTGAAATCTCCCTTCGCGGCGGGAAACGGCGCCGGTAAAAGCGCCCTTCTCATGTCCGAAAAGCTCGCTCTCCAAAAGCGTCTCCGGAAGGGCGGCGCAGGAGACCTTGATAAACGGCTGCCCCGCCCGCGGGCTGTTGTGGTGGATCGCGTTGGCCACCACCTCCTTCCCCGTCCCGCTCTCCCCCATCAAGAGCACCGTGGCGTCGGAGGGCGCCACCATCGCCAAAGTCTCTAACAGACTTTTCATCTTAGGACTCCGGCCGATGATCCGGGAAAAATCGAAACGGTCGCCCAACCGCTCCTTGAGAACGAGGTTCTCTGCTCGCAGATGGTAATGGTCCAGCGCCTTTTCGATCAGGATCTTCAGCTCCTCGATGTCGAGGGGTTTCGTCAGGTAATCGAAGGCCCCTGCCTTCAGCGCTTCCACCGCCGTTTTTACGGAGGCGTACGCCGTCATGATCAGGACCGGCACGAGCGGGCTGATCTTCCGGATCTCGGTTAGCGCCTCGATCCCGTCCATGTTGGTCATGCGGATATCCAGCAGGATAACGTCAAAAGCCTCTCTCTCCACGGCAGTTACGGCTTCCGTGCCGTCGGAGGCTTCCGCCACCGCGTACCCCTCTGCGCTCAGAACCGCCCGCAGCATGATCCGATGGCTTTCCTCATCGTCCACCACGAGGATTCGGCGTTTTTCATCCATGTCCGCGCCTCGAGTCACTGTCGCCGTCCACCGGCAGGGTCATCCGGAAAGTCGTCCCTCTTCCCGGACCGCTCTCCACCCGAATGTCTCCCCGGTGGCTCTCGATGATCTGATTGACAATCGCCAAGCCCAGACCGGTACCCTTCCTCTTTCGGCTGAAAAAAGGCTCAAAAATCTTCTCCAGGTCGTCCGCAGGGATGCCGGCCCCCGTATCGGCAATCGCCGCCTCGACGACAGGCGGAGGACCGCATCGGCGAAGGGTGAGGCAGATCTTCCCCCCTCCCTCCATCGATTCAATCGCATTCAGAAGGAGATTCAGGAAAACCTGGGATATCTGATCGCGGTCAACGGAAACCGCCGGCAGGCCCGGCTCATATTCCTTGAACACTCTCACCTTGCGGGCGGCCAGATCGGGGGCGAGAAGTTTCAGCGCGTGGTCGGCGATACCCTCCAGGGAATTCGGCTCCCGGCGGGGCTCTTTCGGTCCCGCAAAGTCCAGGAGTTCCGTGATCACCCGGTTCAGCCGATCGACCTCCTTGACCATGACCAAGGCATATCCCTCCTCCTCGGTCTGCCCGTGAAAGCGCTTCACAAAATACTGGGCAAATCCCCGAATGGAGCTGAGCGGGTTGCGAATCTCATGCGCCACACCGGCGGCCAGCCGTCCGAGCGACGCCAGCCGCTCGCTGCGCCGCACCTTTCCCTGAAGATCACGGATCTCACGCAGGTCCCTGATCAGGAGCACCGACCCCATCTCTTGTCCCGCATCGTCCCGGAGCGGCGCCGCACTGAGGCTGAGCGGTATCTTGACATCCGGCCCCTTCCGGATCTCCACCTCCCGGTCCCGCACCAGCGACCGTTCCTCCGGAGGGCCCAGAATCTCGGCAACCCCGTCGCCCAGAAGCTCAGTTATGTTCCTGCCCTCGATGCGCTCCCGTTCCGAGCCGAGGATCGAAACCGCCTGCCGGTTCAAGGTCACGATCCGCCCCTCCCGGTCGAGGGAGATAAGCCCATCCGCCATGCTCTCCACGACGTTTTCCATATAGCTCTTCATCCTCTCCAGCGTGCGGTCCACCAGGTAGTAATTCTGAACGATAAAGATGAAGAAAAGCGCCCCTGTTCCCAGTACGACCAGGATCGCCCCCATCAGCAGGGTATGATGTCGGTCCTCCCGGCGGGCCGTTTCAAAGGCAGCCAGGCGGAGAGTCAAGGCGATCATCTTGTCTCCGGCCCACCGGCGTAACGGGGTTTCCTGCAATGCGGAGCTTGATTCCACCCTGTGACGCAACGAGGGGAGAGTCTGGTAAGAAAAGGGACGAAACGGCTGGATCACCTCGAAGATCGGGACCCCTCCCTGCCGCTCCTGATAACGGGTAATCATTCCCCGGTCTTTCAACAAAAGGGCCAGCGACGGCGCCCCCTTGATCTTTTCCGGGAGCGGACCGGCCGGGCGACTTGCCGCCGCGATGTTCCCTGCGTGATCAAAAATCGTGATCGCGGCAACCTCCGGCTCGCGGGAAACCTCTTCCACCAGCTTTTGAAGGCGCTTTGCATCAGGGGGAGACGAAGGAAAGTCTGCGCGGACGCTCGCCTCGATGGCCCGGATGATGACCAGCCCCTCCCGGACGAGGGAATCTTCCATTCGCCCCCTCTCCCGGCTCATATTCCGGTAAGTGGAAACGACGATGACCAGCAGCAGGGTCAGCACGGCGGCCACGATGGTCCATGCAGGCAGATAAAGCGATTTGTAACGTTTACCCTTCTTCATCGATGACCCATTCAAAGGATCGTATTAAAACCGGGTGCGCAGCGTGAAATAAAAGGCGACATCCGGCGATGTATTCACAATCAGGTCTTCCGAAACGCCGATATCGAGAGCCGTTCTTTCGGAGAATGAGATTGTCCCCCCAACGATCAGTTGGACGGCATTGGCGGCGATCTCTTTCAGGTCGCTGTCGCTGAAGAAGGGGGTATGCGCGTCTGCCTGCGCCTTAAAGGAGAGCCAGTTCAGCGGCGCCCAACCGATTCCCATGCTGCCGAAACCGGCCCACCTTTTTTGCTGGTCGGGGAGTACATTCCCCTCCGTCATGGAGAGTATTCCGGCCGCTCCGTAAGAGGCCCAGTTCCCGGCCGCCAATGCGCCCCCGATTCTCTCGTGCAACCATAAGGAGAGGTCCGTGCTGCCGCTTCCCCGGAGCTGATCGCTGTCTCCCGTCGGAAGTTTAAGCGCGGCGTTCAGGGTCATGCCCTGACTATTTTCTTCATATATCGGAAAGGCGGTGGTCAATAGCAGATCACCGATGCCGGCGCCGGAAGAATCGCTGCGGATTTTCTCGACGCCGTCGCGTCGGTAACGATAGAGAAGACGATTTCGCGGCGCCTGATCGCGCCCCCCGTTCGGAAAACCGAAGGCGCCGTGATAGCTTTCAATAAAACCATCGAGAAATCCGCCGTTGTGGCTGATATAGGGTATCTTGACGCCGACCTCCATGCGGGGAAGCAGGCCGTAACGCGCTGCAACCGTGAAGCGGGTGGTCTCCCCATCCAGGATGATCTGTTCGCGTGAATTTTCATTGACGGCGTGGTTGCTGGATAAAGCGACGTTCAGTCCCACTTCCGTCCGGCCCTGGGGAAGCAGCACCGCATTGCCTGTGCCCGGCAGCCCGAAAATCTGGACAAGCGGGCTTTGATTCGCACTCTCAAAGGGGACGATCTCTGCAGCGGCGGCGACAGGGGGCAAAAACAGAATGGCAAAACAGAAGGCTGCGATCGCATGGAAACCGGCGGTTCTCGTCATTTCGTTATCCAACCTCCCCCCTACCCTCAGAAACCGGACATCATCAACCGATAGGCCCTCTCGGCTGAGTCGTTGGCCAGCTTGACGAGGGCATTTTTACGGCTGGACTCCGTCACGCCTGCGGTGGTTACCGGGTAATCCCCCGTTCCGACAAAGGAACTGTCCGCCCAGATCACTCGTCCGCTTTCCCTCTCATCGAAGGAGATATCGAGTGTAACCGTGATCCGGTCCTCAGCCGAGAGGTTGGTTGCCTTGTAGGCGAGCGGCGCCGCCTGGAGGCTGCGGACGCTCCCCCGGCAGATCAGATCCGCCTCACCCCGGCTGCGGGCCGGCTTGAAACGGCCCTCCTGGACGAACCGGCCGATGAAGGCGCTGCGGAAGATGTTCTCGGCGTAGGCCTCGCCGGTCTTGTTCGTGAAGGTGTCGACAAAGACCGTCCGGAAGGCGGGGGCGACCGATTCTTCGTCGCCGGCAAAACGATACCCGCAGCCGGCAAGGAGAAGAGATGCCAAAAGCAGCAGAGCGCCTCTTTTCATCTGAAAACTCTCCATCAACGAATAGAAATCATTGCATCAAACTTCCCTCTTTCAAGGGGAGGGTCAGGGTGGGGATGGGGTCGCCCGGAACCCGGGGATAACGGCTATCCCGAAATAACGATGTTCACCAGTTTCTTCGGGACATACACCATCTTCAAGATCGTTTTCCCGGCGGTGAGGCTTGCAATCCGCTCTTCGGCGAGCGCGAGGGTCTTGATATTTTCGCCCTCCTCATCGGCGGGGAGGGTGATCCGGCTCCGCACCTTGCCGTTGATCTGGATCACGATCGTAATCTCCTCTTCCGAGGCGACCGCCGGGTCGAAGGCGGGCCAGGCCGTATCGGCCAGGCTCTCCTTCCGGCCGAGGAGCGTCCAGAGCTCTTCGGTGATATGGGGAACCAGCGGGGCGAGAAGCCGGACGATCGTCTCGACCGTCTCGCGGACAATGGAAAACCCGAACCGGTTGTCCGCCTTCGGGTGTGGAAACTGGTAAAGGGCGTTCACCAGCTCCATCACGGCGCTGATCGCCGTATTGAAGTGGAAACGCTCCTCGATGTCGGCGGTCACCTTCCGGATCGTCTGGTGCGTCTTCCGTCGCAGGGCCTTTAGGTTGCCTTCCAGCGTTTTCCCGCCGGTAAAGGGTTCCACGTCCCGGATCTCCTCCAAGTAATCCATCACGATCCGCCAGATCCGGTTCAGGAAGCGGAAAGAGCCGTCCACTCCCTGGTCGCTCCACTCGAGATCCTTTTCCGGCGGTGAAGCGAAGAGGCAGAAGATCCGCGCCGTGTCGGCGCCGTAGGCCTGGATCAGATAGTCCGGATCGACGACATTCTTCAGCGACTTGGACATCTTCTCCGTTTTCCCGATCTGGACCTCCCTGCCGCACTGTGTGCATTTCCCCTCTTTGGCCTCTTCCGGGAAGAGGTATCCGTGTTCCGCACAGCGCATCGTCTCCTTGCAGACCATCCCCTGCGTGAGGAGGTTCGTGAAGGGTTCGTCAACGCCAAGGAATCCGAAATCCCGGAGCATCTTCGTATAGAACCGCGCATAGAGGAGGTGGAGGATCGCATGTTCGATGCCGCCGATGTACTGGTCCACCGGCATCCAGTAGTCCAGTTTCTGCCGGTCAAGACCCGGTTTGACGTCGTGGCGGGCCGAACAGAAGCGGTCGAAGTACCAGGAGGACTCGACGAAGGTGTCCATCGTGTCCGTTTCGCGCCGGGCCGGCTTTCCGCAACGGGGGCAGGTTGTCTCGACGAAGGGTTTGTATTTTGCGAGCGGCGAGCCGCCCGCGCCGGTGAACTCCACGTTCCGAGGGAGGATCACCGGGAGCTCCTGCTCAGGAACCGGAACGGTTCCGCACGCTTCGCAGAGGATCATCGGGATGGGGGCGCCCCAGTAACGCTGGCGGGAGATTCCCCAGTCGCGCAGGCGGTACTGGACCGTTTTCTTGCCCCGGCCGATCGCAGACAGGTGGTCGGCGATCGCATCGAGGGCCTTTAAATTCTCCAGGCCGTCAAAGGGGCCGGAGTTGACGAGGACGCCCTCGCCGGTGTAGGCCTCGGTCATCGTCTGGACGTTCAGCGCCCGATCGGGGGGTTGGATGACGACGATGAGCGGCAGGTTGAACTTTTTCGCGAACTCGAAGTCGCGCTGATCGTGGGCGGGGACCGCCATGACGCAGCCGGTGCCGTAATCGGCGAGGACGAAGTTCGCCGCATAGATCGGCATTTTCCGCCCCGTGACCGGGTTCAGGCAGTAGGTCTCGAGGAAGACGCCCTCCTTCTCGTAGTATTCGGAGGTCCGGATCTTCTTGTCCTGCTTTTTTATCTTCTCCACGAAATCTTTGACCGCTCCTTCACAGTCCTTTCCGCGGACGAGGTCCATCACCAGCGGATGTTCGGCGGCGACCAGCATGAAGGTGGCGCCGAAGATCGTGTCCTGGCGCGTCGTGAAGACCTGGATCGCGCCCTTTCCGTCGGCCATCGGGAAGGAGGCCTCGCAGCCGTAGCTCTTCCCGATCCAGTTCTTCTGCATCGTGAGGACCCGTTCGGGCCAGCCGGGAAGGCGGTCGCAGTAGTCGAGCAGCTCATCGATATAGGCGGTGATCCGGAAAAACCACTGGTTCAGGTAGCGCTCTCCGACCTCCGAGCCGCAACGCCAGCAGAGGCCGGCCTCCACCTGCTCGTTGGCGAGGACCGTCTCGCACTTGGGGCACCAGTTCACCGTGGAGCTCTTCTTGTAGGCGAGCCCCTTTTCATACATCCGGAGGAAGAAGAGCTGCTCCCACTTGTAATATTCGGGTTCGCAGGTTGCGAGCTCCCGCTCCCAGTCGTAGCTGAAGCCCATCCGTTTGAGCTGGCGCTTCATGTTTTCGATATTTTCATGGGTCCAGACGGAGGGGTGGACGCCCCGTTCGATGGCGGCGTTCTCCGCCGGCATGCCGAAGGCGTCCCAGCCCATCGGATGGAGGACGTTGAACCCTTTCATCCGCTTGTACCGGGCGACGACGTCGCCGATCGTATAGTTCCGCACATGGCCGATGTGGATCCGGCCGGAGGGGTAGGGGAACATCTCGAGAAGATAGTATTTCTTTTTATCCGGGTCTTCCGTGACGTGGAAGATCCGCTTCTCTTCCCAGTTTTTTTGCCACTTCTCTTCAATCTCTAAAGGGTTGTACTTTCTGTCCATGCGGCGCTCCCTTTTTATTCGGGGACACGATCCGGATCGTGTCCCCTCGGCGCACTTCGTAGCACATCGGACCAAGCCTTTCAACGCAATTGTTGACGGTTTATCCCGAAGCCGCCCTATTTTTTCCAGAATTCGGGAATCAGCAGCACCAATATGGTGTAGATCTCCAGCCGGCCGATCAGCATGCAGAAGGAGAGGATCCATTTGCCAGCGGCAGGAATCTCGCTGTAGGTGGACGCGGGGTGGACGAGACCGAGCCCCGGTCCGACGTTACCAAGCGTCGCGGCGACGGAGGAGAAGGAGGTGATGATGTCGAGCCCGAGAGACGCCATGAGGATCGTCGCCAGAACGAACGCACCGATGTAGAGGGCGAAGAATCCCCAGATGCTCTTCAGGACATCGGCGGGGACGCTCTGCTGGCCCAGCTTGACCTGGGTAACGGCGTGGGGATGGATGAGCCGGTAGAGCTCCTGGTAACCGTGCTTGATGATCAGCAAGAGCCGGACGCACTTGATGCCGCCCCCCGTGGAGCCCGCCGAACCGCCGATGAACATCAGCAAAACCAGGATGATCTGCGAAAAGGCGGGCCAT
Source organism: Syntrophaceae bacterium CG2_30_58_14 (assembly GCA_001873745.1). Classification (GTDB taxonomy): domain Bacteria; phylum Desulfobacterota; class Syntrophia; order Syntrophales; family UBA5619; genus UBA5619. Next base: position 15,912 of record MNZQ01000157.1, read on the forward strand.
TTGGCGAAGTTGTCCGTCACGAAGCCGGTCGTCGTGATGATGGAGGAGGCTTGGAAGAGGGCGTAGCGGAAGGCCTTCCCGATCTCCGAAAAAACGTGCAGCCGGAGATCCACGGTGATCAGGAAGGTCGCGATGAGGACCGTGCCGAGGAAGAAGCGGAGCTCGCCGTCCTTGTAGAATGTTTTCAGGTTTCCCGTCAGGATCTGGTAATGGAGGGTGAAATTCATCCCGGCGATCAGCATGAAGGCGACGAGGACGCCTTCGATGTAGGCGCTGTTGAACCAGGCCACGCTGCTGTCTTTCGTGGAGAACCCCCCCGTCGCCATCGCGCAGAAGATGTGGTTCACCGCATCGAAGGCGCTCATCCCGCCGAAGAGGAGGAGGATAAAGCCGGCGACCGTGATGATGACATAGACGATCCAGAGCGACCGGGCCGTCTCCACGATGCGCGGCGCCAGTTTTTCCTTCACCGGCCCGGGAAGTTCCGCCCGGAAGAGTTGTCTCCCCCCGACGCCGAGGAACGGGAGGATGGCGACCGACAGGAGGATGATCCCCATCCCGCCCAGCCACTGGGTCAGAGACCGCCAGAGGATGATCCCGTGGGGAAGCGCCTCAATCTTGTTGATCACCGTCGCCCCGGTGGTTGTGAATCCGGACATCGTTTCGAAGTAGGCGTCCGTCAGGGCGGGGAGGGCGCCGTGGATCATGTAGGGAAACCCCCCGAAGAAGGCGGCGAGGATCCAGCCCGCAGAGACGATCAAAAAACCATCCCGGTGGCCGAGGACGGTCTTCTTCTCCCCGGGTCTGCATGCAAAGGACAAGGCGCCGCCGGTTCCCGACGTGATCCCGACGGACAGGATGAAGCTCCAGGCGTCGGCCTCGCCGTAGTAGAGAGAACAGGCCAGCGGGATCAGCATCGTCAGCCCGAGGATGAAGAGAAAAGCGCCCAGCGTGTAGAGAATGGGTCTTGCTTTCATCCGAAATATTCCAGTTTCACGGTGAGGAGCTTTTCGAGCTCGCCGATGGCCGAACGGGGTGTGAAGATGACGACGTGGTCGCCCGGTCGGATGAGGGAGTCGCCGTCGGGGATGATGATCTCCTCCCCGCGGCAGATCGCCCCGACGATGGCGCCGCCAGGGAAATGGATCTCCTTGAAGGGGCGGCCGGTGATCTCCGAGGTTTCGAGGGCGGCGAATTCGAAGGCCTCCGCCTTTTCATCGCGGAGCGGCGTGGCGGAGATCACCTTTCCCTTGCGGATATAATGAAGGATTCGGCTGATGGCGGCGTGGCGGGGGTTGATCACCCCGTCGATGCCAACCCGCGAGACGAGGGGGATGTAGTCAATACGGTTGATCAGCGATATGACCTTCCGGGCGCCTAATTGTTTGGCGAGAAGCGCCCCGATGATGTTCGCCTCCTCGTCGTTCGTCACCGCGATGAAAAAATCGGTCTCCTCGATGTTCTCCTCTTGGAGAAGTTCCTGGCTGGTTCCGTCGCCGTGGAGGACGACCGTTTTTTCCAGATGGGAGGCCAGAAATTCGCACTGAACGTGTTTCTTCTCGATGAGTTTGACCGCGATGTTTCTTTTTTCGATGGCCAGAGCAAGCATCAGGCCGGTGTTTCCGCCGCCGATGATGATGACCCGCCGGGGCGGTTCCGTGTTCTTGCCGAAGAAGCGCAGCAACTCCCGGACGCGGGTGGCGTCGGTGACGGCGAAGATATAATCCCCGCTCTCGATAAACGAGTCGCCCGACGGGACAATGAGTTTTTCGTCCCGGACGATGGCGGTGATCAGGACCTTGAACCCGGGTTCCATGGCCCGGAGCTCGGAGAGCTTTTTCCCGATCACGATGGCGTCCGCGTCGATCTGGAATCCCAGAAGTCGGATGCGTCCCCCCGCAAAGCTGAAGACCTCCGCCGCCCCCGGGAATTCCAGGAGGTCCATGACGTTGCTGACCGCTTCCCGCTCCGGGTTGATGCAGAGATCGATGTTCAGGCGGTCCGTGCCGAACAGGGAACCGTCCCCGCTCAATTCCACGTTGCGGATGCGGGCGATCCGTATGGGGATTCGACTCTGTGTGGAGGCGAGGAGGCAGGCGATCATGTTCGTTTCGTCGCTGTCCGTGACCGCGATGACCATATCGGCCTGGGCCATGCCCGCCCGTTTCAGGACCTCGGGACTGCTGCCGCTGCCCAGAACGGTCTGCACATCGAGCGCCTCCGAGATCTCATGAAGGCGCTCTTCGTCCCGGTCGATGACGACCGTATCGATCCCTTCGCGGGAGAGGCTGTCGGCGATGTGATATCCGACCTCTCCGGCCCCGATGATGATCACCTTCATATTCATGATTCCCAGTTATTATAAACGGGTCGCCTCTGTTATGCCGTCATTTCGACCGTCGTCTTTGTCTTCCAACCCCAGAATTTCGATCCCCGCCGCGCCGACATGGTCGCGGAAACTGCCGAGCCCCGCGCGGACTTCGTCGGCGTGATCCTCTCGGATCGGGATCTCCAGACGAATGGCAGGGAGTTCATCCGGTTTGCACGCAAAACCGTCAAAGAGGCCCGTGAGCATGGCTTCG
>MNZQ01000083.1 GCA_001873745.1 Syntrophaceae bacterium CG2_30_58_14
GCGGTGACCGCGCAACTCCTCGGCGAAGGGGCGACGGTCCCCTTCATTGCCCGCTACCGGAAGGAGGTCACCGGTACCCTGGACGAGGTGCAGATCACCGCGATCCGCGACCGCCTTGCCCAGCTCGCGGAACTGGACAAGCGCCGCGAGGCGATCCTCAAATCGCTTACGGAGAGGCAACTCCTCACCGATGAGCTTGCGGCGAAGATCGCCGCCGCCGGAACGATGGCCATTCTCGAGGACATCTACCTCCCCTTCCGCCCCAAACGGCGGACGCGGGCGACCGTCGCCCGGGAGAAGGGGCTGGAACCGCTCGCGCAGCAGATCTTCGCCCAAGCCGAGGGGTTCGACCCGTCGGCTGCGGCGGCCGCGTTCGTCAATCCCGAAAAAGGCGTCGCCTCCACGGAGGAGGCGCTCGCCGGGGCGAGGGACATCATCGCCGAGTGGGTGAACGAAAACGAGCAGGCCCGCGCCCGGATGCGGGAGTTCTTCACGGCGAAGGCCCTCTTCCAGTCGCGGGTCATCCCCGGGAAGGAGACGGAGGGAAACCGGTACCGGGACTACTTCGACTGGGAAGAACCGGCCGCCAAGGCGCCCTCCCACCGGATCCTCGCGATGCGGCGCGGCGAGAAGGAGGAATTCCTGACCCTCCGTGTCGTGCCGCCGGAGGCGGAGGCGATTTCCCTGTTAGACGCGATGTTCATAAGCGGAAACGGTCCGGTCGCCGAACAAGTCCGGATGGCCGTGGAGGACGGCTACCGGCGGCTTCTCGCGAACTCGATGGAAACGGAGATCCGGATGGCCGCGAAGAAACGGGCCGACGCGGAGGCCATCCGCGTCTTCGCCGACAACCTCCGCCAACTCCTTCTTGCCCCGCCGCTGGGTCAGAAGCGGCTCCTCGCCCTCGATCCCGGCTTCCGGACGGGGTGCAAGCTTGTCTGCCTCGATGCCCAGGGAAAGCTCCTCCACCACGACGTGATCATTCCCCACCTCTCGGAGAAGGCGCGGGGCCAGGCGGCCGAGACGGTCCGGGCGCTCTGCGCGCGGTTCCAGATCGAGGCGATCGCCATCGGGAACGGCACGGCGGGACGGGAAACGGAGGCGTTCCTCCGGACGCTGGATCTCCCCGAAACGATCCAGATCATTATGGTCAACGAGAGCGGCGCCTCAGTCTATTCCGCCTCCAAGATCGCCCGGGAGGAATTTCCGAACGAGGACGTCACCGTCCGCGGGACGGTCTCCATCGGCCGGCGGCTTGCGGACCCGCTGGCCGAACTGGTCAAGATCGACCCGAAGGCGATCGGCGTGGGGCAGTACCAGCACGACGTCGATCAGACGGAACTCAAGCAGAGCCTCGATGACACGGTCATGAGCTGCGTGAACGCGGTCGGCGTCGAGTTGAACACGGCCAGCGCGGCGCTCCTCACCTACGTCTCCGGCCTCGGCCCCGCCCTGGCGGCCAAAATCGTCGCCTGGCGCGACGAGCACGGCCCTTTCCCGTCGCGCGTGGCCTTGAGAGAGGTGCCCCGCCTCGGGGCGAAGGCCTTCGTGCAGGCCGCCGGCTTCCTCCGGATCCAGGGCGGAGAGAACCCCCTCGACGCCTCCGCCGTCCACCCCGAAAGCTATGCAATCGTCGATAAGATGGCGGGAGACCTGGATTGCTCCATTGCCGACCTGATGCATGACGAAACCCTCCGGAAGCGGATCGATCCGACCCGGTACGTCACGGACGAGGTCGGTCTGCCAACCCTGAACGACATCCTCGCCGAACTGGCCCGGCCCGGCCGCGACCCGCGTGAACGGTTCGAGGCCTTCCGGTTCGCCGACGGGATCGAGAAGATGGAGGACCTGACGCCCGGAATGAAGCTTTCCGGGATCGTGACGAACCTGACCGCCTTCGGGGCGTTCGTGGACATCGGCGTCCACCAGGACGGCCTCGTCCATTTGAGCCAGATCGCCGACCGGTTCGTGAAGGACCCCGGCGCGGTGCTGAAGGTGCGCCAGATCGTCGAGGTGACCGTCCTCGCCGTGGACCTGGAGCGGAAAAGGATTTCGCTGACGCTGAAGAAGCAGCCGGCGGCAGGCGGAAAACCGGCAAATCCGCCCGAGAAAAAGGAGATCCGGGAGAACAAGCCCGCCGGGGAAGGACCCCGGCCGAAAATCGCACCGGGGAAACCGCCGCAGGAACGGCAGCAGCATGGGCGGCCGCAGCGGGAAAAGCCAGGTCATGGTCGGCCACAGCAAGTGAAGCCGCGCAACGAAAAGGTCCCGTTCAACAACCCCTTCGCCGCAATCTTCGGAAAGAAGTAGAAAAAGGGGAAAGCTGCCCGATGCAGCCGCTTGATGGACTGGCGCGAAGCGCCAAGACAAAAGCGGAGGGCAATCAGCAGAAATCAGACGCGATTGCAACGAGTCGGGTGTGCGACAAATTTATGGCTGAAGCATTTTTTACTCCCCTCTTTAGCAAAGAGGGGGTGGGGGAGATTTGCGGGCGAATAATTGATCCCAAAATGATATGAAGAGCCTTCTTGTAAACAGCGATCTTTCATAAAAGTTTTAAACCCTTCAACCAATTGGCCCGTGCTCGTCGTTTGACCCGTTTGAAACTCTATGGCAACGAAATCCTCCACATGGGTACTTAACGGTTTATGTTGAACCATCACGAAATCAAAATTTCCTATACCAGGCAAACCAACCTCAGAAAAAACGAGAACATTGTCGCTTGTTCCAAACCGGGAGAGCGCAATATCATGGAAGACCTTGTTTTTCTCCAGAAACCGCCGGGGGCATAAGGCAATTTCCTGTCCATCCACATGGGCAGTACAGACGCCAAAGGGATAATCGATCAGCCTGCTCTGCTTGTAGCATGGTGATTCATGGAACGGACACCAGTATTTTCTCCTCATCTCTTCGGCTTCCGGCGAGATGTTCCGCAGATAGCACCCGAAAATCTCTGAAGGGTATTTGGCCATTAGTCGCCCCCGATGAATTTTTTCCATAAAAGGCGGATCTTTTCATGATCAAAATCATGGTCCAGTATCCAGCCCAGATATTGCGTACAACCGCGGGAGAAGGACTCACTGTCGTCCATCTTTATTTTTTCAGGCTTTTCCCAATGCCTTGCGTCATCATCATCGCAAGGTTTGAACACCAGAATCGCGTCGTGCTGAAGAGCGCGAAGGCTTCTGATGTGAACGGAAATCGGATTCTCCGAGTGAACGACATAGCCGTTCATCAGCCGAAAGCGCGCACTGGCAAGGGCAATTGTGAGCTGTGACCAGGCAGCTGCACGCCAGTGATGGTAAGTAAAGATCAGCCGGCCGTGCGGCCGGATAAGAACGCGGTGGCATTCCTGCCAGACTTTAGTGAGGATATCGCCAAATTTTGCTTCATTATCATTGGATTCGGCAACAGCGGACAGGAGGGGCTGGTATTGCCAGTTGGCTTGGTCCGGCAGAAACCAACGGAGCCAGCAGCGGAAAAAATGCGACAGGTCGCTGTACTGGACATTATCAAAATAAGGGGGATCGGTGACGACGTAATCAATGGCTTGGTCGGGCAGAGGAAGCACAGAAGAATCATTTTGCCTGGCCATGAAGGATCGTGTTTTTCCTGTAAATTCATTTAGAGTCCCGCATTCCTGACCAACATCCAACTCACCGTCAATAACAACCTTGTCCCACCTCCCTCCCGACCAGCGCCGTTCGACCGGCGCCTGCGCCCATATTCCGGCTTTCAAAATGCGCTTCTCAAATAGATTACACAGCGTACCGGACGTTTTGGCCTTAAAGACAGGATTGTTCTCCAATGCTGTGCAGGGAAAGGAATAGGCGTGATGGGAAAAAACGTGGCGTATGGCCCCTGGTCTTCGCTGATCGCCGCCCTTGTATCCGCACAGCATGGAGTTAAATTCCAAAGATGTGGATACGAGCAGTGCCAGCCATAGCCTATGTTCAGGGGCGGCTTCGTCGATGGACCGTTTTGCCTCAGAGAGATAGAGGAGTTGACGGTGGGAAAACAGTTCAAAAAAATTCGTCACCCCTCGGGCGATAAGATCACTTGATTTCGGGCCTTGAGGAACCTTGAAACCATTATTACCGGGAAAAGTCAGTCTGGATGCCTGTGACGCTGCGGCAGCGATGTTCTGAAGATCCCTGACATCAGGCGCCTTGAAGAATTGACCATGATGTTTGCATTTCCCAACCATGACCAGAGGGACATAACGGTCTGCAAAGGGAACATCCAGAAGCTCTAAATTTTTAACGGTTATTCCTCTATTTTTTACCTCATCCTTATCCATCAATGGCCAAGTTCTGTTCTCGCGTGTAACATTCAGGGAAGGATAAAAATCGAGGATGGTTTTCCTGTCTCCGTTTGTTTCCGCTCGCAAGGTGAAGGAATCAAGAAAAATCGCTTCGTCCTTATTGGTCTGTCTTCTGAGGCCATAAAGCAGAAATTGCATGTCGCTTTTTTCGGAACAGTCCGGGCATAATGTTTCAAAATATGGGGATAGTTTCTGCTCCAGTTTTTCAAGAAAGAGATCAAATGCAGCCTGTTTTTCTTGAAGGTTGATCTCGGTTAGCGAGGCGCGGGCCTGCAGAACAGGTATCGGATCCACATCATAGCCGATGACATTGGCGCCAAGCCGGATGGCCTCATGCAGAGTCGTCGCCCCTCCCATCATCGGATCCAGGATAGTCAGGCCTTCAAGGCCTCCCGGAGTATAAAAATGACGTAGCTCGGATTTAGTGGAGAGTTGCTTGAGTATATAACGGAATGTGACACCGGAACGCCTGGCCCACCATTTATGCAGGTATGTATTGGGGCGGAAAAGGTGTTTGTTGTATGATTCGATCTGGGCAAGCTTGTCGGCCTCCTCTTCAGGGAAAAAAGAATCGATAGCCACATCTGCTTGCGGGGAGATGAATTTGCGTTGGACATTGGGGAAATTGAACATTAATTGTGTGCTGCCCATAATTTTTTAGTCGAATAGACATGTTTCCTTCATTCGTATCACAATAGCTGAAGAAATACTAACATTGATTACGACTTGAAGAATCCTTCATCATCACTGAGGTTTGCAACTTGTGACTTAGGAGGAAGCTATTCTGAAAAATAATACGGACATTTTCCGTGGAACTCCTCCGTCAGTAATGGTACCTCGCCTGCAGGAAATCGATGCGGTCGTCGCAGACCAGATAGACGATGCGGTGCTCCTGGGTCAGGCGGCGGGACCAGACGCCGGGGGCAAGGTATTTCAGAGGTTCCGGCTTGCCGATTCCGGTAAAGGGGTCGCGCAGAACCGCTGCCACTTTTCCCTCACCCGGTCAAGCCCTATTTATCCGGTTGATCCGTTGTTTCCCGATTTGAAGCCGGATTGTCGCTGTTTAATTTTTCCCATCGGTACCAGAATGTCTTATAGCTCATGCCGAGAAGTTTTGCCGCCTTGGCCATGACGCCATTGGCCCGTTTCATCGCCTTTTCCATAAGATCCTTTTCCAGCTCCTCGAAATTTATCCCGCCGTCCGGGAGATCAAAATCGAATGCGACGACCGTCTCCGCAGTCCGGAGTTCGCTTTTTATATCCCTTAAGGCGATGGTTTCAGAATCGCTCATGATGACCGCCCGTTCGATAACCGATTCCAACTGCCGGATGTTGCCCGGCCAGGTATATTCAACGAGGGCCTTGATCGCGGTAGGGTCGATGCCTTTGATCCTTTTTCCGAATTCGCGGTTGTATCGGTTCAGGAAAAATCCCGACAGTTCCGGGATATCGCTTTTCCGGTCCCGCAGCGAGGGGAGGTCGATGGTGACAACCTTGAGCCGGTAGTACAGTTCTTCCCGAAAATTACCCTTGGCCAGCTCCTTTTCGATATCCTTGTTGGTGGCGGTTATGATTCTGACATCGACCTTGATCGGGTCTTTCCCGCCGAGCCTTCTGATCTCTTTATCCTGGAGAACTCGCAAAAGCTTCGACTGCATCATGAGCGGCAGATCGCCGATCTCGTCGAGAAATAGGGCGCCGTGGTTTGTGGCCTCGAACAGTCCTATTTTGCGCGACAGTGCGCCCGTGAAGGCCCCGGGTTCATAGCCGAAGAGTTCGCTTTCAAAGAGATTTTCAGGTATGGCGGCGCAGTTCAGGGCGGTAAAGGGTCTGGACCGCCTGGGACTGTTGTAGTGAATGGCCCTGGCAACCAGTTCCTTGCCCGTGCCGCTTTCGCCCCTTATCAGGACCGTTGCGGAACTTTGCGAGACCTTCTTCATGATATTCACGGCTTCCTGCATCTGGCCGGACTTGCCGATGATCCCTTCGATCCGGAACCGGTCATACAGTTCCCTCTGGAGCTGGACATTTTCTTTGAGAAGTTCCGTGCGCTCAACGGCCCTCCTCACCGTCATCAACAGGGAATCCTTGTTCAGCGGTTTGGTCAGATAGTCAAAGGCGCCCTTTTTCATCGCTTCCACAGCGGAGGATATGGTTCCGTGGGCAGTGACGATAATCATGGTCGGGGAAGGGGAAAGAGAGTCTTTCTGAACGGCGTCCAGCAATTCGATGCCGTCCATTCCCTCCATCTTGAGGTCCGTAAGCATGACGTCGGGATTGTATTTCTTGACGGTTTTCAAGGCCTCTTCGCCGGACGCGGCCGTATAGGTCTCATATCCCTCATCATCGAGGATCGTCTTTACGATGTCCCGCTGAAGCCGTTCATCGTCCACAACCAGGATAACCGCCATTTATTTCCCCTTATCGAAAGGCAAAGATATTGTGACGGCGCTCCCCTTGCCTTCAATGCTCTTGAATTCTATTCGGCCCTTATGTTCTTCCACAACCCTTTTTGTGAGCGAAAGACCGATCCCGATCCCATCCTGTTTCGTGGTAAAAAACGGGTCGAAGATCTTCGCAATCTTCTCAGATGAAATACCCACCCCGGTATCTTCAATGACGATGCTTAGCTTGTCGTCCATCCTGCCCGTTCGGATCGTGACCTTGCCGCCATCAGGCATCGCGTGGAAGGCGTTGAGGATGATATTGTAAAGACAGGTTTTTATAAATCCGGGGTCCAGATCAATCTCCGGCAGTGCGCCTAATTCCGTGATGATAGAGATCTTATCCTTTTCCGCCTTGGCCTTGACAAGCTCGAGAACGTCCTCGATGAGCTTCACCATATCCGTCTTCTGAAGATTAAGCTCCAGGGGTCGGCTGAACTCCAGGAAACTTTCGGCAAATCTGCTCACGCGCTGGATCTCACTTTTTATGTTGCGAATCAGGGAATCGAATGGCTCTTTCCCGCCTTCTTCTTGGGGTTCATATTTTTTCTGGATATGGTCAATGGAAAGGCTGATAAAATTGAGCGGGTTTCGGATCTCATGGGCGATGCTCAGCGAAAATTGTCCCAGACCCGCCTGTTGCTCGGCCTTGCGCAGCCTTTCTTCCAATACGCGCTCTTCCTGAAGTTTACCGACCATGTGGTTGAAACTCTTTGCGAGTTCTCCGATCTCGTCTTTCCTCTCCGTGTGTATCTCCTGATCGAGGTTGCCATGCGCGACATTCCTGGCGGCCTGCACGACCTCCTCTATGGGTTTTGTATATCTCTTCGCCAGGATGATGCTGAGGAGCAGCCCGATCCCAAAGATCACTGCGGTTGCCGCAATTCTGCGGATGAGTCTTTTCTGCATATGGGCCGAAAAGTCCTCGGTATTCACCGTAAGGTGTATATACCCGTAATGTTTATTGTTTGCAACGACAGGAACAATGACATTATAAAATTGCCCCTCGCCGATGACGGGTTCCCCCAGTTCTGCCTTGAAGATGAGCTCCTTTTTTGTCCTTGTGATCCATTTTCCTATATTGCGCGGGTCCGTGCTCGAGATGATCCTGTCGGAATTGCTGATAATCGAGATTTCTTTAACGCCTTTTGTTTTCAGTTTTATTAGATAGTTCTGGAGGCGTTTCTCTTCCGGGAGGCCGCTGCTGGTGACCTCTTCGACGCCCATCTGGATGCCCTTGGAAAGATCGGCGATCTGTTTTTCGAACTCGTTATAGATCGATGTTTCGGTTCGATAATAGAGAAAGACGAGTATGGCGATGATGCTCAGGCTCTGAACAAGCATCAGGACCACAAGCTTTTTGTTGAGAGAAAGTCTGGGGAAAAAGTCTCTTATTTCATGGATGTTCAATTGCATGGATCCATTGTATCTTTATTTCTCATCCCATGTCAATCCAGGAAGCTGCATCGGATCCCGCAACGGAAAAATCACGGGGGATATAGGATGGCGCCGGAACCCTCGGAGAGTGACCAGTAAACGGCCCGGGCGTCATTTTTTTCCAGGACCATATCAATGACTGTATACGGTTTCCCCCTCAACGCATACCAGAGCATTGAGAGCGGACGAATGAAAAATCTCATGGAGGTATGGAAAATATTGCCTGTTCCCGAGACAATCCCTTCCGTTGACGGTCTTATCAGGATCCTTACGCCGCCGTCAAAAATAAGGGTATATCTTGACGGCATGTCGGCCAGTTCCAGCGCCTCTATCTTGAAATTGTCCTTTTCCTTGCTTTCTCCGGGCTTAATCATCTCCCGGCCGGGTTTAAAGAATGTACTTTTCTTTATCAGGCGATATGCGTTGCCTGCAACAGGGCTGCCCCAGCAGTGGAAGTCATTAATTTGCAGTTCCCTCAGCGGAATCCCCCTGGCCTTGATAGAGGCCATTTTTTCCTTCAGATTGAAAACAAAGTAGATATCGGGTTTGCGGGCCAGGACAAGCTCCTCTTCGAGAAGCCGGTTTTCTCTGATATATCTCTCCTTGTCGTCGCCGGCAGAAGCCGGGCCGGCAATCAAGGCCATAAAAAGCAATATGAGTTGCAGCCGCATCATCAAAAAATATATATCCTCGTACCGACGCCGGCTGCAGAATAAACCGTCTTGAGATCCCTGTCGCCGACCCTGATGCATCCGTGGGTCACGTTTCTTCCCAGCAGTCTGGTATAAAGGGTTCCGTGGATAAAATATCCGTTGCCGAAACCTAACGCATACTCTCCGAGGACGCCTTCCTCTACCCTTTTTCTGGGGTCCTTGGGTATCGCTTCGCCTTCTTCAATGAACGCCCAGTCCGGCCTTGTCCATGCAGGAGCGAGATATTTTGTCTGCACATGATATTCGCCCCGCGGCGTATCGAATATCCATTGACGTTTGCCCGCTGGATCTTTCAGAATACTGCCGCTTCCGGCTGAAATGACGGCTTCACGGATCTTCCCCTGGCCTCTTTTCAGATAGAGCCTATTCCTGCCGGTGTCGATGACGATATAAATCTCATTGGGGGTGAGGCCTTTTAACCTTTGCCGGAGCGCCGAGTTTCTTGCTTTCAGCGCATTTAAACTCATTTTGCCATTTTCCCTGCTGAGATTTCCCTTATTGCTGAACGCTACATCTCTGCTCCCGAGATAATATCCGGCAGACTCGAAAGTCAAAAACATGATGGATAAAATGATAAGAATCTTAATAAATTTCCTGTTTTTCAACATCTTTTCAGAGCCCTTCTATCGCTGATGAGAGACCGTTTTCGTAATCCACGGCCCCGACAATGGTCACTGCCGTTCCGACAGGGACAAGACTGAAAAGATTATCAATCGCCTTGTTGTCCATGGCAATGCAGCCGTATGTCATGCTCTCCTTGCCGCCGCCGTGTATTTCTATCAGTCCGCCTATCCGGGCCCCTGCCGGAATAAGACCTTTTTTCTTGGCGCGAATGAAATTCCTCCGATCATCCTCATTCGGGTAATTTATTAATAATGCCTTGTGGTAACGGCTTACAGATATTTTTTTTGTTACCCTGTATTCCCCTTCAGGGGTTGAGTTGTCGCCGGCGCGGAGTTTATCGAGAGACCCATTGCGTCCGAGGCCGACGTTATACGTCTTGAAGGGGACGCCGTTTTGATAGAGCACAAGGAGGCGCTTGCTTTTATTTACAATAATTACAGGAACGCCGCTGTTTTTTGATTCAGCTACGGTCTCCTTTGCCATCCGCTGCCACTTGTTGATATGACTTCGGTCCGCATAGCGGTTAAAAATGGGGAGGATCGTATCTTCAGCCGCCGTAATGAATCCGGATAAATTTTTTATTTTGTCTTCAGCAGCCACATAATCATTGTTGTTATACCGGCTGGTTGCCTCTGACAGGAGTAGTTCCGCCTTGATCAGGTCTTCCCTTGCAAGCCTTCCTTCATTGATAATTTCAGTGAGTCCCTTAAGCGTTTCTATTCTGTTTTTAAGCGAGGATATTTGATTGGCGGCGCTCTCTTTTTTTTTATTCTTTTCTTCTAAAATCTTTTCCTGCAAAACATAGCCGGCTTTCAAAACATCTCTGAACTCAGACTGAACGATCCGGTAATCCTGAAACCATACAAATCGGGATTTTTCTTTGATCAGGTCTTCTTTCGCCTGCCGAAACGATATCCGGTAACGGTTGTATTCTGCCGGCGCATACACGGGCGCTCCCAAACGCCAGAGGGTATGTTCCTGTTCTTCCGCCAGTTTAACTTCCGGAGGCAGCGGTGACGCAGTGCAACCGGATACCCATAGAAGTATGGTGAGAAAAAGTATTTTCTGAATAATATTTTGCCACCCTCCGAAAGTGATCATAAAAACCAGCATGAGCATAACGATTGAATTGAGTATTCAAGGGGCGCTTCGGAGCTCCTTGGTCCGTTGCAAAAACCTGGCGCCGTTACCAAGCACGGGCGATCCTGACCTCAAGATCGCCCGTGCTTTTTACGGTTGCAAATATTCAATTATACAACAGATTCATTACTTCTTCTTCGTCCCCACTTTTTCCATGGCCTTTTTGATCTGGTCCGAAATCGCCGCGGCCTTGTCCTTGACGGCATTAGACTTTTCAATCGCTACGTTGTAATCCTCGGCGTCGTTTGCGGTCTTTATCTCGGCTAAGGAGTCTTCAATGCCCTTCAAGTCGGCCTTCAATGCCTCGATATCCGCCTTCGAGCCTTTTCCTTTCGGGGCTTTTGCCAGCAGCGCTTTTGCATCTGCTACGGAAGCTTTTGCCGCCTCCTGCGCCGCCGCCGCGTTTTTCTTTGCCTCTTCCTTCTTGGCGGCCAATCCTGCCTTGAGCGTCTCTGCGTCCGCCTTTACCTTCGCAAGAAGCTCTTTCGCCTTTGCAAAATCCTTGAATGTTTTGCCTTCCTGCACCTTGATTTCATCCTGGGCGGCCTGCATGCTGTCATTCAGCTTCTTGGCGTCCTCCGCCGCGAATTTTTGGGCGCCTTCCGCCACAACCGCATCTACCGATGCCTTCGCCGCATTAATCTCTTCCGTTGGCGGCTTTGCGCAGCCGACAAGCAAAAAGATCGTAACCATGCTTAATGCCAGAAACTTCAACGTTTTTTTCATAATTCTTATTCCTCCTTAAATTTATAAATTATCAGTTTATTGCAAAACTATCTCTTCTTTTTTGCCTTTTTGACGGCTACAGGCTTTGCAGGGGCAGCAGCCAACTCCTTAAAAATGGCATCCCACTTGTCGATAATGGCCTTAAGCTCACCTCCTTTCGTCTTAGCGCCGGATGGATCAGCAGCGATCATATCTTTCGTCGTTTTCAGACCTTCCGTTTCACCCCATTTCAGGGTTAAATCCTAAACCGGGATGACAGCAAATGATGTGCCAACTCTAAGTGCTTGTATTGCGGAGATTTGAATAAACAGAGGTTCCCGATTTCGGGAAGTCGGTTCTTTTTTTCGGAATGAATTGAGACAGACCGGTCTCGCGGTATTTGCGACGCAGAGAAGGGGTGTATTGAAGACTGCCTGGGCTAAAGGAGTTATTCAATGGGGCGCCTACTTACCTTTGCTTATACAACGTATGGCCTCCATCAGCTTTCCGGCATCACTCAATTCCGCAATCGACCAGGCAGTATCGATTAAAGCTGATTGCCTCTCTTCATCCAAGACACCTTCACAGCAGGAGCACACCTTGGCCTCCAGATCCTTATCGCTCAGCGGATTTTCCGGTCCGCCGCGGTAGCGCTCATCTTAAACCCATAAGTTTTGCCGCCGTTGCATACGCGCCGAAGGCGCCCACGGTGCCGCTCGAGTGCATTCCGCGCAAGTAATGCTGAGGAAACATCCACTCGGAAATCTTGCACTCCACTTCAACGCCGGTAAGAAAGGCGAGCATAAAAGTCTTGCCGTCTATACTGCCGAGTTTCTGCGCCGTCACCAGAGCGCTGGTCAAAGTCGGAATGGTCGGATGTGTCAACAACCCATAGATGTGAGCCGGGTCGATGCTCACCTGGCTGTCGTCTCAATCATGGGCATGTCCTGCCGTGCCGAGCACGCGCGCAGCCATTGGAGCCGGAACCTTGGTATTGCCTCGTCCCAAAAGAAGCGCATCGGGCCGGCCACCCATCTGCGACGCTTCCTCGATAAGCAGCGCCACGGAATGTTCCTCAGATCCGGCAACAAACAAGCCGAGACCGTCGAGCAAGCAGCGTGTGCCGATCCTGATTGCCGCAGCAGGAATATTATCGAAACTTACGCTTTCGACGAAGGCGGCAGCGGCGGCTGTTGTTTTCAGTCTATCGGGAATCGTAGCAAACGCGTTTTGATCAGATGTCATGACTTATTAAAGATCCTTGATGAGCTCTTCCAAGCCCAACTTCTTTAAGGTTTCCGGAAGTGGTTTGCCTGTCTCGGGATTCCATCCCATCAGGGTGTAGTAATTTTGGCTCCTCGCTAAAATGTATGGGTAACCTGATTCAAGGCATGATAGATATCCGTCATCAAAAGATGAAGGAGGTTAAGACGGATCGCTATGAGAGATACGGAACTGTTTCAGTTGGCATTGGGTTTGACGTCGCCATGGCATGTGGTGTCGTGTGAATTTGATTTGGATAAACGTCGTCTGGACGTTGAGATTGATTTCCCCCGGGGCAGTGCATTTGCCTGTCCCAACTGCGGCAGA
>MNZQ01000170.1 GCA_001873745.1 Syntrophaceae bacterium CG2_30_58_14
AATTGTACCTGTCCCCATTTTCCGATTAATAGCACTCCTGGTAGATCTCGACCATCTCCTCCGGCGTCATCTTGCAGGGGTTGTTGGCGAGCGGCCTCGCCACCGTCATCGCGACCTTCGCCAGCTCCGGAAAATCGGCTTCCGGGATCTCTAACTCTTCGAGCGTCGTGAAAATACCGCAGTCCTCGATCAGGGCCTCCACCGCCTCCACGGCCAGGCAGGCCGCTTCCCGCAGCGGCAGGTCGTCAACGATCTCCCCCATGATCTCCGCGATATCGACGAACTTCTCCTGGGCGCCGGACAGGTTGAAGGCCATCACCCGGGGGAGCATGATCGTGTTGGCGAGCCCGTGGGAGATTCCGTATTTCCCGCCGAGCGGGTAGGAGAGGGAATGGACCGCCGTCACGCCTGCGTTAGCGAGGCCGAGCCCTGCGTAGAGGCTCCCCAGCAGCATCGCCTCCCGCGCCTCAAGGTTGGTCCCGTCATGGACGGCCGTCCGCAGGTTGTCGGAGATGAGGCGGATCGCCTCCAGAGACAGCAGCTCGCTCATCGGCGAGGCGTTGATCGAGGTGTAGGATTCGATCGC
Source organism: Syntrophaceae bacterium CG2_30_58_14 (assembly GCA_001873745.1). Taxonomy (GTDB): domain Bacteria; phylum Desulfobacterota; class Syntrophia; order Syntrophales; family UBA5619; genus UBA5619. The sequence continues at coordinate 587 of MNZQ01000170.1, forward strand.
GTGGCAGAGGGCGTCGACCCCCGTCGCCGCCGTGGGATGGGGCGGCAGGGTCAGCGTTAGCTCCGGATCGAGCAGCGCCAGTTCCGGATAGAGGTACGGGCTGTTCATCCCCTCCTTTTTCTTGAGCTTTTTCCGGATGAAAACGGCCGTGAAAGTCACCTCGCTCCCCGTCCCGGCGGTCGTCGGGACCATGATCTTGGGGAGGCCCGGACCGGGAACCTTGTTCAGTCCGAGATAATCCTCCGCCTTCCCCTTGTTCGCCGCGAGGACGGCGATCGCCTTGGCCAGGTCCATCGCACTCCCGCCGCCGATGCCGACGACGCCGTCGCACCGCTTCCGGATGGCGAGCTTCGCCCCCTCGTCGGCCAGCTCGAGCGGCGGCTCCGGAACGGCCTTGTCATAGAGGACGAACCCGATCTTCGCCTGGTCCAGAAGGCCGGAAAGCCTCTCGCCGAGGCCCGTTCCGGCCAGATTCCCGTCCAGGACGACGAGCGGCCGGCTCACCTTCAGCTCTGTCAGGCGCTCCGCCAAACCGGTGAAACTCCCGTTTCCGAAAACGATCTTTTTGGCGCCCGTAAACGAAAATGTCTTCATGGCTGTGTCTCCATTTTTTATCATTCGAACTTCGTCACGCCGCTAAGGGGTTTTCTTACGAGCACGACGGCGGAAAGTCAAGAAGATTTGCGCTCCTTGTGCTCCCCGTACCATTCGATCTGCCGGCAGATCCCCCGGAGGATCTTGACCTCCCGCGCCAGCAGGGTCGTCCGGGAAAAGAGGCGGCGGATGTGCATCATCCAGTAGTCGGGGTTGTCCGGCAGCAGAAACCCGATCGCCAGCAGGGTCTCCTTGAGCTTTGCGTACATCCCCTCCAACTCCTTCGCACTGGCCAGCTTCGGCGCAAATCCGCTATCTTTTTCCATCCGGGCAACGAGGAGCTCATAGCAGATGACCATCACCGCGTGGGAGAGGTTCAACGACTTGAACCCCACGGTGGGGATTGTGACTAAGGTCTGGCAGAAGCGGAGGTCGTCGTTCGTCAGCCCCGTGTCCTCCGGGCCGAAGAGCAGCGCGATCCCGTTTTGCTGCGACAGGCCGACCACGATCTCGGCCATCCGGCGGGGGGAGACGACGGGCCCCCGCCCCGACCCCTGCCGCGCCGTCGTTCCGACGACCCAGGAAAAGCCCGCGAGCGCCTCATCGAGGGTATCAAAGTGGCGGATCCCGTTGACGATCTCCTTCGCCACATGGGTCGCCATCTGCCGGACCGCCTCGTCGTCGAGATCGCGGTTCCCGACGACAATCATCTTTCCGATCCCCATGTTCATCGCGCAGCGCGCCGCGGAACCGACATTCCCGGGGAACTTCGGCCCTTTCAGAACAATCGTGATGTTATCAAAATTCGCCTTCATCTTTTTTCCCACCGTGCCGCGATAAACGCCCCCGTGTCCCGTCCCTCTCCTTCCCGTTCGCTCCGGTCGAACGTTGCCGGATCGTCCTCCTTGCCGAAATGGACCACCGTCTGGACAATGCCGGGAACGGAGGTCGCCGCGAGGAGCTGCGCGGGCGACCGGAAGAAGACCCGGTTGAAGATCGACTCCGGATCCCGCCTGGCGTTCGCGCTGCGTCTTGCAGCCCAGGGGCTCAGGCTGTTGAGCGTTGCCACGACGACCACCCCTCCGGGCCTTGTCACGCGGAACAGCTCCGCAACGGCCCGCTTTTCGTCCGCAACGAACTCCAACGCCGCGACGGAGACGCTCTTGTCGAAAGAGCGGTCGGCGAACGGAAGCGCCGTCATGTCGGCCGTCACCCCGCTATAGCACAATGGCTGCCCCTTCTCTACCGACCACAGGAGCATAGAACCCCGGCCGCCCGGAGCTTGCCGGAGGATGGCCTGCCCCGCGCGCTCCGGCATGGGACACTTGCCCCCCGGAACCTGTCGAAGGGCGGCTTTCTTCTCCGCGTACACGAGCATGGCCAGCGAGATGTCGAGGCCGACGACTTTTGCCCCCCGGGCGATGAATTCCCGGGTGAAGATCCCTGTCCCGCTGCCGGCGTCGAGTATCCGCTCCCCCCGGCCCGGCCGGAGCAATTCCAGAATGAGTTCTGTTTCATATTTCAGGACCGCCTTCCCCACCGAGGTCTCGAACCAGCGGTCGTACCGTTCCGGCCAGTCGTCGAACCGTTGTTTCCCGGACATGCCTACTCTCCCTACCGACTTTCTTCCGATGGAGATATTCGCAAGGGGATTGCAAAAAGCCGGAATTCCCGGACATGCCTACTCTCCCTACCGACTTTCTTCCCGCGTCCTCTGCCCGGAACCGATCAGCGGCCGTCCGCATCCCCCGGTTCGTCGGGGGCAGAATCTTGAAAATGCTTGCAAATCCGACCCTCCTGCCGCAAAGGACGGACCACGACGTTTTATAGATGGTTCGCCGTTACGATGCAACGAGAAATTGGAAAGCTCCATTTGAGCCTGTTCAATAATTCAGTTTTTACCATGAAAACCAAATGTACCATGTAATGTTTGCTGTTCAATACTGGTGTTCAATATTTAGAAAAAGATCTAAAATACTGATATAGTAAAGGAATTAAAAAATATCCCTTATTTTCTGAGAGTGGCAAACGCTGATTTCATGGGTTAACCTGCCCCCGGAATCGCCCAATTTGTGGGTTATCTTCGATTTTTCATGTTTGTAAGTAACTATATTCATTAGCATAAACAAGTATTGAACAGGCTTCATTTGTGGATTGTTCGCCTTCTTTCCTCTTCACAAATAAGCATACCGATGGTATTAAATGGAGGGCTTCTCATGATTACATACTTCTTTCTGCAAAAAGCCATAGACATGTCAATGCGATTGATATAGATTTCGATAAGGAAGCCTTATGAATACTGAACCCTGTATCCGGTTATGATCATGGAACCCGGAGCCCAAGAAGTGGCGGTTGCCACAAAAAGGCAGAGAAAATCTTCGATTTTGTCCGTCAAAAAGGTGCCTCTGCCCGATGAGATGGTCGCAAAGATAACCGGATCAATTTCATCTGACATGTGAGCCGCATAAATGGATGTCCCCAGAATATACCCGAAAAGAGGAGGCACAGATGGAACAGGTAAACATTATGGACCGTATCACCGTTAACTCCGACGTGATGGTAGGAAAACCCACGATCAGGGGGATGCGGATTACTGTCGAACAACTACTCAAAGCCTTGGCTAACGGCGTGACAACTGATGAAATCCTCGATGATTATCCGGAGTTGGAAAAAGAGGACATCCGGGCGGCTCTTCTCTATGCATCACAGTTGGTAGATGAAGAACGCGTTTACACGGTTGGTTCAAATTAATCCGCTTACCGGTGACCCATGAAATTCCTGGTGGATGTAGGTGTTGGTAAAAAGGTCGAAACCTGGCTGAAGGAAAACGGTTTTGATGTGCTTTCCGTAAGGGATATTGACTCGCGGGCAAAGGATTCTCAGATATTGCGCTGGGCTGTAGATCAGCAGCGGATAATGATTACTATGGATAAGGACTTTGGCGAATTGGTTTACAACACCGGCATGCACCATGCCGGTGTTCTGATATTACGCCTCGAAGATGCCGATAGCGACACCAAGGTGGAGGTCACCAAGAAAATACTCACTGAATATCACGATAGAATTGAATCTCATTTCTGCGTATTTCAAGGCGGGAGACTCAGGATCAGAGGATAAATCTGGGAAGTGTCCCTATTTACCGTGGAGTCCGGATGAGACCCTTGCTTTAAACACGCTCATCCGAGGCAGGAAGGGGCGTTGCCAGATCTGTGGACCGAACGCCTTCAACCGCTATGGCTTTGACGACCAGATTCCCAACCGGGTTTATGCTTACAACCGCTGGGGGGTTGTGCTGAATGACCAGACATGAACCGACGGGGCGACGGAAGCGAGCCACCGGATGGCGCCCCTATGGTTTCTGCCGCTCCCGCCACTGCCGGTAGGTGTTCATCCGGGCCAGCGCCTTGACGGCCCGCTCCGGTGTCAGGAAAGAGACCCCCTTGTACGGACTCCCCTTGACTTCCATAATGGTGCGGGCGTTCTCCTCCGGCAGCAGGTTCACCCCGAGGATCGGCTTGCCGGACTTCTCCATGAGATGAACCATATGGATCGTAAACCGGTTTTCGAACTCGATGAGCGCCCCCGGAACGGCATCGAGGAATTTCCGGTCCATCACCGGATCAACTTCCTGGATCGAGCGGATCATCTGGCGGACGGAAGCCATGCGTCCGACGATCCCCAGATGGAGCACCGCATCGCACCCCTCCCACTTCACCAGCTCCTCCATCACCTGCATCGCGATCTTGGGATTGAACTTACCGACCAGATCGATGGGGTTGGACCGGCTCCAGTAAGGGGGGAGGATCTCATCGATCCGCGCGATCAGATCCGACGGGAGATCGGGGATCGTAAGACCGTTTTCCACGCAGAGATCGGAGGCGACAACCCCCCAGCCGCCGCCCAGGGTCATGACGCCGACCCGGTTGCCGCGGGGGAGCGGAAGGGAGGAAAAGGCCGCCGACAGGTCGAGGAGGTCCATCGGCTGCTCCGCAACGACGATCCCCGCCTGGCGCGCGGCGGCGGCGAAGACCCGCAGGTTGGAGGCGAGCGCCCCGGTATGGCTCGCGGCAGCGCGGTTCCCCGCCTGCGTGCGGCCCCCCTTGAGCAACACGACGGGCTTCTTTTGGCCCACACGCCGGGCGGATTCGAAGAAACGGCTGCCGTTCTTGACACTTTCAAGATAGAGAACGACCGTCCTCGTCAGCTCATCGACCTCGAACGCCTCCATGTAGTCCTCGATCGTGATCATCGCCTCGTTCCCCGAACCGCAGAAGGCGCGGATGCCGATCCCCTCATGTTCGGCAAAGGCGAGGAGCTGCACCCCGAGGTTTCCCGACTGGGAGACAAGCGTGGTGGCGCCCGGCTTCGGAAGGACGTTCGAGCCGCAGCAGAAAAGGGCGTCATGGGGGTTGCAGATCCCCATCGTGTTGGGACCGAGGATCAGGATGCCCGCCTCCCGCGCCTGCCGGACGAGTTCTTCCTCCAGGCGCCGCCCCAGGGCGCCCGTTTCGGCAAAGCCGGAGGTGATCAGGAGCATGTTCCGGACGCCCTTTTCCTTGAACTGCGGGATCAGGTCCAAGACCTTTTCTGCCGGGATGGTCACGACGGCCAGATCGACCGGCCCGGGAATCTCACCGACCGATTTGAACGCCGGCCGGCCGGCGATCTCCCCGCCCTTTGCGTTGACCAGATAGATCGGCCCTTTGAATCCGCCCGCGGCTACATTGCAGAAGAGCATGTACCCCCATTTGGCAAACGTCCCGGAGGCGCCGACAAAGGCGATGGAACGGGGATAGAACAGTTTCGCGATGGCGACCGGATCGACCGGTGGAAGGGGCGTCTTCGCCGCGGGGCGGTCGCCCAGGATAACGAGGGCGTCCACCGCCGTAGCCTGCCCGTCCGGACCGACCAGGAGGGGGTTGATGTCCACCTCCGTAACATCCGGAAACTCAAGAGCGAGGCGGGAGAGTCCCGTCAGGGTTTGGACAAGCCGTTCCCGAACCGCCGCCGGTTCGCCGCGGAACGGCCCGAGGAGCTTCCGCGAACGGAGCTCATCGATCATCTCTCCGGCCTCACTCTCATCGACGGGCGCGATGCGGAAGACCACATCGTTCAATGCCTCGGTGAAAATACCGCCGAGGCCGAACATGACGACCGGTCCGAACTGGTCGTCATGGAAGAGGCCGGCGACAAACTCCCGGCGACCGGAGAGCATCGGCTGAATCAGATACCCCTCCAGCTCCGCCCCCGCCGCCCCGGCCACCTCTGTCGCCGCCTGCCTTACCTCCCCGGCGTCCTTGAGATTCAGACGGACGAGACCCCGTTCCGTCTTGTGCGTCAGCTTTGTTCCGAGCCCCTTCAGCACGACGGGAAACCCGATCTCCTCCGCCTTGGCCACCGCCTCCTCCGGCGTGGCCGCAATCGACTCCTTCACGACCGGCACGCCGAATTGTCTCAGAAGCTCCTTGGATTCCGCCTCGGTGAGGGCGGTCCGCCCCTCTGCTTTCGCCTTCCGGATCAACGCCGCTGCATCCATACCGTCTCCCTTTTTAAGATGACCACCCCTTTGCGGGCGGGTATTTTTTCAAGGGGGACCTTACCACACGCCGGAAATGAGCGCAATTCTGATAACCCCTCACGGTTCACTTATTTCCGATACGACAGGAGCGTCTCGTAGAAGTGCGGCGTGGACGAGCCGAGAACGAGGGGCTCCACCTGCAGGAAGAGTTCTTCCCGGTCGTCGCTCAGGTGCATGTCCATGAAGGTCTCCTTCGATTCATGCTCGACCACGGCCGCGTAACGGCTGCCGCCATCGATCGGCCCGAGGAGCGTCCGGGAGATGAAGCCCGGATGTTTTGCGAAGACTTGACTGGAATTGTGGAACCACTCCCGGAAGGTCTCCTCCTTCCCCGGCTTCGGCGGCGCAAAATCGATCAGATTGACAAACGTCCCCGGCTTCGTTGCCAGGACGGAGTCCCGTTCCGGCTCGTCCGCCAGCGGCGTCTTGATCACGAGAAAAACCAGCGGCTCCATCGATTCGTTCCGAATTCCCATCTGCGCACCCTTCGGGATCCGGAGGAGCTTACCCGGCCCCATCCGAACGCTCTCGCCCCCCGCGGAGAAGACCCCCTCGCCGCGAACCACCTGAACCGTCACCGGGGCGTCGGCCATGTGGACAGGCACCTCCTTCCCCGGCTCCAGGCCGACCTGACGGATCTTCAAATTCGGCTCATCCACGAGCGACGCAACGCCGCGCCCTTCATAGCTGAACACCTCCCTGCTTTTGAGATCGATAACATCCATTTTTACACCTCCAGTCCGAGAAGTGAGGGGTTGGGACTTTTGAAAAATACCCCCACTTTGTCATTCCCGCGAAAGCGGGAATCCAGAAGGTCTTGAAAGGACTAGATTCCTGCTTTCGCAGGAATGACGATTTGCCGATTTTCAGGGCAGCCTCTTCCCCTCCAGCGCGATCTCCTCCAGGCCCCGCCGGTCGAGGATCCGGATCTGCGCCCCCCGTAAGCGGATCAACCCCCGGCGGTTCAGCTTGGCGAGAATCCGGGAGAGGGTCTCCGGAATCGTCCCCAGGAGCGCCGCGAGCTGACCCTTGGAGACATCCAGATTCACCGTTCCTTTGCCGTCCCGGCCACTCAGGTAGAGCAGGTATTTGGCAAGCCTTCCGGGAACCTCCTTTAGCGACAGATCCTCGATGAGCCCGGCGAACTGCCGGAGGCGCATCGACAACTGCGCCATCATGTTCAGGGCAAGGGCCGGATCCTGCCGGATAAGGCTGCTAAAGGCCACGCGCGGAAAGAAAAGAACGGTTGACGGAAGCGCGGCCACGGCATCCGCCGGAAATCCCTGACCGGTAAAAACAGAAACCTCGCCAAAGGACTCCCCCGGCCCGCAGAGGTGCAGGATCTGCTCCTTCCCCTCCGTGGAGACCTTGAAAATCTTTATGCGGCCCCCGCAGACCACGTAAAATCCCGTCCCCTCATCGCCTTCCGAGAAGATCCGCTCTCCTTTCCGGAAGGAACGACTCACGCCGATCCGGGACAGCGCCTCGTACTGCGCCCGCAAAAGGCCGCTGAAAAGGGGAATCCCGGCCAGTTGTCCGGCTACATCCGCCATTTTGGTCTCCATCGGAGAAATGATCTACACATCCCTTTGACGGATGTCAAAGCCCTTTTCGGAATATTCCTGGGAGGACCGATCACTTCCGCCGCTATTGTTGACAGGATGGGCAGAACCATGTCCCTCGCCCACCCTGGGTGATCCGTTCGATTTTGCCGCCGCAGCGTCGGCAGATTTCGCCTTGGCGGGCATAAACCGCGAGATGGTCCTGATTCGTGCCGCTGCATCCGAAGAGATCCCGCCAGTCCGAGACCGTCGTTCCGCGGCAGGCGACAGCCCGTTCGAGGATCGCGACAGACATCTTCGCCACCTTCCGCCATTCCGCCGGCGACAGCCCGGACGAGGGTCGCCTTGGGTCGATCCCCGCCGCAAAGAGGATCTCGCAGGCGTAGATATTTCCGATCCCGGCGATCAGCCGCTGATCCATCAGAAAAGATTTCACCGGGCGCCGCCGCGTCCGGGCGATCTCCCGAAGACGGCGCGCCGAAAGCCCTCCAAGAGGATCTTCCACAAGCGCAGGGGCGCTCGAAACCGGTTGCACGGTGAAGGTCGCAAACCGCCGCGGATCAATGAGGATAAGCGTTCCAGCGGGAAAAGCGATCACCAGACGGCTGTAAGAAGGAAAAGGGGGAACGCCGCCTTTCTGCCAGAAAAGCCTTCCGGACATCCGGAGATGAAGCTCTGCCGTCAGACCGCCGCTGATGCAGATCTGCAAGAATTTTCCCCGGCGTTTCACGGCTTCGACCCGCCGCCCAACCAGCCCCTCGATTGTCCCCAGCCGGGCATCGAGGATCTCGATTCGGAGGATCTCCTCACCCGGCAGAATGGTTTTCAACTGGCGGCAGAGCGTTTCGACCTCAGGAAGTTCCGGCATCGTGCGTTCTCCTCGAATAGAAAAAAGCGGCCGGGCGTCGGCGCGTTTGTCCCTGTCTGTCGTGCGATTCTAACCGACGGAACTGCCTTGTCAAGAAGAAAAGGGGGTGGGTGAAAAATCAGGGCTCCCCCCTCTCTTTGAAAATCGGACACGAAAGTTCTCTTTTGCTGTTAGCAGGAACCATAAGTTCCGTTTTTACTTTCTCGATGTGTTATCGTATGTTACATATCATTTCAGTTCATACACCGCGCGCCGGGAAGACATTTCCGTAAATACAGGAACTTCTCGTTCCCATAACAATGGGGGGTTTTTATAAATAATGCTGATATAATGGCATGTTGCGTCGATGGCACGGATCTTCCAGTGTATCTCAACATCGTTTGTCCGGCGGACAGATTCCGGGAACGGCTTTTCACCGCACCGGAGCAAAGATTTTTGCGGCGCCTGAAAGATCTTCCGCCCCTGGAGAGGCGGCTGCGAGGAACCAAAAGACGAACGAACGGCGAGGATGATGCGATATGGCTCTGCCCAAGGGAAAAACAGTCACTCTGACGGGGATCGTCATCCCGGCGGACTGGAACGACCGTCAGGAGGTAATCGTTGCAGCCCTCGCCACAGCGGATGAAAAGGAGTACCGAATCTGCATGACGAAAAAGGGGAAAGAGCTCCTAAGCGCGCTCCAACGCGAGGTCGAGGCGACCGGCGTCCTGGATCAGGATGAAAAAGGCAGGAATGTGATCACCGTCAGACGCTATATCGTCAAGTAAACAGAAGGATTACGGCCATGCCGCCCCGTCGAAATTATCTATTGACAGACCCATTTGGAAGGAGTAGATGCTCGACGAAAATGAACAGGGATGGTTGCATCGTGACATTTGCTTACAAAATACAGAGATCCCGAAAGCCATGACGATTTCCAACAAGAAGAGAGGCTTCGTCCTCTCTTCTTGAGCATTTAAGAACATAAGGAGGCATTAAACAGATGGAAAATGAGACACTTTTTGCGGAAGAGGCGGAACCTCCAGGTAGTAGGACCGGCAACGGTCTGCAACTTTACAATGAACATGTAGGCGCATCCTTAGACACCCTCTTCACCCTCGCTGCGGTTCCGGCCAGACCGGCGCCGAGGCTGTCCGCTTTCAGCGACAGCAGGGCGAGGGCCTTCCGGAAACGTTTTTTCCCGAACACAACCCTCAAGGAATGGAACGACTGGCATTGGCAGCTTCGCAACCGCATCCGCGACGCGGAAACGCTGGGGCGAATGATCCGCCTGTCGGAGGATGAGCTCCACGCGATGATCGGCGCGGCAGGCGCCATCCCGCTTGCAATCACCCCCTACTACATGAGCCTGATCGATCCGTGGAACCCGCGTCAGGCGCTGCGGCGGACGGTCGTGCCCACCGTGCACGAGCACTTCCGCAGCAGCGGCGAGGCGGATGACCCGCTCCACGAGGATGAGGACAGCCCGGTCCCCGGGATCGTCCACCGCTATCCGGACCGTGTCCTGTTTTTAGTGACGGGGTTCTGCTCGACCTACTGCCGGTACTGCACCCGGTCGCGGATGGTCGGCCACCCGGGCAACCATTGCCAGAACACCGAACAGTGGGAAAAGGGCCTCGCGTACATCGCGTCGCACCCGGAGGTCCGGGACGTCCTCCTCTCCGGCGGCGACCCGCTGACCCTGGCCGACGAACAATTGGAGTGGCTGCTCGCGCATCTGCGGCGGATCCCGCATGTGGAGTTGATCCGGATCGGCACGAAGGCGCCGGTCGTCCTCCCGCAGCGGATCACGCCCGCGCTGGTAAAGATGCTCAAACGGTACCATCCGCTCTGGATCAGCATCCACGCGGCCCATCCGGACGAGCTGACCCCGGAGACGGCCCGCGCGTGCATGCGCCTGGCCGATGCGGGGATTCCGCTCGGAAGCCAGACGGTCCTGCTTTCCGGAATCAACGACGACGTGGAGACCATGAAGCGCCTCGTCCACGGCCTGCTGAAGATCCGGGTCAAGCCCTACTACCTCTACCAGTGCGACCCCATCCCCGGCTCGTCCCATTTCCGGACCCCCGTCTCGAAAGGGCTGGAGGTGATCCGGGGCCTCCGGGGATTCACCACCGGCTATGCGGTGCCGACCTACGTCATCGACGCCCCCGGCGGCGGCGGGAAGATCCCGCTCCTGCCGGAATACGTCGAGGGACGCGAGGGGGGCGACCTGCTGCTGCGCAACTACGCGGGAAAGCTCTTCCGCTATCCGGACTGCCCCGCCGCCGACAGCGTCCTCCACTGAGAAAAAACCCCCTGCCATCCTTCGACAAACTCAGAATGACAGGGTTTGGAAATAATCGGGAGCTGTCCCCCTTTTTTAAGGAATGAGCGTGAAGATCGGCATCACGTACGACCTGCGGGATGATTACATCGCCGAGGGCTACACGGAGGAAGAGACGGCGGAGTTCGACCACCCGCGGACGATCGCCGCGATCGAAGAGACGCTGCGCGATCTCGGCTATGAGACAGACCGGATCGGCCACCTCCGGGCGCTGACCCGGCGCCTCGTCGCCGGCGACCGCTGGGATCTCGTCTTCAACATCGCCGAAGGGCTCCGGGGGGTCGGCCGCGAGGCGCAGGTCCCGGCTCTCTTGGACGCCTGGGAAATTCCGTACACCTTCTCCGACCCGCTGGTGCTTTCGCTCACGCTGCACAAGGGGCTGACGAAGCGGGTGATCCGCGACCTCGGCATCCCGACGCCGGATTTCGCCGTCGTCGAGACGCCGGAGGAGATCGCGGCTGTGGCGCTGCCCTTTCCGCTTTTCGCCAAACCGGTCGCGGAGGGGACGGGGAAGGGGGTCACCGCCGCATCGAAGATCGCAGACCCGGTGGGACTCGATCGCGTCTGCCGCGCGTTGTTAGCGGTTTTCCGGCAGCCCGTCCTCGTCGAGACCTTCCTGCCGGGCAGGGAGTTCACCGTCGGGATCATTGGGACCGGCGCAGCGGCATTTGCTCCCGCGGTGATGGAGGTTCATCTCACAAAAAAGGCGGAAAAAGAGGTCTATTCTTACGCGAACAAGGAGGATTGGCACGGGCGAATCGAGTACAGCCTCGCCGCGGACTCGATGGCGCGGGCGGCCGCGGAAACGGCGCTGGCCGTCTGGCGCGGCCTCGGCTGCCGCGATGGGGGGAGGATCGATCTGCGCGCTGACTCGGAGGGGACGCCGAATTTCATCGAGGTGAACCCCCTGGCGGGTCTCCGGCCCGAACACTCGGATCTGCCGATCCTCTGCGAACTCGCCGGGATGCCTTACCGGGAGATGCTCGCCGGGATCATGCGCTCCGCCCTTCGCCGGATATAAATAGGGGCGCTGTCCCCCTATTTTATTCCCCCTATTTTATTCAATTACCTCCCGAGGTAATTGCAAAACCATTTGTCATTCCCGAATGCCTCTATCGGGAATATGGTTTTTCAAGCCGTTAGAACCAGATTCCCGCTCAGAATCGTTGCGGGAATGACAGAATGGGGAGTTTTGCAAT
>MNZQ01000071.1 GCA_001873745.1 Syntrophaceae bacterium CG2_30_58_14
AAATTAGGGTGGTCGCAATCCCTTCTTAAATCAGGTCGGTTCGGTCCACGGTTCCCCAATGTCCAGAATTTTCAGCCGTCTGGAACATCATTTCCGCAGACCTGTAACCGGAAACGTCTTTCATGCCATCATCACCTCCTTTTACATGCATTGTTACCACACCAAGCCCTTGAAATCCCGTCATAACCTTTCTTTCCGCAGACCCCTTCAAACTTTCATTCAGCATCTCAACAATATCTATATGTTGCCAGATACCCCCGCCGCAGCGTGGATGTCTGCGGAAACGACGGCGGAAATTGGGAAAATCATCAGTAAATGTAATACTCCTGATCCGGATCGATGAAGATTCCCTGGCCGACGATCTCCACGGTGCCCGCGCACTTCTCGCAGACGGGGAAGTATTTGACGCCGTCCTCTTCCGGGGCAATGGTTTCTTCCACCCGACACCGCATCTCGTCAAACACTCCTCCTTTGGCGGTCACCTCGAAGATCGACTTCTGAACCCGACCGCCGTAATCCTTCATTATTTTGGCGATCTTGGACAGGCGCCGGGGGTCCGCGATGTCATAGGCCACGATCATGTTCATGGCACACTCCCTTCATACAATCATGTAATCGAGTTGGGTTACTTTTAGGCCCTGCCCGGAGATGATCACCCGGTTGATGCAGCGGGTGCAGATCCGGTAGATCCGGACCGAATCGCTCGCCAGATCGAGCCGCTCCTTGCAGTAAGACCGGATACGCCGAATTGCCTCCTCGTCAATGTCGCACTCGAAAACCGATTTCTGCGTACGGATTCCGAATTCTTTTAGGAAACGGCGCGTTGCGTTGAGGCGCTTCGGATCGGTGATATCGTATGTGATCAACGTAATCATTTCAACAGGACCGGCTGATAAACCACCGCCTCCCCTTCGATGACCTTCCGGAAGTGCTCCGCCTGGAAGATGAGCGTGTCGGCGTAGGTCAACTGTCGATCCGCCGGCGGATAAAAGAAACGGGTCGTCAGCTTTTTCTCGAAGGCCTCGATGACCCGTTGGAAGCCATCCGCATGGAGCTTCACCGGATATTTCACAGTCGGACGCGCCTGCTGTGCGCCTTCCTCCTCCATCCGCTGATCGGGCAGATCAAAGCACTCCGAGTCGTCAGGAGTACCGGAAATCCGCCCAATGGGATCCTGCGTCACATCGGTGATCCGTTCTTCCCGAGTCTGATGGAAATCTTCGCCGCTGTCCGGTGTTTCCACATAGAAATCCTCCTTCTTCAGAATTTTCAGATTGAACAGGGACAGGGCCAGGGTGTCGGCGATGATCGTCCGAAATTCCTCCATGAGATCAAGGACGAGCGAGTAGCGGCCGTAATCAAGGGTGTGCAAAAAGCCAGGATATGGATCGAGACCGGCGACCCGGACAGCAGCGTAAACCCGGTTCATCAGGAAAGTATAGAGAAGGGACAGGATGGAGTTGACGGGGTCGGTCGGCGGCCGGCGGATTCGGCGCACAAAGCCCATGTTCTCAATGAAACCGCTGGGAAATGCATCGAAGTAGATGGCGCTGCCTCTTCCCTCGTAGCCCCTGATGCTGTTCAGGTTGTCGGCCTCCTGAATGGGTTTCAGCAGATCCTGGATTGCGTGCGCCTTCGGTCCGGATAGGGCGTCATCCCTCGTTCGTTTGATCCGCATGAGGATGGTCGCCATGTTGGCGAGTTTTCCCGACACGATGGCGCGAGCCATGCGAAGGCCAAAATCCTGATCGCCGAGTAGCTCGTACTGGCGTTTGCGGAGAAAGACGTTGCGGGCTTCCGGCGATGCAATCCGACCGAGATAGCGGCCGTTCTGCGTGAGGAAAACGGTATCGATTTCGAAGTGCATGAGCTGGGCCAGGGCGCGGTGGGTGATCTCCACGTTGCCGAAGATGACGATCTGGCTGAGCTTATAGGTGAAAAGGGTATTGTAGGTCGCATCCCCCTTTTTTACGAGGAGATGCCTACCCTCCTTGATGATCCTCGCCCCCTGGGTTTTGATATAGACGACCATGAGCTGCCTCCTTTTTCTCTTATCATAGGAGGCAGCCCCGGCTGCAGACAAGGATTGCAATGTTGCAATATTCAGTTGTCAAAGAACCTGCCGACTACCAGACGGTATTCATGCCTTTGACAGCCCACAGCACTTCATCGCAGGTCACGAACCGTACCCCATAATGAAGGGCGGTAACCACAATTTTCCATTCTGAGAGAATCTATACAATCCCTTCCCGCGGCAACTGTGCAATGCGGAACTCGATTCCCCCATCCTGCGCGGCATTGTCCAGGAATGCGGTCAGTACACCGTGCACGTACCGGTAATCCTCCTCACCCAGCGGTGTCAGACCGTGGGCGCCGATGCCTTCGTTGCGCCGTTTCAGGGCATCGAGAATCTTTCTCCGGTTTTTTTCGAACAGAATTCCCACAGGATCGTCATGGCGGGCCAACAGTTCATAATCGTCCCTGAGCCCAAATATCAGCCGGCCCTCATCCCGGACGCGGTCCCCGTATGCCGCCCGCAGATGCTCCGGAAGGTCCTTCAGGGTCAGGCTTTCCGAGTGGTAACCGAACTTTCGTTCCATCCGTGTCTGAGCAAGCAGCTCCATGGCCCGATAGAGGCGCGCCACGGCATCGTCGTAGTATCCTCTGTGGGCCTTCCGTTCGGCATTGTTGATCAAATCGCCGACCCTTTCATAGCCGGACCATTTCTTCGTCTTCTCCAGGATGCCCTTCAGGGGCAGCAGGTACACGGAAAAACGGGCGCCGTAAGGTGTCAGGAGAGTCAGTGCCACGGTATGATCGAATTTGTCCCAGAGGTCGAAGGCCTGGCAGAGCTGCCTCGCCTGGATCAGCCGGTCCCGGAAAGGCTTTGGAAGGGGATGGGCAAGCAAGTCGGTCAGCGTGAACATCGCGCAGGCATAATCGAAATCTCGAATCGATGTCCTGACCCCATCCAAACGCGCTTCACACAAGATCTGCCATTTCTGGATGCTGATCGGCACATCGCCGGCGGTGACTTTGATGAGATCGATCCGGGGACCGACGCTGACGGAAAGGTCCCATCTCTCGGTTATCAATCCCACCAAGGCCATAGCCACCGACATCGTTTTGGTGCCTCCGGTGTAATTGGCCACGACCCGACAATCCGCCCCCTGTTCCTCCTCCACGCGCTTTGTCAGCGCAAGGAGCGTATTATGGCATTCGTTCAGATCGTCAGGGTCCTCGACTGTGACAACGGTGTAGCGGGAGCGATCCAGGGCCGCCCGCGTCGCAATGGCCTTGCCTTTCGTATGTCCGATGTAATGTTCCTTGCCGCATTGCGGACACGTGCTTTTTCGCAAATCGGCGCAGGGATCGCCCGGACCGTCGATGGTCGCCGCACTTCCTTTGGGACCGGAGGAACAGAAAAAATAGACGTGGTCGGCCTTTGCAGCGTTGACAGCATTTATCACAAGCTCCGACGAACCGCCTACCGACAGGATCAAGACTTTTTTCATTTCCCCGGACCTCCTTCGGCCGCTATCCCGGGCATCGCCGATTTTCTCTGATGATCTTTCCTTCGGCTGACCTCTCCTGACGATCTGCCGATGGCGTCACTTTCGTCATGATCACCGCGTTCACGGCAGCCCGGCCAGCCAAAGCCAGGCGGGCGCGACCATGATCCGCTGATCGCCGTTGGTGAAGAGCCGGTAACGATCGCCCGCTTCGATCAGTTGCAGGGCGGGAACATGCAATGCATGCTGAAATTTTCTCAAGGGCGCCGACGGTTCCCATTCAGTGAGCTTCGCCTCTACCAGCAGAAACGGTTCATGATCCCGCGACAACAGAAAATCGACCTCCTGCTTTTCCTTGTTCTTGATGAAATGCAGGCCAAAATTACCCCATCCCAGATCATTCCAAGAGGTGACGGCGCGCCACAGTTCAAGGGCCACCCTGTTCTCGAATCGCGCGCCTTCATCTTTTATACGCGGAAAATCAAATAGATAAGCCTTCCTTTCTTTCACAATCGCCCTGGCCACCTTTTCCGTCCAAGGTGCAATGGTAAAGATCAGGAAAAAACGTTCGAACAGGTCCAGCCAGTTTCTAACCGATACGGGAGAAACCTGAAGATCACGGGCCATGCCCGAGACGGAAAGCGGACTGCCAACCCTGGAAGGAAGCAGATGAAACAACGTCTCCATGGCCGTCACGGAACGTACATCCGTAAGATCCCTGATATCCTCGCGAATCAGTTGCCGGGCATAGGTATTCGACCAGCGGGCATAGGTTGCCGCCCTCGCGGCTATGAAGGGTTCCGGAAAACCGCTGAACGTGCCGAGTGCCTCCCAGGTATCCCGCAATGCCGCACCGGCTGAGTCGTTTATGGAAAACGGGTCCGCCGCGAAATCTTCATACGGTCTGCGCACGCTGCCGAGCTCCGCCAATGTAAAGGGGAAAAGGTGGAAGAGGAGATAACGTCCGGCCAGGGAATCGCCGCCTTTCTGATAAATATCCAGGCGACCGCTGCCGGACACCAGAAAGCGGTATTCATTTCTGGAGCCGTCGTAAACCCCCTTCAGATAGTTTTTCCAGTCCCGGTATTTGTGAATCTCGTCAAAAACAATCAGCGGAAGGCTGACGTCCTTTCTCTCCACTTCTTCAAAGAACGAAGGATTTTGGAGAAGCCGGGATCGCTGAGCGGGGATATCCCAGTTGAAATAAAGTGAATTGGCAAAACCCTTGGCGATGATGGTTGCGAGCGTCGTTTTGCCTGCCTGGCGAGGCCCGGTAAGGAAGACCATCTCCTTGTCGGACGCCAGTTCCTGCCAGATTTTCCTGTAGAGCTCTCGCGTGTCCATGCCGACTATTATTTACTCAATTAAAAAATAGTCAAGACTATTCTTCAGCACATTAAAAAATAGTCACTAATGATTCCACCTTTTCACCGCCGGAATCCGGCACACAACGAAAGAAATCCGCTCAATTTCCTTCAGCAAAGACATAAGGCACTTTCAAACCACTTCGGTTCCCGTCGCGATCAGGCCTTCGATATACTCCTTCCGCTTATGCTTTTTGAATGCCTTCGGGCCGATCTTGTCGCGGACGGCCGTGGCGGCCGCCGCCCGGTCGGCATGTGATTCAAGCTTTTCGATCTTCTGAATGACGGTCCCGATGCGTCCGGCATCCGTGCCGGCAATTATCCTCAACTCATCCAGCAATTTCACCAGAGCAGACTGCTCCGGTGCTGGAATGGCGGCCATCGTCTGCGGTTCCAGAACAGGTTGTGGCGCTTGATCCTTCGCCATATCCGCTTCCGTCAAAGATTCAACCGATGGCTGCTCAGCCGGAAGGTCTATCCGCAACGCATCTGCATCTCCGATCACAACCCAGCCGAAGGGCCGCAACTGTGTTTTCGCATAGGACTTTGAGGCGTCGGAAGCCAGCCAGAAAGTCGTGGCATGATCTGAAGTACCCGGGCGTTCCCCCTTGCCTTTCATGATCCGGATACGGCGATGGCCTTCGATGGTCACAGACTCCGCCCCCGAGTGCCTTCCGATCCGGGCAAGCGCGAGCATTCCAGCCAGATGCCCGTCAATCGGGCTGACATCGATCTCCCGGAGTTCGTCATCCTCGCGCCTCTTTTCGCGGGTGTAGAATCCGGCGACGCTGTCGAACAGGGTCTCTCTCCGAAGAGGATTTTTGATCCCCGCCGTCTTCTCAGGCTCAATTATGCCGATCGTTCCCACAAAGACAGCGCCCGGTTCGATGACCTCCAGGATCTGGTAGGGCCCTCTCGCCTTAAACTTGGAGGGAACCTTCTTTTCATTGACGGCATAAACGACCCTTGTTTTCACCGGACCGGCCGGGATGAAATCGGAGATCTTCAGCATCCGGAAAGGATCGGTCTCAAAGCTCCCGCCGTCCAGAAGGGTTTTCTCCAGCTCCTTCGCCTCTCTTCCTGAAACTCGAGTAGGACCGCCGTCAACCTGCCGCCCCGCCGCCCCGCTCCGGGATTGGGACTGTCTGTCCAGGTAAGCCGTTCGGAAGGCCCCCTTGATGGCGGAGCCGGGAAGATAGGGAAGCTGTGTGTAGAGATTGAAGGCCGTACGGGCAATCGAAAAATTGTTCAATTCCTGCTGGATCTTCCTCCCGTCCGTCACCGACAGCCGGAGGGTTCGCCGATAATCATCGACCAGCCCCGGACAGATATTCACGGCATGGCCCGGCACGTTCCTTCCCCGCATGAATTTATAGAGTTCGAGAAGGGATTCCAAAGTTCCCTTCCGGCAGATTTCGGAGAAATTCCTCTTATCACCTTCCCCGAGTCCCCGGATGAAGGTCTGTGGATCGAATGAAATCAGCCTCCCGGCGTTTTCGTCGATGACGAAGGACATCGGCTCATAGACTTCGTCGCATCCGATATGGACGGGCGACAGGACACGGATGGAAAAAAGGTTCGGGTCTTTCATGTCAACGCTCCAATCTGAAAGGCAGATAGGGGGCATAGCCCTGAACTACGGTCTGCGCCATAACTTTTGAGGTGTTGAAGGCGGGCCGGCCGAGGTACGGTTTTTCGAATACGGCACGGTTTTTAGGAATGAAAACAGCCCCTTCATCGGCCATGATGACCGGGTTTCGGAATGGATTCGCTGATCGGGCCAAACGATCGCCGTGCTTCCCGAAACGGACAAATGGCGTGAAATAATGTTCGGAAGAATCGGACTTCTCCGGTATCGCCGGGGCCAGGAGATAACATGCGTTCGCTCCGTCTGCCGTGGGGATGGTTTTTTCCTCCCCTTCCGCCAAAGAAAAGCGTCCTCCGCCAGTGGATGCGTCCCTGCCGAAGCCGAAAAGCCCGATCGCTGTCAGGGCGTCTGTCACGCGGTCGATGTCGGTCGCCTCCTCTTCGAGCAGGGCAAACAGGGCCAGTTCCATTTCCGGGTAATAAAACCAGGATGTTTCGGAAAAAGGTGCAAACGCTCCCTTGCCCGTCGTCTGGGTCAGGCGGTTGATGGTGTTGTGCGGCTGGCTTAAATCGGCTTGAAACCGCGCAGCAGCTTGTTTCTGCATCATGCGGCCGGTCTCCTCCGTGAGTTGTCCGCCGGCCATCTTCAGGAGATCATCATCCGACCGGCAGTCTCCTTGATCAAGGCGAAGCGAAAGGTCTTCGTCAATGAGCATCCACTTTTCCCTTGCCCTTTTCTTCCTCTCCTTCATGGCTTTCAAGCAGTTCCCTTGTATTTCGGGAAAGAAAAAGGAGAGGGGGAGATCCGGCCGCTTCACGGCATAACGGGTTTTGCCTTTCTCCTGGAATTTCGGCCAGGCGGAGGAAAAAACGGCAAAGGGCCGCTCGCCGTAACATGCAATCCACTTCTCCAGGCCGCCGTTGAGCAAGTCGCGATCGTAGGCCGCCTGCCAGCAGAAGTGGCCGAACAACGTATCCCCCTTGAGGGGCGTCCCGAAACCGCTTTGGGGTTTTAGGGTAATCTCGTAGAGTTTCAAGGCGACTAACCTCCATTCGGAAAGGGGTTGATATCCACAAACTTTCTTTTGTTTTCCTCGCCGTCGAACAGAAAGCTGATCTTCCCGTACCCTCGGCTGCCGCTCCCCCCCAAGGCATCCATTTCGAGTAATTTCAGGCCCGTCATCAGATACTGAAAGAGGTCGTCCTCTTCTCCCAGCATCTTCAGCGAAACGCTGAAATCGAAGGCAACGCCGGCCGGAACCCGTTCCGTAAAACGCGGATTTTCCGCTGTTCCCAGAATACGATTGATGCTATTTTCGGATTTGACTTCAAAAAGACTCAATCGTTCCTCACGGGCCTTCTTGCGCCAGGCGTCGTTCAGGAGACAGTCGGAAAAAGAAACTCGCGTCGGTCCGATTTTTGCGATCTCCTCACCTTCCGCGCCGCTGGAGCCAAACAGTTTCAAAATCTTCTCGCATTCCTCACGTTCATCCCCGTTGAGTTTTTTAAGAAGAGCGGCCTGGACCGGGCGGCCATTGGTCTTGGCCATCAAACCGCTTTTCATCTCCAAGAGAGAGCGCACTTTTCCTTTGAGCGACGATCCCGGGATGTAAGGCTCCTGGGTATGGGGATGCTTGATGACCGGGTTGTCCGTACCGCCGATGTGCATTTCCGTATCACCGGCCCCGATGTGCAGCCCGCTTTTCAGAATGATCTTTCCCTTTATTTCTTTGATATCTATTAATTGCATGTCCTTGCCCTCCTCCTTTCACCTGTCGCCGTATTGACGATAAAAGCCCATGAAGGCCTCGAAGAAATTCGTGAAGACGTCCAGATCCCGCGGATCTCGGATTTGCTCGACACAATCCTTCAGCAAGCCAACGAAATCTTCCGTAACCAGGTTATTTCTCCCTTTCGCATAGGCCGCCTTGGCAATCAGCATGTTGATGTAGGGCAAGATGTTGTCCCAATCTTTCTTATCTTCCTTGTTGACTTTCGCCAGGGTGTTGTAACGCACAACTTCGTCGTAAAATTTCCGGATCTGCGTCCTCTTGTTGGATTTTCCTCCTCCACTTTCATTGATCTTCTTCGCCCATTGCTCAGCCGTCGTTGAGAAGAGCTTCGGGTCCAAAACCCGCTTCTCCTTGTCCTTGTAAAAACTGATCATTTTTTACCTCCCTATCGGTTGTTGTAGATGACATCCCAAAGAGCGATCCTCAGCCTTCCACCGTATTGGTCAAGCCATGTCGCAGCCTTCGTCACCTCGCGCATCGCCGCATCTTTTTCTCCTTCCTTCAATCCCTTACCCACATTACGTGCAATGGAGTAACCGAACAAAGAATGCCATTTCAGACATTCCATATCCTCCACGTCGATCTCGTTTTCACGTTTTGTCAGAAGTCGCTTCTCCTCGGCAGCCATGCCAATGAAGGCGTTGAGCCTGTAAATCATGGCGCTGTTGATCCAGTCTTTGACGCGCCATCCTTGAATCGCATTCCGCACCTCGCGAAGCGCCCGGAATTCCTCCCAGGTCGCCGTCTCGGCAAAGAGTGTGATTTGGTTCTTTTCTCCCCGCTTCGACTGTGAAAGGGCCTTCTTCGTTTCCTCGGCAACCCTGTCCAGTGGGATGTTCGGCTTCTGGATGGTGATCCCGGCGGAAAAGTGCACAGTGCCATTGTGACAGACATAATCAGCAAATGTTTCGGACAGATATCCGGCAAGTTCAACAATCCGGTTCCAGGGGCCTATCAGGAAAAGGTCATCCCCACCGGCGAAGACGGTATAAACATCCAGGAAGCGCTGATCCGTCTTGAGCAGATGCGGCAGGTAAAGGGTGAAAAATGCATTCACTTGCCTGCTCAACGTTGCAAGACGGGAGATCGTGAACTGCTTTCCCTTCAGTCCACAGGACATCAGCATACCCAGATCATCGACATCGGCCTTCAAAATCCCCAACGCCTCGATACCGCGGTACCCCTTTCCGTTTTCCCTAAGGATCCGAGATTTGGACGCAATATGTGTGAAGGTCTTCGGCGTCTCTTCGCGAATCGATTCGATCAAATCTGCTTTACTTTCGTCACTTCTTTCTCCTTCGAGAATCCGATCGTCATAACAATCCTCTTCCCGATAGACCGGGACATAGCCGTTGATGAACTTCGCCGTAACGTCCTTCGCCGCAGTACCCTCCGTGTTGATGGAAATATCCCAGTATTTCAGAAGTTGACCCCTTCTGGCCATCTCGTTCAGGCCGCCTCCCAGAAAGGCGACCTGATAGGTTCCGAAGACAGGTTCCATTAATTTCTCATCTCCCTTGATCTCCGCATCGGTGGTCATCACCGCCAGACGGTCTCTCTTGACCAGATTTGTACCAAGAAAAATATGATCGCGGCAGATCCGGCAGGCCGATCCGGCTTCGCCAACAAAACGCGACCCTTCCACATCCGGACTGGAGGGGCGCTTTCCGCAGAAGGGACAGAGCGGATGAACCAGGTCATTGCGGAACCCGTCCAGGTAACCCTCGACTGTGCCACCCACTTTTGTAAGATCGAATTTCCGGAGCTTCTTCCTCTCCATATTCCGGTTTAGCCGATCCCAGACGTCCGCAAATCCGCCATGCACCATATCAGCAGCAGATGCATCTTGGCAGACCATTCCGATCGCGCTTTCCCCGTAGGCGATCTGCATCAGCCATCCGTTTGCCCGGTCTTCCACGTCCGTGACCGCCCGCCTTGCGGATTCCGTATTCGGGGCAATAATAGTGAATTTCCCAGCGGCGTTGAGCACCACCGACGATGAAGGAATGCCGATCTCACGGCAGAGCATGTCGGCCAAAAGTTCTGAAAACAGGGAGACCGCAAAGGAACGGCCCCGGAGAATCTTGGTGCGGTTCTTTCCCGCTTCACCGCTGTCGCTGAAGATAAAATTCTGAATGCCGAAAAAATCACCGCTGATGAGCAGTAATTTCTTCGGCATTTCGTCTCGGATCGATTCAATGGACATTTCACCTTCATCTCTGTGGTACAGATAAAGGGCTGTCGCCAGCGCCGCCGTCATCCGGGAGTGATCGTATAGGGAGACGTCGGGGACCACCTTCCCTGCCCTGGCCGCCGGGATGGCGGTTGTATAGATCATCAGGAGGCTATCCAGGTGCTCGAACCAGAGATCAAGGTTTTCCTCTCGATGGAGGAGCCGCTCCAGGGCATATACGAAACCATCGAAGAGTTTCTTGTATTCATCCTTTGCCTGATCATTGTCATTGGGACAAACCAGTTCCTTCAGATTGGGAAAGATATTTTCCGGCGACATCTCCTTCAAAGGATATCGATACGCAAATACATCCGCAGATTCGGCGTTGCCATGATCATCCGGAGTAAGTTTTTCCAGGATTGGCAAAAGGCGCGTCTTCCGATAATCCTGCCACGCCACGGCATGATTGTATTCACTGTCGAAGGTGGCGCGATCCCAGCCGCTGCCGATACGGTCCGCCATCGCGATAATCCACTGCATCGGCGTCTGCGGATTATGATGGCCGGCAGTGAGATTGATAAAACTATCATCGAGCCCCCAGTTTGCCTGGTTCAATTTTCGCGGTAGTAGTTTTTCTATATGGTCAATGAAAGCAGCGGTATAAACCGCATGCTTGTGGGAATAGTAGCCGTTATGAAAAGGCTGATAAAGACCGGCATTGTTATTGATGAATTCGTCGGATACGTTCAACGCGCCTTCATCTGAAAACTTCCCGATATCGTGCAGAAAGCCTGCCAGCGCGATCTTGAGGACGGTATCATCCATCTCGAAACCTCCTTTGTTCAATGATGTCCATCTATTTCATACACAACCGGATTGAGCAATGGCTGCAACGTTGCCGTTTGCTTTATCAAATCCTGATCAAGGTTGCTCCGCATCCTGACGTTTGGATCGATAGTCTCTTGGATCAAGACAGGCTTCATAGGTCTCCCGGTCGATGGGGATCCAGTCCGTCCCGTCGATGCCCCGTCGGTTGCGACTCGTTGGGCTGAAAGGATAGGCCGAAGCGACTTTGATCCATCGATCCTGTTGCTGCGCGATTGTCTTGACCTCATCCACGGCTTCAGTCAAATCCTGATCCTGGCTGAATATCAGAGCTACGTCATAGGCGCCCTGCCGGGCAAGTCGGACGATATCCAAGGCGAGACGGACGTCGACGCCTTTCTCCTGTCCGACCAAGAAAGTAAACTGTGAGCCGTCAGGCAACCGGACGGTTTGATTCCGGTAACGCAATGAGCGGGAGAAGAGGTGAACACCCCTTTTGCCCATCATGGCCAGTTTCTCCGTCCAGAAACGATTCCAGAAGGGGTTGTCCTGCTTGTCGGGAATGCCGGTGTAGAAATGGATTGCCGCTACACGCCATTCGTTCCGCCGGGTACAGATGCTGTGGGTGAGGGCGATGGGATCGTAATCGGGGAAACGGCGCCCGAATGCCTCTTTGGCGCCGTAGAAGAGATTCTGGCCGTCGATGAAGGCCGCGGTTCTTTTTATGGTGGGTTCAAGCGTGGCGCTTTCTCCTTCCACAAAAAAATAACCCCGCCCAAGGCCTTGCGGCAAGTCGAGCGGGGAGCAGATAGACGAAGTTGATGTTGAGGGGAAGATACAGATTCCCATCAGGAAAGTCAAGGGCTATTTTATTGTGGAGATTGGGCTCTCGATTCATTCACGGCACCTTTCA
The DNA here is from genome assembly GCA_001873745.1 of Syntrophaceae bacterium CG2_30_58_14. GTDB lineage: Bacteria > Desulfobacterota > Syntrophia > Syntrophales > UBA5619 > UBA5619. Next base: position 12,168 of record MNZQ01000071.1, read on the forward strand.
GAACACGACCCGGATCTTCTCCCGGTCGATCCCGAGACCATAGCGGGTGTCGGGACGGCGGCCGACGGAGACGATGGCCAGCCGGGCGGCATCCTGGGCGC
>MNZQ01000001.1 GCA_001873745.1 Syntrophaceae bacterium CG2_30_58_14
CCGTCTTTTTGTTTATATGAAAATCCCCCCGTGCCCCCCTTTGCTAAAGGGGGGCACGGGGGGATTTTCATGTTTCGTTGAGCCCGCGCCTGGGCATGGGGGTTATTTGGATTTTGGCATAAAGTCGAAAATCTTTTTTGATAGATCGGCGGCCATATCCGCGAGATCCGGCTTGAACAGGGAGTATGTTTTTTTTGCGGTATGGGATGCCTTCCAGTAAACGGAACCTGTCGCCGCGTCAACCATTTTGATCGCCATCCCGACTTCTCCGGCTTTTTCGTCGGCATATTTTACATGGCCCCATTTACCCACATCTCCAACGATAATGGTATCCACCTGATAGATTTCTCCGATCTTCCGGCAACTCTCCTTGTCGGAAACCCCAAGAGATCTCAATTTTGTTGTATAGCTCATGACGGCGTCCTGCAGCTCGCGATTATTGAACATCTGGAATCTTGCATCCATGGGGTCCATGACCCGTTCGAACCGCTTCGTCGCAACGGCGGCATCGTAAATCGCCTTCACAACTTTATCGACTTCCTGATCGACGCCTTCCGGCATTTTAATCGCCGGGAGCACAACGGCAACTTTCGGTTTAAAGGCGCCGGCATTGGGCGCTATTTCATTATAGTTAATGGAAGCGCAGCCGGTCGTGGTCAACATAACCATACCGAAACAGAGTATGGCCTTCACTCTTTTCATCATATTCTCCTCCTTTGAACTCCGCTCACGGCTATGCCGAGCGACGATTCATCAGCGGCCATACCGCAATGCAATCTTACCCCGTCTCAATAACCGTTGAACCGGAGCCGTCAATCATTGACCGCCCCACGGAGCACCTGGGATGGTTTGAAGGTAACCACCTTTCTCGCGTCAATCATCAATGATTCCCCTGTCTGGGGATTCCTGCCCTTTCGTTTTTTCTTGGCTTTGACCGTCCATTTTCCGAAACCGGAGACCATCACGTCATTTCCGCGGTCGAGGTCATCCTTGATGATTGCAAAAATGCTTTCGACGATACGGGCGCACTCTTTTTTGGGGATGCCGAGTTTCTCGTAAATGGAGTCGATGATATCAATCTTGGTCAGGCTCATGATTGTTCTCCTTTCATTCTCCCATCTGCTTATTTTTTTTGGCCTCTCTTGCCGCAGTTAGCTTCTCTCCCAAGCCTCTTTCCAAAGCGATCCGACGCCTCTGTTCGACGTATTCCGTGGCCGCCAATGGCTGATCCTTGGGGATCTTGAATTGCCTTTTATATTGGCCGGGCTTCAAATCGTGAGCCGAGGCGAGATGCCGTTTCAGGGTCTTCATGCCCGTCTTGCCGCAAACCATACAGGCAACCTGATCCGGCTTGAATGCCTCCTCGATGGTCATGGCCGGCGCCGGAGGGATTGCAGTTTTTTCTTCTGCCTTCCCGGTCAAAGGTTCCGCAGATTCCCGCAGTTTCTTTGCGGATGCTTTCGGTTCCTTATCCGATGTTCCCAGGATCAAAGCTTTTCCGCCCTTAGACAGCGCTTCGAGCGTCGCATAAACCGTCTTGATTTCCCTGAGCAGGTCATTCGTCGACATTTCCGTAACGGAAGCATGGGCGATAACGATATCCGCTGTTAAGTCGATCAAGTCTGTAGACATGGTTTTGGTCCTCCTTATTAGATCATGAGTATCTATTATACGGTCCTCATTATAACCCTGTTATTCCGACAGTGCAATTGATAAAAAGCCTCTTGTACGTCTCGTTCTGAAAGTTCTTATGATTGCGGATATCAGAGAAAAGAGGGTTAACCCATGACCGAGTCAACCCTCTATCATTCTTATGGTGCCGAAGCCGGGACTTGAACCCGGACGGATTTTGTCCACTACCCCCTCAAGATAGCGTGTCTACCAGATTCCACCACTTCGGCGTTTGCGGGAAGATTTGGCATCGCTCCTTTGCGATACCTCTTCGACGTTGCTGGGAACTTATCCGTTTCAAATCGCTTTGTCAATATCAAAAGAGCCCTTCGACAACGGCGGGCGGTCCCGGACCAACTCGGTGAACATACCGAATCAACTGCGCTTTTCCCGATGCCGTTCGCTGTTCCGCCTCTCTACCGAAATAGCTATTTTGCCGTCTGCGGAGCTGCCGGGAGCTGAGGCGCCGGGGTGGTCGCCGGGGCAGGCGGCGCCGCCGGTTTCGGCGTCGGGACCGTTTTCTGCGCTACAGGCTTGGCGGCGCCTTCCATCAAGGAACTCCCTCTCTTGGAAACCATGTAGGAGAGGCTGAGCGAGGTCAGCATAAAGATGATGGCGATCGCGGTCGTCATCTTGCTGAGGAAGCCCCCCGGACCGCTGCTTCCAAAGACGGTCTGGCTGGACCCGCCGAAGACCGCGCCCATATTTGCGCCCTTTCCCGCCTGCAAGAGCACGACGAGGATCAGGACGATACAGGCAACGACATGTACAATGGTAATCAGAATCTGCACTTTTTCATACCCCTTCAATGGATTGATATGCAACAAGCTGGACGAAAGACCCGACGTCCAGGCTGGCCCCTCCGACCAGCGCTCCGTTGATGTCCGGCTGGGACATCAGATCGGTGATATTTTTTGGCGTAACGCTGCCCCCGTACAGGACGGCCATCTCTGCCGCCGCTTCGTTCCCGTAACTGCCGGCGATCCATTCCCGGATGAGGCGATGCACCTCTTCCGCCTGCGCCGGGGTTGCCGTCCTGCCGGTGCCGATCGCCCATACCGGCTCATACGCAACGAGGGTGCGTCTTATATCATCGGCGGTTAAATTATTCAACCCCTCTTTTATCTGTCGCTCGATAACGTTTTTCATCCGGCCCTCTTCCCGTTCCTGAAGGGTTTCCCCGATGCAGAAGATCGGCTTCAGACCCGCCGCGAGGGCGGCCAGGAGTTTGCGGTGGATGCGCTCATCCTGCTCGCCGAAGAGGGTGCGCCGCTCCGAGTGGCCGATGATCACATGTGTGCATCCTGCCTCACGAATCATCGCGCCGGAGATCTCCCCTGTGTAAGCCCCCTTCTCTGCTTCATGGAGGTTCTGAGCCGCCAGACAAACAGGCGATCCCTGGAGGAGCGCTGCCACCGCCTGGAGCGCCGTGAAAGGCGGGGCGATGATCACCTCCGGCGCCGGACTCGGGTCGAGGGCCTTTACGAGGCGCGAGACAAAATCGACGGCCTCGGCGACCGTTTTGTTCATCTTCCAGTTTCCTGCGATGACCGGGCGGACCATTTTCCCATCCTCCAAATGAACGGCGGCCTTCATTCCTGTTTCCATCTTGACCATCCTTCGACGGTCCACGATAACGCCCCACAATCGGCGTTTGCGGATCATAGCCAGCCGGCCGATATTCGTCAATGCTTATTTTGTATTCGCCAAAAAGTTAGGATTTGCAATATTTGCCCGTTCGGATTAGTCTGTACAGATGGATACGAAGGGGAAAACACGGCCCTTGACGGCGCTGGAAATCAATCTGGAAAGAACCAAGGCGGTTGTGGACATTCCTGAGAAATACAGGAGACTCCTTGGTGTCGTCAAGAACCATTACGGGGTGTCGAAGCGCACGGAAGAACTGCTCGTGGAGCTTCATCACCCGTTTGTGAACTGGGAATACCTGCTGGTACAGCTTAAAACCCTTTCCATAGGCGATTTCTATGATTTCAATACCCATGAAGACGGATTATCCGCGCTGAAAACGTTTGCGGATATCTATCTTGCCGTCATCACTTCGGCCGGCGACGAAGAGGTCAGAGACAACGCCGTCCGTTATTGCTTTGAATATCTCAATACCGTTCTTTCTAACAGCGGCAACCGGCTGGCGAGAAACGCGGCCCTTTTCCCCCCCCTCTTCCGATCTCTCGCCGATCTGTCGCGGTCACAGGGTCAGCTTTTGAAAAAATCATCGGGTTATGTGAAGGCCGTCGCCAGGCGGATGATGGATAATCATGGGGACACGATGCGGCATCCTGTCCCCATTCTGGATGAGGTCAGCCGACTCCTCTTTTCTGCCTTCCAATCGACATACCGCTACTGGCTTACGCAACCCGATCCTTCACTGTGGTTTTCAACGGATGGCGAGACCAGGGAAGATTGCGATGCCTATCGTGAGCTGATTGTACCCCTTTCCCACGAACATCTCCGCAAGCTGATCGCCCGCCTCGAAGATCTTCATCAACAGGCGGCGACCGATGCGGATGGGCCTGCGCGGTACTTGGAGATGCCCGACCATGCGCAGATCGCAAACGGTTATCTGGTGATCGCCGATGCCCTTGAAAAATCAGGCGCCTTTGAAGGACGCCGCTATCTGGTGAAACTCCATTTCCTTTTCAAGATGATGGGCGTTGCCGGGCTGTCGGATATCCACAACACGGGCCTGATCGAGATCAATCGCTGCCTGGGAAGGGCGTTGAAGGAGGAAAGCGATCGGAATGTGAATGATCTTGTCCGGGAGATATTCCGTTTATGGAAAAAAACGGTCCTGCAGAGTCAGTACCGGAGTTCGATCCTCGATTGCATCACGACCCTGGCCAAAGAGATCTTTGAATTGAATAATCATTCTCTTGTCGATACCTTCATCGAGGAGCTCGTGGCGTTCGGTTTTCAGCATCCCGACGTCAAGGGATCGACCGCCGAATGGCAGATCCAGGTGAACCCGGCCCACATTCAAAACATCCGCTCCTGGCTGGAGATTATTTCCCGGAAGCCGAGATGGACGAAGAGACTTCTCTCAGCCCTCATCATCAATCTGAAATTGAAGGGTGTTTTCATCCGGGATACGGACCTTCTCCAGAAGGATATCTCCCGGCTCCTGAATGCCGATATCCTGCCTGCCTACAATCTTGTGAAGCAGCTCCTCAGAATCTTCCCGATCTATTTCACCGAAATCGGCGCAGAGGGGGAGCTGCGGACGATCTCCACGGCGGTGGATGAGCTTTCCGCCAGACGCGACAGGCTCATCTATTTTCTGCGGAAGCAGTCTCACGTTGAAAGCAACAGCCGCCTGGTCCCCTTTATCGAAGACATTTTTCGCTACTGGAATTCGGGCGATAAGAGATCTCTGCAGGACCACCTGCCCGCGGAGGTTTACGGAGAGGTTGAGGCTGCGGGCGAATATTTTGACGAGCTTCACATCATTTTCGGCAGCCTGTTTCAGAAGATCCATGACGATGTTCCGAAATTGCTTGAATGGGACCGCGAGAAAATATCAAAGGAGATCAACTGCGTCGCCGGCGTCAGCGGGAGGGAAAAAGAGCGCGCCGAACTGATGATCCGGTTCTATCAGCTCATTTATAACAAGTATTTCCATCAGCACATGGATATCCTCAGGGACCTTGAGACCTCCTGTCTGCTGGATATGCGGAAAATTCGTTCCCTCAAGCGCTCACTGGCAAGAAAGGATTATTACAAAAGCCTGACCCTCGTTCTGGCGATGCTCGCCGTTCTGAAGGAGAAGGTCCTTTCATCCCAAAAGATGGACTATTTTGAAAATATCTATTATAAACGGCATATTGCTGCCGGAATCCCGTCCATGTACGGGAGCTATCGTGAAGAAAAATTTGAGGCCATGGGGCTTACGTTTCGCCTTGAAAGCTTTGCCACGATGCTTTTTGAAAGACTGGTGGAGTCCCTGAACCTCAAGTTCATCACCAAAAGCACCCTCTTGAGAATTCACGAATATCTCTGGCTCTACATCAAGGCGCTCGAACTGGAAGGCCTGGCCACGGAAGGGCTTGTCGCCAAGCTGAGGTATATTACGAGCGCCCTGCAGATCCGGCAGTTTTCGATCGATCAGTATATCGATATCTTCCAGTTCATCGCCAAAGGCATTCAGGATATCACCCGCGATTATTATATCGACGCCCATCGCTCCAACCTGCCTGTCATTATCGGCCAGATGATCGATGGTGACGAATGGGGACATGATGCCCCATCGTGTCCCCACAATAAAATCATAGCGCCGAAGGACCAGAAGGCCTTTTATCAGTACTCGGAAAACTTTGTCCGTTCCATCATCGCCTCCGCCTTCGGTCTGCAAGTCCTGGATAATTTCGTGAATGCCGTCATCCGGACGCTGAGCGCCGAGCTTGAAAAATTCAAGGACAATAAAGAGATCCTCAATCTGGTCATGGCCTATATCCCGGAATTGGCGATATCGACCCTTTATAAAAAAAACAGGGATGCGGACAACCAGATCCTCATCGGCAACAAGGCTTATTTGTTAAAGGAGCTGATCTCATTCAATCTCTCGGTACCGCCGGGATTCATCATCACGACGGAGGTGTTCCGGGGCTATGAAGGCATTGTGGGGTATAAACATATTTACAAGGATTTGAAACGGAGGGTTTACAAGGAAATCAAGGAGCTTGAACGGATTACCGGAAAGACGTTCGGCGATCCCCGGAACCCCCTGCTGCTTTCGGTGCGGAGCGGCGCAACGATTTCACTGCCAGGGATGATGTGTTCCATTCTCAATGTGGGGATCAATGAAACGATTGCGGAGGGGCTTGCCCAAAAGGAAGATTATCCGTGGGCGGCGTGGGATTCATACCGGCGATTCCTGCAGACCTGGGCGATGTTTCAGGGGATTGATCGGAATATCTTCGATGAAATCATGAAAAGTTACAAGAGCCGTTATGCGGTTGCGAAGAAATTTCAGTTCAATCCGGAACAGATGAAACAGTTAGCCCTTTCCTACAAAGAGGCGATCGTCAAGCGGGGTATCCGGATCCTGGACAATCCCTACCAGCAACTCCAGCACGCCATCCTGGACGTTTTCGCCTCCTGGCATTCCGAACAGGCGCGGATCTACCGCCATCAGATACATCTTTCGGACGAATGGGGCACGGCCGTGATCGTCCAGGCCATGGTGTTCGGCAACCTGAATGAACACTCGGGGTCAGGGGTGATCTTTACGCGGGATCCCAAGGGGTCCTCGCAAGACGTCGCGATCAACGGAGATTTCATCTTCTGCGTTCAGGGGGAAGATATCGTCTCCGGTCTTGTGGAAACCTTTCCCATTTCGGAAAAACAGAGAATTACGGAGAAAAGGGAGTCCCTGATCTCGCTGGAAACGAAATTCCCGGAGATCTACAGCGAACTGGTCCGGATCGCGGAATTGCTGGTTTATGAAAAAGGATTCAACCAGCAGGAGATCGAATTCACGTTTGAGAACGACACGAAAAGAGGGCTCTATATCCTCCAGACGCGGGAGATGGTTCAGAGGGAAACCGACCAAGTCCGAACCTTTGTCGCCGATGGGGAGCTTGAACGGTCTTTCCTCGGCATCGGCATCGGGGTGAGCGGCGGCGCCCTGACCGGCAGGGCGGTCTATTCCGAAAAGGAGATCGAACATTTCCGGGAAAAGGAACCGGAAACCGCGCTGATTCTGATCCGTCCCGATACGGTTCCCGACGACGTCGGCATTATCCTGAAGGCCGATGGCATTCTGACGGCGAGGGGCGGCGGCACGTCCCATGCAGCGGTCACGATCCCCCAGCTCAACAAAGTCGGCGTGGTCGGCTTCAACAAGCTTCACGTCTATGAGTCGCAAGGGTACAGCAAGGTCGACGGAAGAACCATCCGTGGCGGAGATTTCATCAGCATCGACGGCTGGAGCGGGGCCGTCTATGCGGGAAAGCACGAAATCGGCGTTGATGAATCTTATAAAATCGTCCTGTAGCCTACGTGATGATTATGGGGAGTCGGAGCGTCTTGGGGGTCACCCGTCTTGGCGGTCTTGAAATTAAAGACATGACCCCATTTTGTGACCTTATCTGATGAATAACGAACCGATCATTTTCTGTATGTCTTCTGCGGCCTTATGGGGATCTTTTGCTTCCCTGATCGGCCTGCCAACAACGATATAGTCTGCACCGTTTAAAAAAGCCTTTTTTACATCTACGGTTCGCTTCTGATCATCTACATTCTTGACCGGCCTTATGCCTGGCGCCACAATCAGGAACTGCTCCCCAATATCACGCCTTAATCGCGGCGCCTCAAGACCCGATGAGATCACGCCGTCACATCCAATTTTTAAAGCCCTTTTCGCTCTGGAATAAACAAGTTCCTCTACGTTGCATTGAAATCCCAAGTCTTTTAAATCACTTTCATCCAAACTGGTCAACACGGTAACGGCCAGGATTTTAAGTCCGTTTTTATGCTCAACCGCCGCTTCCAGAATTTTGTCATTTCCATGAACCGTGACAAAATAGACGCCGCGATTCTTTAGTTGCATTACTGCCGATTTAACGGTCTGAGGAACATCAAAGAATTTCAAATCGACAAAGACTATTTTACCACGTTCCCGAAGCCATTCGATGAATTCAAAGTAGCCGCCGGCCATAAAAAGTTGCAGGCCCAACTTATAGAACATGACGGAATCATCAAGTTGCTCAACAAGCGCTTTTGCTTCATCAATAGAGGAGACATCCAGGGCGAAAATAAGCCGTTCGCGGGGGGGGATATCTTTTGTTGACAGGAAGGACTCCCCCGCTTTCCCCGATTGATCTTTATTGGTTTTCGCATGATTCATATTACGCCTCTTCCTCGAAAACGCTATGGCGCCCTGCGATAAACCCAGGGCAGGCAAAAGCTCACCATCAAGGCCTGACCCCGTCATTTCGCTATTTATCAGGGGTCTGCTTGCGGAGTTGCTCGCCGAGGAGTTGTTGGAGGCTGGCGACGGACTTGCTGTTCGAGGCGCCCTCCACCGTCTTGACGGCGATGTCCTGGACCTTCTGATAGGCCGCCTCTAATTGCTTGGTCAGAGCAGTGAGCCGCTCGGACTGTTCCTTCGTCGTCTTTTCCAGCGATTCGATGCGGGCCGTAAAGACGTTGCGCTCGCCCTCGGCCTCTTTTTTCAGGAGCTCTTGCCGGCTCTTCGCCTCCAGGAGCAAGCGCTCGGAGGTTTCCTTGACCGCACGGTTGACGGTGGTCTCCAACTCCTTGGGGTGCTGAACGGCCTGTTTCCGCAGGTCGTTGAGTTCCGCCTCTTTTGCGGCGATGGCGGCCTCCCGCGCGCTCAGCTCCTGCTCCATCTGCTCCTTCTTATCCTTCAGCTCCTTCTCCAGTTTCGCCTTCTCGTAGGCGAACCGGTCGGCGGCGGTCTGCTGCTCCCGGGAGAAGGCGTAGTCGAACTCCTCCTTCTCCCGGGTCTGCCTCTTCTTCTCCGCTGTGTCGCGCTCCTTGACGGCGGCGTCATGCTCTTCCTGCTCTTTTTCCCACGCGGCGCGGGTGGTCTCGATATCCTGCCGGAGGGATTCCTTTTTCTCTTCCATCTCAGCGGCGAATTCCTGGCGCTTCTGATTCTGCGCCTCGATAAGGGCCGCCAGGCTCATGGCCGATTTTTCGATCTCGTAGAGTTCCGCGAGCTCCTTTTCCTTGGCGCCGATCGCGTTGCGGATGGCGACGAACCGGCTCACCTCGCCCTCCAACTGGTCGGAAATCCCGGTCAGGGTCTTGCCGATCTCCAGTTTCAGCGCGGCGATCTCCTTGCCGACCCCTTCCGCCGTCAGGGATTCCGCCACCTGAACCGCCTCCCGGTTCTTCTTCTCCTCGATCCTCTTTTCCGGCTTGAGCTCCCCTTCCTGCCTGGCCTGCAGTTCCTTCAGGAGGGTGTTGTAGGCCTGAAGCATCTCCTGTTTGGTGCTGGTCAACGTAAGCTTCCTGGGTTCTTTCTTCCCTTCCATCGGTTCGTCCTTTCTTTTTATTTTGGGGGTCAGTTTTGGGGTCAGGGCTTTACTGGCGGGTGGAGAAGGTTTCGTCGAGGCCGACTTTCCAGAGGCCGCCTTCGCGGAACATCTTGAGGTGCGCGTCATAATCGGATTTTTGATAGCGGAGGAGGATCTCGGCGCGGTCCTTTTTGAATTCGCCAAAGGTCCAGCGGCTCTCTTCCAGGACGGTTTTCGGGTCGAACCGGGAGAGGTAGCCTCCCCAGTAGTCCAGCGCAAGCCCCCCGCCCTTTTCGAAGTCCGCCCGGATCTCCTCTTCGCTGAACGTCATACCCGCCTTGACGACGGCCTTGTGCACGTTCCGGACGGTAGAGCGCTGCGTGTCGGCGGTGAGCCCCCGCCAGACGGCCGGGAAATCCTGCTTCGCCATGCTCAGGAAGAGGGATTCCGCCGCGTTGAGGATTTCAGCCTCCTCCTTCGGGTCCGCGGCGGCCCGCATCACGGCGGGAAACGCCATGCAACAGAGCAAAGCGACCACAAGGAAAAATGTCAGTGGGGAAAATTTCTTCATCGGCACGGATGGGAAAAAACGACGGAGGATCGAAATCCCGGAGGCTCTCACCCCCGTCATGATTCGATCCTTCGACCATGACAGGGGTCTCCTGCAACCGGAGTTCCCCGGAAGCTGTTCCGGGGAATTCGACATGTTCAAACCAATCGCATGCTCACCCGATTAATGGTGGGTGGTGGTGGCGTGATGGGTCGTCGTCGTTTCCGAACCCGTGGACGTTGCAACAGCGGCAACCGCTGCAGCGGCCACGGCGACGCCAACCGCTATCGTACCCGCGGTGATCCCGGCGGCAGCGCCCGCACCCGCGGCAGCGCCCGCACCGGCAGCTCCGCTGCCTGCGGCCGCACCACCGCCCGCGGCGCCTTGAGCCTGAGCAAACACCTGAAGAGGAATCGCAAGCGTTATAACAAACAAGAGTGCAACGCCAATCGAGTATTTTCTGAATTTCCGCATGATCCACTGCCTCCTTCTTTGAAAGACATAAAATAAGCCTAAAAACACTTTGAAATAACAACCCTTTGAGACGTTAACCACTGATGGTATTTCCCGTGGATATCGATTGTATGCAAACCACGAATGACCGAGCTTTTCTACTGGTGGAAAGTGTACGGTAGTCTTTTAAACCCATCACCTCCTTCATGTCAAGAAATATTTTTCAAAGAGTGTGAATTGGATCACACTTTGATCGGTTTTTTTAACACAGCCTCAGCACGACACCGGCGGTTACAGCCGTGTTCATCAGGATCTGAGTGATATCGCGGATCTCCCGTAGCCAGACGATCCATTCCACCTTTTCGGGCACAACTCGGAAAAGACGACAAACCGGGAATCGGTCGTGGTGACGAGGGGTATGATTTTGATATCATTTTGCATCATCTTCACCACTTTGGCATGATCCGCGCTGTCCCTATTTAAAGCCGGCGTTGCGGTAGTCTCGGGAGAGGGCGTCTTTTTTCAGGTAGATGTCGGTGTTGCGGCCGATGTGGTCGAAGAGGGTGTTGAAGTGGTCGATGTCCTGGGCGACATCGCGCGTCCAAGGGGAGATGCCGAATCCGTAGGAGGTCTTGGAATCGGTCCCGCCGAATAGCCGTAGCGGGATCGTCACGGCGATCCCCTTGTCATGGTAGCCCCGGTTGAAGTTGTCCGTAAAGAGGTCCGTATTCGTCTCGCTGTACCAGGCCGACAGCACCACGCCGTTGAAAAATTTTGATAGCGTTATGCGCGTCCCCCGGTCGCCCGCCAGAAACTGCCCCATCTTCAGATCGATCGCCGCCTCCACCTCCGGGAGGTTCAGGCGCGTGTTGACGAAAGCCGTCTCATAGCGGTCCCTGAAATCGTTTTCTTTGAGCCCCAGCGCCCGGTCCGGGTCCCGCTTCTTCACGACGCTGCCGGAGAGCCCCAGCATCAGCCGCCCGCCGAAGAACGGCCTCGCCGCCTCCGCGTCGATCCCCGCGAACTGCACCTCCAGCAGTCCCACCGCCGCGCGCCCGTAGATCTGCCAAGGAAACTTCTCGATCTGATCGAGCATCAGCATCGACAGCGTCTCCTTGTTCTGCTGGTAAGGGACGAGATCGGTCCGCACCGCCGTCGCCGGGGGGGCGTTGGACGACGAGACCGTGTTGAAGGGGTACCACTCGAGGCCCGTTATGATGGTCCCGCCCGACCAAGGATAGAGGCTCACCCACCCCCGCATGCCGGCGCGGTACTTGAAGAACCCCGACGGATCGTTGAGGAACATCCGAAACGACGGCCGAATCCCATAATCCCACCACTCCCGGTTGAGCTTCTTCCCCGGCAGGCCCTCGGTAATGTCGGGATTAAATAGGGACAGAGCCCTATTATTTCCCGGAAATAATAGGGCTCTGTCCCTATTTAATCTCAGAAACTCCGCCGCCGTCAGCTTCTCCGCGAGAA
>MNZQ01000159.1 GCA_001873745.1 Syntrophaceae bacterium CG2_30_58_14
TCAAGTTTATAACTGCCTGAAATCATGGATGCCCGATAAGAGCATTCGGGCATGACAAAACGTTTTGCAATTACCTCCTTTTTCCAATCGGCGGTTTGTCTTCTCTTGACTCATAAAGATCGCAGGCCGCAGCTTGCAGTTTGCGGAGGTTTATTTTCCCGCCAGCTTCAGCCAGATCTTCGCCGTCATGCGGGCGTCGTCGAGGGCGCGGTGATTCTGCCGGTGAAGGCCGGCGTCGGGGAAGAGGTGGAGGTAAACGGTCTCCAGGGTGTGGTCCGAAAGGCGGGGGAGGAGGCGCCGGCTTAGCTCCAGCGTGCAGACGTGCGGATGAGGAAGGCCCAGCCCCAGCCGGGCAAACTCGTGGCGGAGAAAGCGGACGTCGAAGGCGGCGTTGTGGGCGATCAGGACGCTGTCGCGAATGAACTTGTAAAACAGGGGAAGGACTTGCTCCGGCGTCGGCTGCCCGGCGAGCATCTCGTCGGTGATCCCATGGATCGCCTGAACGGCGTAGGGGACCGGCACGCCAGCGTCGATCAGCGAGGTAAACTCCCCGACGACGGTCCCCTCCTCGATGGCGACCGCGCCGATCTCGATCACCCGGTGTCCTTGCCGGGGCGAAAGCCCCGTCGTTTCGACGTCCACGACCACGTGGCGGTTAAACAAGCTCATGATTTAAGACTTCTGAAATTCTATTCTGGCTCAGCGGCATTGAATATGGATCCATCCCTTCTGCCCTCCCACTCCCCAGCGGGTCGAAAGAGGATTTGAAAATCGGGATGATCTCCCCGGAAACCGCTTCACCGCGGGGCGCCCCCCGGTGAAGAAGGGACAGCGGGCAACACCATGGTTTGTCTGACGAATGTCGCAACGTCCTCCGTGAGGAGCGTGAGGCCGAGATGCCGGGTCATGTCGAGAAGGGTGTCGAGATGGTCGATATGGACGCCCAGGGTGATGTCGATGTCCCGCGTGAGCCGGGGTTCTCCATACAACAGCACGGCCTGTCCCCCGATAATCATGTAGGGGATCCCGTATCTTTCGAGAGAAGCGCCTATTCCGGCAAGGGTTTCGTCAAACATGCATTGAGAATTCCGGCCACCCGGATGTCCACATCGATGCCTTCCAGCGGGTCCGCGGGGGGAAACACCCCGAGCAGGACCGCCTCCCGCCACATGCCGGTAAAAAGTCTCAGAGACTGTTCATAGGGCAGGGGGCCTTGGACGCGGAGGAAATCATCTTCAAATTTTCCGAGGATTTCCGGATGATTGATCATGGCTAACCTATAACAGAAATCTGCCGAAATGTCATGGGTATTCCGCTGGGTCATGAAAAACGAGAGGCGTTCTTCATGACCCAGCGGAAGGTCATGCCTGGAGGACAAACAGCGCGTCGGCGACGACGGGCTTGGAGCCCGCGATGATGATCGGGTTAAGGTCGATCTCGGCGATTTCGGGGTGGAGGAGGGCGATCGCGCCCACCGCCTGGAGGATCCCGGCGATGGCCGGGCCATCCACGGCGGGAAGGCCGCGGAACTCGCCCAAAAGCGCCTTCGCCCGAATGTCGGTCAGCATCTCCTCCGCCTCGACGGCGCTGAGGGGCGCGGCGCGGAAGGCGGTATCCTTCAGCGCCTCGGTGAAGACGCCGCCCAAGCCGAACAGGACGCAGGGGCCGAAGCCGGGGAAGCGGGTCATTCCGGCGACGAATTCGCGGTTTCCCGAAACCATCTCCTGGATGAGGACGGCAATCGGCTTCCCGGCGGCCTCGCGGACCGACCGGAAGGCTTCGCGGAGGGCCTCTTCCGACCGGATGTTCAGGGCGATGAGCCCAAGGCCGGACTTGTGCATGATCTCCCAGGCGCACGCCTTGACGGCGACGGGGAAGCCGATTCCGTTAGCAATTTTTACCGCCTCGTCTTCGGTCCGGGCGATCTCCTCCCGGGTGACCGGAACGCCATAGGCGTCGAGGAGCTGTTTTGCCTGGTGCTCGTCAAGCGCCTTCTGACCGGCGGCGAGGGCCGTCCGGATGATCCCTACGGCTGCAGGGCTGGCCGGAGGCAGGACAGGCGTCACAATGGATTTGCGCCGGCGGATCTCAAGGCGGCGCAGCAGCGACGCCATCCCCCGCGCCGCCTTTTCCGGCGAGTCGAAGACGGGGATGTCATGGTCCATGTACAAGGAAGTGAAGTTGTCCTCCCGCCCGAAGAATGAGGAGACCACCAGCGGGAGATCGTATTTCCGGGGCAGCTCCATAGCGGCAGGCATGTCCTTTGCCATCATTTCCAGAAAGGCTTCCCGCGAAACATCGGCGATCAGTCCGCTAACGTGGGGATAGACCATCTTCAAAAAGCCGGAATTCACCGCGCCGTGGAGGATGAGACCGTCCACCTCGCCGCTCTCCATGATGAACCCGGGGATGGTCAGGGCCAGTACCTGCGTGTCGAGGTGAAAGGTGAGATCCACCGGATTGCCGCTGGCGGCATGGGGCGGTATCAGCGGCCGGATCTTCGCCTGAAGGGCGTCGGAGAAGCGGGGGACCGTCATGCCTCCCCGATCGGCGGTATGGGCGATGGCTGTTCCCGGCCCTCCGGAGTTGGTAACGACGGCAAGCCGGTTGCCGCGCAGCGGCGGCTGGGTGGCGTGGACCCAGCCGTGGGCGTAGAGATCTTCGATCGTGTGACAGCGGATGATCCCGGCCTGCCTGAAGATGCCCTCATAGAGTAAATCAGGGCCGGTGAGCGCCCCGGTGTGGCTTTTGCCGGCCTGGGCGCCGGAGACTGATCCGCCCACATACTGGGCCAGCACCGGCTTGTGGGGGGTGATCCGCCGGGCGGCCTCGATGAACCGCCGGCCGTCGCGGAGCCCCTCGATGTAGAGGATGATCGCCTTCGTCTGTTTGTCTTCCCCCAGGTATTCGAGGACGTCGATCATATCGATATCCGCCTCGTTTCCGCAACTGACCGCCTTGCTGAATCGGATTCCCCGCTCATTGAGGTAGGGGAGCGTTTGCGCGACGTAGGTGCCGCTCTGGGAGGCGAAGCCGAGGGCGCCTTCTCTTTTGGGAAGCTCGCCGATGGTCATGTTCAGGGCGGTTGCGGTATTCATGACCCCCATGCAGTTGGGGCCCAGGAAGCGCATCCCGGATGCCGCGGCAATCTCCTTGAGCCGCCCTTCCCGCTCCCGCCCGACGTCGCCGGTCTCCCTGAAGCCGGCGCTGATGATGATCGCCCGCTTCGTCCCGATCTTCGCGAAATCTTCGAGTACAGGGATGACCTGGTCGGTTGGGACGACGATCAGGGCGAGGTCCGGGGTTTCGGGGAGGTCCAGCGGCGAAGCGTAGGCCCTGTGACCGAGGACGATCTTGTCGGTGGGGTGGATGGGATAGAACTTGCCTTGATAACCGTCCTTGATCAGCGAGAGGGCTTGCAGGGTTCCCATTTTCATGGGATTGTTTCCCGCGCCGGCCGTGGCGACGGATCGCGGGTGCAACAGCAGATGCAGCGGATTGTCCGGCATGAGTTCCCCTTCTTGTGTAACGGATTCTTGCTGATTCCCAACAAAACAGCGGCACTATAGGCAATCCGGCGCACCGCGTCAAGGCATAATGGCAAAGGAAGGGTTTCTTTTACGGCATAGCTTTGTGATCCGGCGGCAGCAAGTTTCTTGACATGGTCGGATCGGGGGTGAGAACAGATAACCGCCGGGAGTGCTGCCGAGGCATCGCCTGGTTCACTCTCCAGCAACCTGACTGCAAGCTGAATTTAAGATTTATCTGCATCGCTGCTAACCTGCCTGCGGAATTTTGATACCTCATGCGCCACTTTTCCGAGACCCAATTCGTTCAACTTTTCCACCGTAGGCATCCCGTTTTTATCATAACCCATAAAGTCATAATACTCATCCAGGAGGCTGTCCATCTTCCTGATGACCTGCCCTGTAGAAGGCCCGGCATTCTTCAGGGGCTCTTTGAACATCCTCTCCGGAAGCGTATCGTCCTTTCTGCTGAACCCTTCCCGGACATTAAAGCATCTTTCTAAGCAGACAATCCTCTCGCCAAACTTGTTGATGTTTTTGGCCTCTGCCAGATCGCTTCGGCCCGTAGCGCTCACAAAGAGGTCGCAGATCAGTTGCGGAGTAATATTGGTGTCGGCAAAATTGCAGAGGATACCCGTTTCCTCCACCGCCTTTTTTATCTGGTTCCATCCCGCCACGTCACCCTTGCCTTCATCGGCAAAACGGTCTATTTCTCTCGGTTGCATGAAGCCGGATATCTCCTGGCGGGCATAGCCGTACATGTGGCTGCCGCCGATGTTCGAGGTGGCATAACCAAGACCGTGAGCCTTGGCCGCCCGCGGGTCGTATCCGGGAAGTTCCAGCCCTTTTGCGGTCATGGCATAATATTCCGCGCCTTTCCCGATCAGTTGACCGGCCTTTCTTGTCCCTTCAGCCAGGATGTTGCCGATGCCTTCTCTCTTAGCTACTTTTTCGATGAGTTTAAAGAGCGCCTCATGGTCGCCCCACTCCGGCTTCATACCATCCAATTCCTGCGCGCTCAAAATGCCCTTTTCGTAAAGCTCCATCACAAATCCAGCCACCACGCCCATGCTGATCGTGTCCAACCCCAGGCGATCACAGAGGGCGTCGGCCGCGATAATCGCCCCGGCGTCCGTGTTGGCGATTTCTCCGCCGAAGGAGAAGATCGTTTCGTACTCCGGCCCTTCACTTTCCGCCCCCTTATAAGGTCCTTCCGCGGCCTTGAAGACATTGCCGCAACGGGTCGAACAGGCATAACAGCCGTAGTCGGCTGTTTTCAATTTCTGGAACGCCTCGCCATCGATCTTCTCCACACCCGGCAGGCAACCTTCCTGGAAATTCTTCACCGGAAAAATCCCCATCTCATGCATCTTCGAGGTCATGAAGGTTGTGCCGTAGGTGGTCATTTTCTTCCGCCGGACATGGGTTTTGAGGATCTTGTTGTGATCCTTGACCAGCTTCAGGAAGGCTTCCCGGTCGTGGAGTGCAGGCGTATTCGCACCGGTTGTGTGAATTACGAGGGCCTTCAAATTTTTGGCCCCCATGACCGCGCCGACGCCGCCCCGGGCCGCCGCCCTTTTCTCATGGATGATAGCGGCAAATTTTACGAGATTCTCGCCCGCCGGTCCGATGCAGGCAATATGGGTATGGGTTTTGCCATATTTGTCCCGGATTTTATCCTGGGTGGCAAAGGTATCGAGACCCCACAGGCAGTCAGCATCAAGGAACTGAACACCCTCACGGCTCAGATATACGAAGGTGGGCTTGTCCGCCTGGCCGTGGACAGCAATAAAGTCGTACCCGCCATTCTTGATGGCGGCCCCGAATTTTCCTCCTCCCACCGATCGGATATAAGCGCCGGTAAGGGGGCTCTTGGTGGCTACGATCCATCTCGAAAACCCGGGGGCGCTGGTTCCGGCAAGGATTCCCGGGAGAAACAGGAGAATATTATCGGGGCCAAGGGGGTCCGTATGGGGCGCCAGATGTTTACCCTGCTGCCATTCTCGGAAATATACTTTCCCATCAGGTGGGCCACATGATGGGAGCCCATATGACTCAGGCGGAAATGCCACCCCCGGTTTATCATCAGGGGCACTAAATAACCCAGACCTTCGAGGTCGTAATCAAGCCCCCACATGGTGGCGAGATAGAGGAAGAGCGTCCGGACCTTGTCGTTTAAATCTCCTGCGCCAGTTTTACACCTTCAATCTCATGCAAGCGAGTCAGCTTCGGGTCGGCTGTGGGCCCGAAGGCCTTCAAATGCAGTTCCTCCGGCACCTTGATCCAGCCTACGTCATGGCAGATAACCGCCGGGATTGCTACCGAGGCATCGCCTGGTTCACTCTCCAGCAACCTGACTGCAAAACGATAAACGATCTCCGTATGAATATCGTTTCTACGAATATTCAGGTAGGGTTTGGCCAGTTGAAAAATATGGCGGTACTCAGCGTACATTTTTTCTCTCTTTACACGAGCGATATCGCATCGGATATGTTGAGTTCCAGCATCTTCGTGCTCGCGAGGAGCCGAACAAGATTCTTATTTACGGCCTCGATATCTCCCCCCAACTCCTGGAGTTCTTCTGCGGCTTTCCTTATCTCTTTGATCTTGGCATCCATTTTTTGGATGTTATACCCGGTTGTCATGGTCAATGCTCCTCATTATGCTGACTTACTAATGCTCTCTCAGATCTTTGAACCTCTTCGCCTTCAAGGCGTACCTGGGCAAGCTTTCGTATGGGTGAATTTCCATTTTATAACCGAGATTCGTCTTGACCCGGAGTTGATCTTTTAAACGCTTGAGAATATCCGGTTCCTTCTTCTCGAGTCCCGGCATGATCTCTATCTTAAGGAGGATTTCATCGATGTCGCCCTTTTTGCTTACCACAACTTCATATTCATTGCCGAGCTCGGTAATACTCCTAACCACTTCCTCAATGGCCGTCGGGGCCAGGAGTACGCCCTTGACCTTGGTAATGTCATCGGTCCTGCCGACGATACCGCCGTCGATACTCCTGAAGGTGCGGCCGCAATCGCATTCATAGTCGGCCCAACGGATCACGTCTTTCGAGTCGAAACGGATGCAGGGCTTGGCCATCCGGTCCAGGGCCGTGATAACCATCTTGCCGTTCTTTCCGGGCGTATCGATGATTTCACCGGTATCGATATCCGCTATCTCGACGAGGAAGAAGGCCTCGTTCACGTGAAGGCCCTTCTGGAAGGTGCAACTGTAACTCCACGCGCCTATCTCCGTGGCGCCGATGTGGTCATATACCTTCGCACCCCAGGCATCCTCGATCCTCTTCTTCGTGGTGGGGATGCTGGCGCCCGGTTCACCGGCGCAGGTGATCCTCTGGATGCCGATCGACCGGGGATCAATCCCGATCTTTCTCGCCGTGTCGGCCATGCCGAGCACATAAGTCGGGGTAGCTCCGAAGGAGTTGCACTTGAGTTCCTGCATCTTCATGATCCGTGCCTCCGTGTCCAGCACCCCGCCCGGCACCACCTCGCAGCCGAGCTTCTCCGCTCCGTAATGACAGGCCCAGAAGGCAACAAAAATGTTGTACCCGAAGGGGATGAACATCCTGTCCGTATCGCGGTAACCCTGGGCATAAAGTATATAGGCCCAGCACTCCGCCCACCATTCCCAGTCCTGCCAAGTGTCTGCCTGATATACAGGGGTTCCCGTGGTGCCGCTGGTTTGCCTAAACTCCGTGACCTGACGGAGCGGAACGGCCAGCATATCGCCATAGGGGAAAGGCGGCCGGCTCTGGACGTCTCTCAACATGCCCTTATCTGTCCGGGGGACCTTCTTGATGTCCTCATAGGTTTTGATGTCGCCCGGCTCCATGCCGGCATCCCGGTAAAGTTTCCGATAAAACGGCGAGTTTTCGTAAGCCCAGGTGAAGATCCGCCTGAACTTCTTCACCTGAAGCTCCCGGAGTTTTTCGCGCGGCATCGTTTCCATGACGGGATTCCAGTAAATGCTTCCATTCTTGGTCATCACATTACCTTCATTCATTTTTTTTTCGTACACATATAAAGTAGATGATCTTTCCCATGCAATGCAGGAGCTCAAAGAGAAACATGTCAAACTAATCGACAACAAACCACGAAAGCTCTTCGGGAACCGATATGCCTTCATACACCATCCCAATAAGCTCAGCGGGGTGCTTACCAAACTGATTGAAGGGGAGTTCGATTCAACCTTCGGTCCAAGGTCCCAGCGGTAGATAACGAACCGCCAGCACGCCGGGTATGGCTGCGATCAAATCAACGACCTGTTGCGGCACTTGACTGTCGACGTCGACCAGCGTGTAGGCCACCTCGCCCTTGGACTTGTTGATCATGTTGTGAATATTGAGGCTGGCCTTCGCCATCACCGTCGATATCTGGCCGAGCATGTTGAGTACGTTGGCATTAGCGATGGCAAGGCGGTAATTCGACTCGCGCGGCAAAATCACCGCCGGGAAATTCACTGCATTCAGTACGTTGCCATGCTCGAGGTAATCATGCAGTTGGTCAGCCACCATGACCGCACAATTCTCCTCCGCTTCGCCGGTCGAGGCGCCGAGATGCGGCAAGGCAATAACCTGCGGATGGCGATTGACCTCCGGGCTGGGAAAATCGCAGACGTAGCAGCTTAGTTTCTTTACCTCCAGCGCAGCGAGCACTGCCTTCACATTGACTACCCCATCACGCGAGAAGTTGAGCAGTATGGCCTCGGGCCTCATCTGCCCTATGTTGCCGACGTTCTTGATTGCTGCATCGGCGACCAGGCAACCGATCTTGCCCAAGCCGATTACTCCCAGAGAGTGTCCAGTCAGTTCGAATCCGGTGTAGTTTTTTTTGCCGTTCTCGACCTTCTTCTCCATGCCGGGATCAGCCGGATCGAGTGCGGAAACAAATTCCATCGCGCCGCGCAAATTTCTGGCCGCCAGCAGCATTCCGGCAATCACCAGCTCCTTGACCGCATTGACATTGGCCCCCGGGGCATTAAACGCCGGCACACCGCGATCGGACATCGCCTTCACGGGGGCGTGAGTATAGGGGGGCTGTTTTTGCTTGTCAATGGATATTTTGGGCAGCAAGCTTCTTGACATTGTCGGACCGAGAGAGATATAGGAGAACCCACAGGGCAGGTTTTCCGCACGAGACCCGTTCTATTGGCGTTATGCAATTTCGCACCTTGAATATGCTGAAGAAGGAAAGGATATTTGGAGGCTGACATGAAACTAAAACAGATCGCCATTCATATTGAAAATTCACCCGGCCGGTTGTTCGAGATTACCAAGACCCTTGGAGATGCGGGGGTAAACCTGAGGGCCCTGAACCTCGTCGATACGGGTGAGTTTGGAATCTTGAGGCTCCTGGTTTCAGATCTGGCAAAAACCAGGCGCATCCTGATGGAAAAACAGATACCCGCAAAGGTGGATGAGGTGGTAGCTGTCGAGATTGAAGACAAGCCGGGCCAGCTTGCGGCGCTCCTGAAGCCCCTGCAGAAAGCGAAAGTCAATGTGGCTTACATGTACGCATTCATCGGATTTTCATCGAAAAGGGCGGTCATGATTTTCCATTTCAACGACAATGACAAGGCTATCGAGATACTCCTGAAAAACGGCATCAAACCGATCGACGCGGAGGCATTCGGGATGCTTGAAACAAAGTAGCGACCCACGCCCCGGCGGCGCTTTATCGTTGAGTGACTTCTTTGAAGTTACTCGGAAGGCGGCGCCGATGCCGGTTATCGGCAATATCGATCCCTCAATACGCGATGTAATATTTTCCCCGTTGGCGTTCGCGGCATTTCTTCGGCTTTGATAAAGAGTATCTGCTTGGGCCGCTTGAATGCGGCGAGTTTGTCCCGGCAATATTCGAGAAGCGTGTTTTCATCGACATCCGCCTTGGGGATAACCACCGCGACCACTTTTTCACCCCATTTCTCATCGGGCATGCCGATGACCGCAGTGTCGAAGACGGCAGGATGACTCCCAACAACCTCTTCGATTTCGCTTGGATAGGCATGCTCACCCCCGGTGATGATCATGTTGTCCTTCCGGTCCACGATCTGATAATACCCGTCCTCATCCCTTCTGGCCAGATCCCCCGCCGAGAACCATTCTCCCCGAAAAGAGGAGGCGGTCTTTTCCGGCATTTTGTAATACCTGTCAAAAAGCATCGGCCCGCGTGAGTAGAGCTCCCCGACTTCTCCAATGGCGGCCTCGTTTCCTTCCGCGTTGATGATTTTCACAAAATCGGTGCCGACCGCTTCGTATCCGATGGAACCGAGCTTTCTCATCTGATCTTCCGGTTTCAATATCGTGACAATGCCGGCCTCCGTAGATCCGTATGCCTCATACAGCTCGACGCCGGGGAAGAAATCCAGGATGGCAAGCTTCATGTTTTTGCGGACCGGGGCAGAGGAGCAGAGCAGCTTGCGGATGGAGCCGACATTTCGTTTCCGCGCCTCGGGAGGCGTGTTCAATATGAGGTTGTAATGGGTGGGGATCAGAGAGATGAAGGTGATCTTTTCCCTTTCGATGATCTCCAGGATCTCTTCGGCCTTGAACGACCGGGCCGGATGAATATAGGCTGTGCCGCCGATATAGAGGAACGTGAAGGTGTAAAAGGTTGAGTTGATATGGCACAGCGGCATGACATTGAGGCAAATGTCCTGGGGGGTGAATCCGGAGTCCACCGCATTCAGCAGATAGAAAGCAATGTGTGATTCGTGGGAACGGATGACCCCCTTGGGCTTTCCGGTGGTCCCGGAGGTGTAGATCAAAATCCACGGGTCCTTCGGGAGAACGTCAACTTCCGGTTCCTTGTCCGCCGAACCTTCGATCAACCGTTCATATTCAACGTAACCCTCTCTCTTCGGGCCGACCACGACATAGCCGTCTCCGGCAATGTTACCGAGCCCCGGCCGTATATCCTCGATCAGCGGGACGAATTCGTTGTCAATCATCAGCATCTTTGCGTCGGAATTGTTGACGATATATTCGATGTCTTTCCCCGCAAGCCGAAAGTTTATCGGCACGATGACGATGCCCGTTTTGGCTGTAGCCAGATAAACCTCAATGATTTCAAGACAATTTTCGAGGAGGACGGCAACCTTGTCTCCCTTTTTCAGCCCCTTGGAAAGAAGGCTCGCTGCAAGCCGGTTTACACGTCCGTTTGTTTCCGGATAGGTGAAGCTTCTTTCCTTATCCTTGATGGCAGTCTTTGCGGGGAACTTCTTTGCGTTCACTTTCAGCATTTGACCGAGATTCATCCAGTAAGCCATGTTACACCTCTTGTTTGATACATGCGGCCTTGCCTGCTTCAAGGGCGTAGAGTGCGGCGCCGATCGCGCCCGTCAATTGGGGATGGTCCGGAACGAGCAGCTTCCTTCCGATCCTCTCTTCGGCCATGGTGACGAGAAACGGATTGTGGGCCACAACGCCTCCCGTCATCACAATATTCTCCGTCAGGGAGTCCATTTCCAGAATCCTCTTGATGACGGAGAGAAAAAGGCCTTTGACGATGTCCGGAACTTTTTTCCCCTGGCGGATTTTTTCCAATACCTCCGTTGCCGAGAAGACGGTGCAGAAACTTCCCAGTTCGATCATATTCCGGGATTGCCTGGCCAGGCCGTCCATCTTTTCGAGGGGGATGTCTAAGCGGATGGACATTTCCTCGAGAAAGGCCCCTGTCCCGGCGGCGCATTTTCGATTCATTTTAAAACCGGTGCGACGGCCCTCACCGTCTAACTTGATAATTTTATTGTCCTGGCCTCCGATATCGATAATGCTTATTTCGAAAGGGAATTCGTGAAAACACCCCTTGCCGTGGCAACTGATTTCCGTCTTTTCAGCCGTGGCAAAGGAGACGTTTCTTCTTCCGTATCCGGTTGAAATGGAGGCGAATATCTCTTCCCTGGACGCGTTCGCCATCGCGAGTGAAACCGCCAGGCCGTTTTCCGCGGCGGCGCCGAAATCGTTCCCTGACTTGGAAACGGCATGCCCTATAAGCCTTTTTGCCGAATCGAGTACGGCAACCTTGGTTCTGGAGGCGCCGATGTCCACGCCGACAAACACGGGTCGAGAATTCATATCGGTCTATTTCGGTTCCAATGCCTTGACAAGGGCCCGCAGCGTCTTATTGTAAGGCGCTTCCACCCCGGCCTGCCGTCCATATTCGACAATCTTGCCGTTCATGAAATCGATCTCCGTCCGGCGTCTGTTTTCGATGTCGATGAGCATGGAAGGTTTATGATCGCCGGCTTTTCTCATGTACTCGATGGCCTGGGGATAGTAGTTCCAGCCCAGCTCGATCTCGTTGGCCCTGGCAACGGCGATGCACTCTTTCAAGAGCGATTCGACAATCTGCAAGACGATTGGATCGTTCATCGCCTGCGCCATGGTCAAGCCGGTCACCGCGCAAACGGGGTTCATCGAGGAATTGAGGATCGCTTTTCGCCAGACCATGGAATTGATGTTGTTTGTGTGGCTGGTGGGCAGCCCGCACGCGGTCAGGATTTTTGCGATCGCCTGCGCCTCGCCGGCGGAGGCCGGATCGAGCTCCTGCAATAAATGGGGGGGATGGTGAAACGCCATATGGACGTGGCCCGGTTTTACCAGGCTGCAGCCCCAATTGACCACGGCTCGCATCACCGGTTTTGCGCCGAGGGTTTGCGCGATAACCGCTTCCGTGTCAATGCCGTTCTGCCAACTGATGACATAGAGCCCCTCTCTGTAAAAACCTTCGATGGCGGAAGAGATCAGCGGCAGGGCATTGGCCTTGACGGTAAGGAAGATGACATCGGGACGATATTCCGCAAGATCGTCAACGCTGGTGCAGGTTCTTGTTACCGCTTGTTGGAGATTTTCAGCCCCTTCGATGATGATGCCGGGATTCAGGGCCGGCTTGAGCAATTCCGGGAAGACGTCGCACAGGGTCACCTCATACCCGCCTTTGGCGAGAAATGCGGCGACAATACACCCGACCGGGCCGGCGCCCACAACCGCAAACGATCGCGGCCGAAAATCCGACTTATCTTCCATAGTAGCACCCCCCTTTTTTTTTCCGTTGCGAGAACGGAAGTCAAGCATTTACATATGGCGCCGATCCCCAGTGGGTGATCATTGTTTTCCCAGGTAGGCATGGCGCACTTTTTCGTCAGATAGGAGATCTGCGGTCGGGCCTTCGATCGCCACGGAGCCGGTTTCCAGGACATAGCCGTACCGGGCGATTTGCAACGCAGCCCGGGCGTTTTGCTCCACCAGAAGGATGGTGGTCCCCTGGTCATTCAATTTTTTAATGACCCGGAGGATTTCTGCAACGAGCATGGGGGCGAGGCCCATGGAGGGTTCATCCAGGAGGAGCAGCTTGGGCCGCGACATGAGGGCCCGCGCGATAGCCACCATTTGCTGTTCCCCGCCGCTCAGCGTGCCGGCCAGTTGCCTGGTTCTTATCTTGAGGAGCGGAAATATCTGGTATATCCACTCCAGCCGCTTCTGAATTTCAGCCTTGGTTCGGTTGCTGTAGTACAAATAGGCCCCCAGATGGAGATTGTCTATGACGGTCAAATGGGAAAAGAGCTGCCTGCCTTCCGGGACCTGGGAAATGCCCAAGGAGACGATCTTGACCGGCGGCAGGGAAGATATTTCCGTTCCTTCGTAGGTGATGGAACCGGTCTTCGACTGGATGAGGCCGGAAATCGATTTCAGCAGGGTTGTTTTACCCGCGCCGTTGGCGCCGATAATGGTTACCATGCTGCCGGGCGGAATGGTCAGGGAAACATTCTTCAACGCCTGGATATTTCCATAGGAGGCATTCACCCCTCTCAGTTCAAGCATAATAAGGCTTCTCCTCCCAGATAGGCTTCGATGACCTTCTGGTCATTCTGAATCTGCGCCGGCGGCCCCTCGGCGATCTTTTCCCCGTAATTGATTACAAGAATTTCGTCCGATACCTTCATAACGAGCGACATGTCATGCTCAACAAGGAGGATCGTAACGCCGCTGTCCCTGATGCTGTACAGCAGGTCCGCCATTTTTTGCGTCTCCACCTCGTTCAGGCCGGCGGCCGGTTCATCGAGAAGGATGAGCTTGGGGCCGGTGGCGAGGGCCCTGAGGACTTCCAGCGTCTTCTGTTCTCCCAACGGCAGGCTTCCGGCGGGAAGATCGGCCCTTCCCAGCAGGCTGCCCAATTTCAATATCTCGAAGGATTGATCCCGTATCCATTTTTCCTCTTTTCTCATGTGCGGAAGTCTGAACCCGGATGAAAACAGGCCGGCCCGTGATCGGGGATGGCAACCGACCATTACGTTTTCAAGAACCGTCATCTGGGAAAAAAGCTCGACCGTCTGGAACGTTCTTGAAATACCCAACCTGGCAATAACATGGGGTTTAAGGCCGTTGATGGGCTTTCCCTGGAAATGGATTTTGCCGGAGGAGGCGGGATGCACACCTGTGATCAGATTGAAGAGGGTCGTCTTGCCGGCCCCGTTGGGTCCGATGACGGACTTGATCTCCCCCTCCCGTACCTTGAAGGAAAGGTCGGAAATCGCCATCAGGCCGCCGAAGGCTTTATGCAGGCACTCCGCATCGAGTATAAATGGATTGGTGGTCATGCCTCGCCTCGCTTGAAATATTTGCGGTAGAGCATCGGTATTCCCTCTAAAAATCCTTCCGGCATAAACAGAAGGATCGCCAGCAGGATGGCGCCGTAGATCAAGATATCGAACTCTTTGAATACCCTGAGGTATTCCGGCAGGAAAGTCATCAGCGACGCCCCCATGACGGCGCCCCAGATGTTGTGGAGCCCGCCGACGACGCCCATCATGAGGAACATGATCGAGTTCATAAATGCAAAATTGTTTGGCGCGATGAAACTGACGAAGTGGGCATAAATGCTGCCGGCAATCGAGGCGTAAATGGCGGAGAGGACAAATATCTGGATCTTATAGGCCGACAGATTGATCCCCATCGCCCCAGCGGCCACTTCGCTGCCATGCATGGCCTTCAGCGCCCTTCCCACCCTGGAATGGATCAGATTCAGGGAAAACCAGAGGATGACCAACAATGCGCCCCAGACAAGATAATAATACTGGATGCTGTGGCTGAATGGATAACCGCCGACATGAAAGGCGGGGATGTTGGAGAGGCCGGAAGGACCGCCGGTCAGGCCTACCATTTCATTGAAGATGATGTAGATGATCTCGCCGATTCCCAGGGTGGCGATTGCGAGATAGTGCCCCTGAAGCCGCAGCGCGGGGATGCCGATGATGACGGCAACCAGCGAGGAGAAGAGGATGCCGCACAGAAATGCGGCGTAAATGGAAAGGCCGAACTGGGTGGTCAGGATACCCGTGGAATAGGCGCCGATGCCAAAGAAGGCGGCATGCCCCAGGGATATCTGGCCGGCATAACCCATCAGCAGACTCAAGCCGACAACGACCATGCAGTTGATTCCCATGAAGACCAGGATGCTCAGGTGGTAATCCCCGCTGACGATCAGCGGGACCACCGCAATGATGGCAGCCATTACCAGGAGCTTGAGGTAATTGTTCTTTCCCATACAATATCCCTATATTTTTTTAATTTTTCCGACTTCAGCGCTGCCGAAGATGCCGCTCGGCTTGATGAACAGAACAAGGATCAGGATGATGAGGGCGGTCGCTTCCTTGAATGCCGATGAAATGAATCCCGTCGTAAATGATTCGATCAACCCCAAGAGAAAGCCGGCAACGACCGCCCCGGTGCCAAAGCCCAGCCCGCCCAGGACCGCAGCGCAAAACCCCTTTAACGCGAGCATGGGCCCCCGGTCATATTCCATCAGCGCAATCGGGGTAATCGATGCCCCCGCCAGGGCGCCCAGTGTGGCGCTCAGGGCGAACGAGAGCAGCACCATTTTGGAGACGTCAATCCCCACCAAAGAGGCCGCCACACGATTGACCGCGCAGGCGCTCATGGCCTTTCCCGTAATGGTCCGGTTGAAGAAGATGTTCATCAGGATGACCGCCAGGAGTGACAGGCCCAGGATCCAGAATACCTGGGGAAGGATCGCCGCTCCGCCAATAATGATGGGTTCCGGGGAAGAAAAATGGGGGAGGCTGTACGGCTCTTTCCCCCAGATAAACATCGCGATGCCGCGGAAGAAAATGGAGACCGCCACCGTGATGATCAGCAGGGTCATCAGCGGGGCTGTTTTCGACGGGTGATGGATGAAGAGTCGCTCATAGAGCATGCCGATGCCGGTGGTCAGCGCCAGCGTGATGAAGAATGACAAGAACAGCGGAAGGCCGAGCGTGGTTGTGAAAAAAACCATGATCAGGCCGCCAAACATCACAAACTCGCCCTGCGCCAGATTGATGATGCCCGTGGCATTGTAGATGATCGTGAAACCCAGGCCCACCATGGCGTAAATGCTGCCCAGGGTGAGCCCCGTTGCCAGATATTGAATGATTTGACCCTGCAGATCCATCTGGTCTTCCCCGTATGCGTTGGTTATGCAGCAGTCAGCGGTTGGCAGTGATCCACCGACTGCCAACCGCTGACGGAACGGAATGTCGCAAACAAGTCTATTTGGCGAAAGCCCAGTCGCCCTTTACGACCTGGATCATCTCGAATGCGGAAAGGTCCAGCCCGGTATGGTCGGTAGCAGACATGTTGAATACACCGCCCGTACCCGGCCAATTCTTGATATCGTTTTCCAGGAAGTCCCTGACCTTCGTCCTGTCCGGGCCTACGGCCTTGATCGAGTCGATCGCCAGGTAGAGCCCGTCATAGCCATGGCCGCCAAAGGTTGAAACATCGGACTTGGTTCGCTTTTCGTATTCCGTGGCATAACGGGAGAGGACTTTATACTGGGGATGGATCTTGGGGAGTTTTTCCCATCCGATAAGACGGCCCAGCGGAGCAATGACCCCTTCGGCGGAACCGCCTGCCAGTTCGATATTCTTTTTGTTGCCGAAGCCGTGACTCTGATAAAGCGGCATCCCCATGGCCAGGGACTTCCAGTTTTTCGTAACAATCACCTGTGTGGGGCCGATTGACCAGTTAATCACAGCCTGAGCGCCGCTGGTCCTGATTTTTGTCAACTGTGCCGTCATGTCGGCATCCTTCGGTCCATACACCTCGTCGGCTACGAGGTTGATGTTGTATTTCGGCGCCATCCGCTTCAGCTCGTTTCGTCCGGCACTCCCAAAGCCGTCGCTGACCGTGACAATGCCCACCTTGGTGATGCCCTTCTTCTTCATATGGGCGTAAATGGCTTCCACCGCGGAGGTATCCGTTTGCGGGGTCTTGAATATCCAGGGACGCTGAACGCGGGGCGATTCAATGGTCCCGGCGATTCGCTTGTATTCATCGGCCGGCGTCACGATCTGCAGGGCGGCCGCCATCGAGATCATCGGGATTTTGGCGGCTTCGCAGATCGAGGCCATGGCCATCGATTCGCCGGAAGTGGAGGAGCCGATGATCGCGACCACCTTGTCCCCATCAATCAGTTTCTTTGTCGCGAGAACGGCTTGGCTCGCATCGCTTTTGGAATCTTCGATGATGATTTGTACCGGAACGCCCTTGATCCCCCCCTCCTTGTTGATCCACTCCTGAACCATGAGGGCCGTGTCCTTCTCCGGTTGTCCGAGCCAGGAGGCGCCGCCGGTGATGGAGGCTACGAAGCCGATCTTGATCGGCCCCTGAGCCATGGCCGGACCCGTTAAGGAAAGACAGAAAAACAGGGTAAACGCGGTGATCAGACTGATTTTGCTTAATTTTTTGTGATTCATGCTATTTTCCCCCCTTTTAATGATGAATTATCTTACAATTTCCTGATTGCCTCTTTTCAGGCGATCATTCCAGACGCCTCCACCTCCTTTCAATTTTGATGCAGTTGCTATATATTGAAGATTCATGGCCAAGTCAATGGAAGATTGACGGCTTCTAACAAACCTTGATGACCAGCGCGGCCCCGGTATCCCCTGCCGCGCAGCCGGCCCACAGCAGATATCCCCCTCCCAACTTCACCGTCTCTTCAATGCCTTCCATGATGTTGCGCGCGGCGGTGGGGGCCTGGGGGTGTCCATAAACGATCGTGCTGCCGTAATTGTTCATCGCGTTTACATCCAGTCCCAGCTCCTTGGCCAGATAGAGGTCGTTTGCGGCAAACGGGTTGTGGGTTTTCACCGTTTTCACCTGGTCTGCGGCGATCCCGGCCCGATCGAGCGCCATCCGGGCTGCGGGGGCGGTTGCCATCGCCATAAAGCCTTTTTTGGCCCGGCCGTACCCATAGGAGAGGATCTGAATCTCCACCTCCGGATCGGCGCTCAACTCTGTTGCCTTTTCCCTGGTTGTGACGATGACGGCGGCGTTGCCGTCCGCCGGATGGGTCTGCGAACCAAAGGTATGGACCCCCTCCGGGATAACGGGTTTCAGGCCGGCCAGTCCCGCGGCGGTCGTTTCCATGACGCCCTCGTCCTTTTCAACCCGTAAGGTCTTGTTCTTGCCGGCCTTCACCTCAACCGGAAAGAGGTAACCCCGTTGAAAGGCCCGGTCGTCGGCAAGGGCATCCAGGTATTGTTCATAACGCCTCAGGCTCAACCGGTCGCACTCTTCCCGCGTGATGCCCGCCTCCCTGGCCACATTTTCCGCGGTCTGGATCATGGGGCCTTTGGCCCAGGGGTCCCGAGAGAAATTGTCCATCAGCCAATTTTCCGAGATGACCTGACCGCCCGGTCCCTGGGGATTAGGCCAGACGGTATGGGGGCCGTTGGAACAGCGATCCGTCATCAGGGCATAGACATTCTGGTAAAGGCCCGTTTCCACACCGACACCGGCCTGAAAAATGCAGGTTGCCGAAGTGTTGCAGGCTTGGCTGATGAGCATACCCGGGATCGAGGCGGCGCCGATCATGGCCGCGGCCCAGGGACTTCCGTAAAACCATTGCGGCTGGCCGATGGTCATCCCCAGGATGAGATAGTCAAACATGCCCGCATCCCATTTCCTTTCCATCAGGAACCGTTTCGAGGTTTCGGCAGCCAGAACAATGGCATGCTCATTGGCCATCGCCCCCTGCCATCGTGAGAAAGGGGTGCTGTAATAACCGCGATAGGGGATGAACGCCTTGGTCAACATATAAGCTCCTCCTTGAGAAAAATATGGTCGATTCGGCTAAAACGTTTTTTACGCTGAAGCCCCGGCGGATTCAGGCCGCCTCTTCAAGCTGTTCCATAAAAGCCTCGATATTGGTCTTGGCCTGCTCTTCGGAGTAACATCGCAAATCGTTCAGATCGCCGTTGATGGTCAATGTGGGGATGCCCAACCGCTTCATCAGCCGTTCCGGCATGCCGTAACGGTTGTTTGAATTGTTGGGACAGGTTTTGGCGTCATGAAAGAGGATGCCGTCGAATTGATAGAAATCGCGACAACGGCTGATGTACTGTTCCTTGTACGCTTCATCCCGGACGATATACAGTTCCGTGTAAGCCCGGGCCATGCTTGCGAAAGGGTCTGCCGGATCGAGCTTTTCGAAAATCCAACTGTTGCAATAGGTGGAGGCCACCACGGATGCGTTCAGTGCGCCGAATTGCTCCGCGAGAGGCCTCAGTTTTCCCCAGATGGGCATGCCTTCCCAGTATAACCGGTGCTTTTCACCCGGTACCGTGGCGATGCCGGCGGCGGCCCGCTCCCGGAGTTCCTCCAGAAGCGTTTTATAATATCCGACGCTTTCCCGGGTCCCGCGGGCGACCACGGCAGGGCCCATGTGGATCGTCGCATCGAAGAATGTCCACGGCGCGGGGAAGGAGGCGTTCATTTCCAGGCAGGCCTTCCACAGCAGGGACGTATCCCGCGACAGGGAAACCGCCTCCTCGAGGCGATCCCGGCGCAATTTCTCTCCCGTCACCTCCTCTAATGCGGGAACCATCTCCTCGATCTGCCTGGCGATGTCGCCGATCTGATATTCCCGGATTTCACCAAGCTCACGATGGGTATGGATACCCAATAAAGGCGCCTGGAATTCACGGGCATACCAGGCAAACCAGTCTTTCACATCCCGGCATTGGTTGGTGTTGAATACGAGCACATCCGGCCTCGGC
This sequence comes from Syntrophaceae bacterium CG2_30_58_14, assembly GCA_001873745.1. GTDB lineage: Bacteria > Desulfobacterota > Syntrophia > Syntrophales > UBA5619 > UBA5619. The sequence continues at coordinate 19,608 of MNZQ01000159.1, forward strand.
ACGGAAGCAATCTGGTAGGCTGCCGTCAGGGGCGTCTTTTTTCGCAGAAAAGAGCCGATGTCCGAAGTCAGATAGGAGCAGATATCGGGTGAATAACCGATCGCGTTGGCGTGGGGGATCGAATCGGCGGCCATCCGGGAAGCGCCCAGCATGGCTGCGTGATTCTCAGGGAAATAGACCAGAAAACCCATGCCCCGAAGCAGCTCGGCAGGTCCCACGCTGGTGCACCAGGCAATCTTTCGGGCGCCGGTGATGGAAGCATCGGCCAGCTCATGAAAATGGCCCGCCATAAGCTGCTTCAATTTCGCCGTTGAGCGAAAATCCCTCTGCGGTCTCTCTTTTTCCCCGGGCATATTTCCCATCAAATATCTTCCTGCTATTATTTATCCGGAACCTTGATGCTCTCGTAAAAAGTCCGAAAACCCCATATACTGTCATTCCCGCGAAAGCGGGAATCCAGTGAATTCGAGCCGTTCTGGACTCCTGCTTTCGCAGGAGTGACGGTTTTGGGACTTTTTACAGTCCGTCCACTTTGGCCAAGTTCCGGAGCAACATGCCCCCGTGCAGCTATCCCGGGCCGGCGTCCCTGCCCGCGAGAAAGGCCTTCTGGTTCATCTCCACGAATCGCGCCGGGACCAGTTGCTTGATCACCTTCAGCCAAATCTCCCGGCCGCCGCCCACCAGGTTGGACAGGGCGCCTAACAAGACCACACCCGCCATGGCCGGATTGCCCGCATCCTTGGCCAAGTCGTCGGCGCTCAGCCATTTGACCTTACCGCCTCTCGATTGCAGCAGATTCTCGATCTCTTTTTCTGAGGGGTACCGCGCTTTCCCCAGAGTGACAAGGAGCGGCGGAATACGAAAACGGTTGATGAACGTTACCGAGTTATTGTTCAGATAGGTGAGCCAGCGGGCGGCCTCGACCATTTCAAAACCGATGAGGTAATCCGCCATGCCATGTTCCACCAGCGGGGAATGGACCTTTTTCCCCCAGCGTACATGGCTCTCCACGCTGCCGCCGCGTTGCGCCATGCCGTGAACCTCGGCGGTCTTGACATCATAACCCAGTTCCAGGCCGGTGTGCGCCAGGATTCTGCTCGCCAGAATGGTTCCTTGGCCGCCAACCCCGGCCAGCAAATAGTCTATCTTTTTCACGGTCACTCTCCTATGGACGGATTAATTTTCTTCCTGACTGATTGCATCGGAGGGGCAGACCTGCACACAGAGGCCGCAGCCGGTGCACAGCGCTTCGTTAATGCTCACGCAATCCTCCTGCTGAATGAGGGGTGGGCAGCCAATATCGAGACATGTCCCGCAATTCAGGCAAAGTTCCGGATCGATCCGGGGAGGCGTCCTTCTTTCCCTGGACTGTAGAGCGCAAGGCCGCCGCGCAATGATCACCGAGGCCTCGTCGCTTTTCAAGTGGTCTTCCAGTATTTTCCTGAAATCATCCCTCTTATTGGGATCGCATACGTCAACCTTGTTAAAGCCAATGCCGCGGATCATTCTCTCCAAGTCAACCTTCACCGTCGGTTGCTTCTGCAGGGTATATCCGGTTCCCGGATGATGTTGATGCCCCGTCATGCTGGTGGTGCCGTTGTCCGCGATGATCGTCGTTGTTTTCCCCTGGTTGTAAAGGGTGTTGATCAATGGATGGAGGCCGGAGTGGAAGAGCGTGGAATCGCCAATGACCGCCACAAGACGATCCGGAATGCCCCCCTTGTCCATCCCGTGGGCTACGCCGATGCTCGCGCCCATGCAACCGCAGAAATGGAGCGCCTCGAGCGGCGAGGCCGCCCCCAGCGTGTAACAACCGATGTCGCCCATCACCACCACGCCGGCCTCCTTCAGGACGGTAAACATGCCGCGGTGGCCGCAGCCGGGGCAAAGGATGGGGGGCCGGACAGGGATAGGGATATCCGATGCCGGCGCAGCGGAGAATCCGGAAACCGCCGCCGGAAGAATGCCGGCCTTGATGGCGGCCTGGCGGATCAGTGAGGGGCTGAATTCGCCAACGATCGGGAAAACGTCCTTGCCGGAAACCGGAATGCCCAACAGGCGGAACTGCTCTTCAAAGAAAGGATCCAGCTCTTCAATGACCAGGATTTTTTTCACCCGGCCGGCAAACTCCCGTATCCGTTTCTCCGGCAGCGGGTAAACCATGCCCAGACGGAGAAAAGTCGCCTCGGGGAACACCTCCCGTGCATATTGATAGACCGCGCCGGAGGCCACGATTCCCCAATCGTCATTCCCCGGTTCGATCCGGTTCAGCGGGGTGGTCTCGGCGTATTCCCGCAACTTTCCAATCCGTTCCTCCACCACCGGATGACGACGTCGGGCATTTCCCGGCACCATCACAAATTTCCCGATTTCCCGCTTGTATGGTTTGTTTTCCTTCACGGGAGGAGGAACTGCGGCAGGATCGACATCCACCACCGAAGAAGAATGGGAGGTGCGGGTCACGAAGCGGACGATGACCGGTGTGTCGAAGGTCTCACTCATTTCCAGGGCCGTGGCGGCGAATTGTTTGGCCTCTTCGCTGTCGGAGGGCTCCAGCATGGGCGCACGGGCGAATTTTGCGTAGTTCCGGTTGTCCTGTTCATTCTGGGAACTGTGCATGCCCGGATCGTCGGCGCAGGCAATCAAAAGTCCCGCGTTCAAGCCGGTATAAACGGCATAGAAGAGCGAATCGGCTGCCACATTGAGCCCCACATGTTTCATGGAAACCAGGGCCCTCGTTCCCGCGAAGGCCGCCCCGATGCCTACATCCAGGGCCACCTTTTCATTCGGCGCCCATTCGGCGTGCACCCCGGGGAAAGACGCAAATTTTTCCATGATCTGCGTGCCGGGCGTTCCCGGGTAGCCCGCCCCCACCCGCACGCCGCTGAGATAGGCGCCGTAGGCCAGCGCTTCATTTCCTGTCATCAGTTCTTTCAACGTGACTCCTCCCTTTAAAACGGGTTCTCAATATTCTCAAGCCCCGATCCCCTTGGCCCAACCGCACAATCGGCAATCAGGGAATCAGGATGGGTCGCAACGATGTTTTTCTCTGGTGGACCAGCTCGAACACCTCATTGATCTCGCTCAGGGGGTAGGCCTTTACGAAAGGGGCTATTCGGACGCTTCCCGCAAGGGCGAGTTTCAGCACGGCCGGGTAATGTTCAGGCACGCAACCCCAGTTCCCCCGCGCCATGGCATGAAAGGCCATCAGGTTGGAGAGTCTGATCTCCACCGTGTCCATCGTAAAACCGACCACCTGAAGCGACGCCCCATAGGTAAGAAGCCCGAAGGCCGTTTTCTGACCTGCCGCCGTGCCGGAGGTTTCAAATATCTTCCATTCTGTCGGGCGTTTATTCCGGCTCTTGATAAAAGCGGATACGGCCTTTTTTAACTCCTTTGCCGGCAGCTCCAAGGCGTTGAATGTGATATCCACATAAGGGGCGATTGCCGTGAGTTTGTCCGGGTCAATATCCACCGCTACGACCAAAGCCCCGAGAGCGTGGGCGATCTGCGCCCCGAAGCCGCCGACGCCGCCGATACCGATGAAAATGGCGGTATCTTCCCTGGAGAGGCCCGATCCGACGATGGACTGGTAAGGGGTCGTTATCGCATCAGCCAGGACGGAGAGCTCCGCCAGTGTAACGCCGGGGGTGGAAATCGGCCGGTATTGATCATCCACGGGAACCGCGCAGAGACTTCCGGCGGGTACGACAATGTGGCTGGCAAACCCCCCGGGAATGTCGTTGCCGGGCATTTTCTGCACCGGACAGATATTGCCCTTGCCGCGTCGGCACACATCACATTGGCCGCATGGCATGACCGCCGGCACGATGACCGCCTTCTTTTCCCACTGCTCGGCGCCGGCGCCGGCAGCCTCGACGATGCCGCTGATTTCGTGGCCCAGCGTGAGAGGAAGGGGCGTTTTGGTGCGGACGCCGTTATAATAAAAACCGAGGTCGGTATGGCAGACGCCGCAGCCGGCCACCTTGAGCCGTACCTCTCCAGGGCCGGGAACAGGAAGGGGCGAGACCACTTTCTCGATCGGTTTCCCAGACGCTGTCATTTTCCATGAGATCATTTCCATCGGTTCATCTCCTTTATAGACCCTTATATTCGGGCTTCTTTCGACCCAGCGAAGAGAGGCCTTCCAGCGCATCTGCGGTGGCAAAGATCTCCCCCAGGCGGTCAAGCTCGATCTCGATCCCCTCGTCCGGAGAGACTTTCGCCTGCCGGTCAATGATCTGGTTGACCAGTTTCAAGGCTAATGGCGCCTTCTTGCCTATGGTTTTCAAAATTTTCGACGCAACCGCTTCATCCGCGCCCGGCGGGATTTTCCCTTTCAGAAGGGCTGCCGTGTTTTCTGCATTAAACAGGGTTCGCCAGAGGGCAAATCTTTCGGGAATCGGCCGCGAACGATACTTGTCCGGCCTGCCTTCCCGAATCAGGTTCCGGATCGCCTCATCCACGGCGGAGGGCTCGACAAGGCGGGTGACAATCCCGAGCTCTTGCGCATCGGAGGCGGTCATTGTAGCGCCGGTGAAGATGAAATACTTGGCAAGTTCCGGCCTTAAGAGGCGGCCCAGCCGCAACATGCCGCCGAGCCCCGGGTAGATCCCGATGCCCGTTTCCGGGAACGAGAGAGAGCCTGCCGGCGTGGCCACAATGGCTTGGCAGGCCAGGGCAAGTTCGCTTCCGCCGCCCATGGAAAGGCCGTCTAAAAGTGCGATGGTCAGCTTGTTGGAATCTTCAATCCGTCTGAAAAGCTGATGGCCCTTCCGGGTAAAATCCACGATGTCGGCAATTTTCCCGGCCTTTATCTTTTCAACAAAGTAGCGTATATCCGCCCCGGCCACGAAGGCCTTTCCAGCGCCCTGAAAAATAATGGCCGACACGCCGGGACTCTGCTCCGCTTCAGAGAACCGTTCGGTCAACTGCTCCACCACAGTTTCATTCAATGCGTTCATCGCCTCCGGGCGATTGATGGTAATGGTGGCCATGTCCTTATCGATGGCCAGGTTGACCAGCATAAAGGCAAAGGGTCGGCCCGACTGACGTTGCCTTGTCAGGAGCCCCGGCATTCGGAAGTCGGGATATTTTTCGGCCACTTTCTCGACCAGGGCGAAGGTTTTTTCAATGCCCAACCGGTTCATGATCTCAAATGGCCCAAGCGCCCATCGCAGGCCGATTTTCGCTCCCCGGTCGGTATCCTCCATCGTGGTCACCCCTTCATCGACCAGGGCGGCGGCGACACCGAGACAGACGCCGTAAAGGCGATCCATCACGGCGGCGATCTTCTCTTCCTGCACTTCGCCGGAAAGATCCCAGTTGGCCTTTTTCTCCATTTGCGACTTCATGATCCCGGCGGTCGCGTAAAAGGGGCCCAGTTCATGGCCCAGGGTGGCCGAGGCATGGACCGCGATCGGGATGCCGGTCACATTCATCAGTTCAAAAGGCCCCATGCCGATCCGGAAAGCCCGCTTCGCCCCCTCCTCGATGGTGGGGATGTCGGCCAGCCCTTCCTCCAACATCCGGGCCGCCTCGTTCAGGAAAGGGACAAAGAAACGATTGACCGCAAAACCAGGCGCGTCCTTCACCAGGATGGGGGTCTTTCCATGCAACTTGGCCACCAGCAGCGCGCGGTCGATGGTTTGCGATGATGTTTTTCCGTGGGGGATAACCTCTAACAGGCGGTTTTTGGCGGGATGATAAAAATAATGGAGCCCGATGACCCGGTCCGGCCTCGAGGTTGCCTCGGCAAATTCGCGGACATAGAAACTCGAGGTATTGGTGGCCAGGATGGTTTTTTGCATGCAGACGCGATCCAGCCGTTTAAAGACTTCGGTCTTGACAGCCTTGTCCTCAAAGACCGCTTCGATCACCAGATCGGCGTCCGCCAACGCCTGAAAGTCCGTGGTTCCGGTGATGCGGGACAGGATGCGGCCGATCTCGTCCGGGGAAAAGATCTTCCTTTCCGCCGCTTCCCGGAGCAGCCGTTGGATATTGTCCATCCCCCGCTTGACCCATTCATCCCCGGTATCCACCATGACGACAGTGAGGCCTTCCTGGGCGATCTTCTGAGCGATGCCACTGCCCATATTGCCGGCGCCCACAACACCAATCTTGCTGATTATACTCATGCTCCCCCCTTCGATGCTTACGCGATTTCATTCGAAAATACGCCTTAAATCCCCCTCTATCCCCCTTTTTTAGAGGGGGACTTAATAATTCCTCCCTTTGCTAAAGAAGGGTTAGGGGAGATTTTCTTTGTCCTTTGCGACGGTAGGCCGTCATGAGGGTTTCATCGGTTTTTCCAGTCCGGTTTGCGTTTTTCACAGAAGCTGTTGATCCCTTCCAGCGTATCCTCTGTTTTCATGAGTCTGTTCAGAAACAGGTCCGTTACCCCCGCCAGGGCCTGCGGAAAGGCCATGCCGAGATGCGTTTTCACGGCGAGCTTGTTGAGCCGGATAATGAGTGGGCTGCTCAGAAGCAGGCTGCCTGCGACGCTCTCCACGGCCTCGCCAAACTTTTCCTCTCCGGCTACCTGGCTGATCAGACCCATGCCCTTCGCCTCGTCGGCGGAATATATCCTGCCTGTGATGCAAATCTCGATTGCCCTGGCGGGTCCTACAAGCTGAGGAAGGCGTATGGCTGCGTAGGGAGGGAAAAATCCAAGGCGTATTTCCGGCTGGCCAAAAGTGGCTTTCGATGAGGCCACGATGATATCGCAGGCAATGGCCAGTTCCATGCCGCCTCCCAGGCAGGGGCCGTGCACCGCGGCGATCAGCGGCACATCCAGTTTTCCCATGGTTTCAAAGATGCCGTTGAAGGCGCCGATCATCTCCGCCACCATCTCGGGACGATGCTCTCCCACATCAACGCCGGCACACCAGCTTGGCCCCTCGCCGGAGAGGACCACGCACTTCAGGCCTGCATCCATTGCGAGGGATGAAAGGGCCGCATTCAGCTCCTTCATCATTTCGATGTTGAGCACATTGTGCTTGGGACGGGCCAGCGTAATCCGCGCCAGACCGTTTGCATGGTCGGTCTTGATGTGCTGAAAAGACATGTTCATCCCTCCTTCTTCGGTTCAGGCAGCACAGCGGCCATAAAATCCATATCAAATGCCGCTCCATCTCCCTGAAGGCGGCGATACTCTATAAAATCGATGGTATCCTTGCCTGTGATCTTCTTTGTGTTAAATGCGGTGAAGCCGAGATTCGCCTCTGTAGCCATGTTGGCTGCCAGCCAGTGCCGGTTGATGACCTTGGCCTGGTCCCAGAAAAATTTCTTCTTCAGGCGAACACCCTCGGTGCTTTTAATCAGGCAGCCGGGGAAGAGGTTCGTGAATGTCCATAGTATTTTGTTTACCTCGGCATCCACCAGAGCGAAGTCCGTCTTTGCATTATGGATGTATTCGCGGGCCTTTTTCGCCTCTTCGCCGGCTTTGAACTCTCCGTAAACGATCTCCCCGTCCTCCAGATAACTGTCCGTAACGACGGCAGGGTTGCGAATCCACTTTCCAGAATCCCGGATGACCGGCAGGCACTTGGAAAGGAGACCCAGCCTCTTCATCTTGTACGCGCTCCACATCTCGCAGGAGATGCAGTTCCATATCGCCAGCTCCATCGGCAGCATCCAGGGAAGGAAATCGGTGCTGCCGCCGTCCGGCGCGGAGCCGTGACGGGGACCGGCCTGGCCAAAAATCGCCAGATCGCTCGTGATCGTCAGATCACAGGCCATGCCGATCTCCTGCCCGCCCGCCACTCGCATACCGTTTACCCGGCAGATGGTGGGCTTTTTGCAGCCGAGGATGCCGTCCACCATGGCGATGAAGAGGTCCATGTAGAGGCCGTATTCATTAGGCCGGCCGGCATAGTATTCAGCGTACTCCCTGGTGTTCCCGCCGGTGCAGAAGGCCTTGTCGCCCACAGCCGTAAAAACGGCAGCCACAACTGTGCTGTCCACCGAAGCCCGTTGGAATCCGGCAATAACGCCCTTCACCATGCCGGTGGTGTAAGAGTTGAACTGCTTGGGATTATTGAGAATGATCCACGCGGAATAGAGCCCTTCCACGGCCTTCCCCTCCGGGTCCAGGATGGGCCTTTTTTCGTAAATGACGGACGGCGCTTCCGTTCCGAAGTGCTCCTCCCCCCAGAGGTAATGGTTTTTGTCTTGCGATTCTCTGGGTATCCAACTGAGATCGGCCATAGGTCTCCTCCTTGATAGACGAAAAATGGTGCAGTCTTTTTATGACTGGGGCGGCGAAAGCAATAAACCGCAGCATTTCCAACCGGCGCCACAGCCGCCGCGAGCGAACATACACAACCGCTCATATGCCGGCAAGATACGAGAAAAAAGAATAACCACATTAGTGGAGCTATAATACAGCTATACTACCTTTTGTCAAGAAAAAACTCCCGGCAGAAAAAACCCCTGCCATTCCTTCAGAAACTCCCCTTTCCCCCGTGATGGCGTACATCATTGCATCCCCTGCGGTAAAATCTCCTTGACATGCAAGATTGTATCTCTTATCCTCATTCCGCTTAACACAAGTCCATGGGACGCCAAGTCATATTTTTCGCAACCCGGAACCCAAACGCGATGATTTCTCCGAAAAAAGAAAAAATTCCCCGAGAGCAGGCTTCCACGGAAGGGATGGGTTATAAGCCTTTCAGCGTCAAGTTTGAGGCCTTTGGTGAGGAGATGATCGAAAAAGAAGTCAAACAAAGCGGAAACAGCGGTCGGGTCTATCTGCCCCCGGAATGGGTGGGCAAACACGTTAAAATTATCCGGATCGATTAGTCATGGAAAACAAAGATCAGGTATTCTTCAAGATCAGGAAATTGACGGCAAGAGATCTGCCCCAGGTGGTCGCCATCCAGGGAATTATCACCCGCCAGAAAGTCACCGCTGAAAAAATCGCCATTCTGAAGGAACATATTAATAAAGAGGGGAACATCAGCCTGGTGGCGGTAGCGGATAAGCGGGTGGTCGGTTTTTTGATCAGCGAGCTGATGACCAACAGCTTCGGACTCGATCAGGGGGGCTGGATCAAGAATGTAGGGGTGCTGCCCAAGTACATGGGAAAAGGGATCGGCCAATCCCTGGCGAATCACCTTTTTGACGCCTACCGACGGAAGGGAATCAATGAAATTTTTACGGCCTCCCGCTGGGATTGGGGAGATCTGCTTTCTTTCTTCAAGTCTCTCGGCTTCGAGCGAAGCAATTTTATCAACTTATATAAAAAATTGGATGAATAACAGGCGCCGCAGATGTCTAAAATCATGACCATGCGCGACGCCGTTGCGCGGTTTGTGCCGCACGGTTCCAGCGTTGTCATGGGCGCCGCGCTGGAGTCGCTAATCCCATTTGCCGCGGGGCACGAAATCATTCGCCGGCAGAAGCGCGATTTAACCCTGATCGGCCCCATTTCCGACATCCTCTTCGACCAACTGATCGGCGCGGGTTGCGTCCGGAAAGTGATCGCGGCCTGGGTTGGCAACGTGAGCGCGGGGCTGGGACATAACTATCGCCGGGCGTGCGAGCAGGGCATTCCGCATCGGCTTGAGGTGATCGACCACAGCAATTTCACCATTTCGCTTGCGCTGCTCGCGGGCGGGCTCGGGGCGCCCTACATCCCGACCTATTCGTTGCTTGGAACAGACATCCCAAGGACGAATCCGGGATTCAGGCAATCCCTATCGCCTTTCGGGGGCGAAAAAATCCTGTTGGTCCCGTCGCTGCAACCCGACGTGGCCATCCTGCACGTTCAGCGTTCGGATGAGAACGGGAATGCGCATGCGTGGGGAAACCTGGGCATCAGCGAAGAGGCCGCGCTCGCAAGTCAACGCATCATCATCGTCGCGGAAGAAATTGTCCTGCATCAAATCATCGTCAGCGATCCCAATCGCGTGATTGCGCCAAGTTTCAAGGTATGCGCGGTCGTCCGCGAACCGGGCGGCGCGCATCCATCGCCGGTGCAGGGGTATTACAATCGCGATCATGAATATTACCACGAGTATCATCGCTTAACGCGAACGGTGGAAGGGAATGCCGAATGGCTGGGCCAATGGGTGGCCGAGGTGAAGGACCGTGCAGGGTATTTGCAGAAACTGGGTAAAGAGCGCCGGCAAGGCTTGCAGTTGAAAGAGCATCGCTATGCCGCGCCTGTGGATTATGGGTACTGAAGATGGATTACACACCCCAGGAGATCATGGTTGCCGCCGCTGCGCGCGAGATCCGGGATGGTGAAATCGTTTTCACGGGGATGCGTCTGCCGCTCATTGCCTTTGCGCTTGCCAAACAGATGCATGCGCCGAACGCAGTCGGCCTGTTCGAATGCGGCCTGGTGCGTGATACGCCGGCGCCCGAACTGCTCTATACGATGGGCGATCCGCCGAACATTGCCGGCGCGCTCTGGGCGACGCGGATGATCAACATGATGGGATTGCTCCAGCGGGGCGCAGTGGATCTGGGATTTATCGGCGGCGCGGAAATGGATCGCTTCGGCAACTTGAATACATCGTACCTGGGCAACCCGGAATCGCCGAAGACGAAACTGCCCGGGAGCGGGGGCGCGGCGGACATTGCAAGCCTGTCGAGGCGGTTTGTCGTGATCATGGCCCATGAAAAGCGCCGCCTGGTCGAACGCGTGGATTATATTACTTCGCCGGGCTTCGGTGACGGACAGGGGTGGCGCAAACGCGTTGGGCTTAGGCATGGCGGCCCCAGTGCCATCATTACAACGCTGTGTGTTTTCGGTTTCGAATCGTCCATCGGTGAGGCCGTGCTGCGATCGTATCATCCGGGACAATCCGTCGCGTCGGTTCGCGCGGAGACGGGCTGGGATTTGCGTGTTGCGGAGGACGTGCACGAAACAGCATCGCCGACGGCAGAAGAACTGACGATCATCCGTCGCTACGACCCACAGGGATTTTGGACGCGGTAAATTCAGTACAGCAATATTGGCATCATCTCTTTCAAATCTGTCCCTCATATTCAAATCCCCCCAAGCATCTAATCATAAGGCATCGATATTGTTATAAGATATTGCCATGAAAGCCCGCAAACCCTTTGTGGCCAGCAGCGTCCGTTTTCTCTTAATGATATCGTATAGTTAACTTTGATTAGACTCTAATCTTTTTCCAAATGGGGAATTTTGGGGACACCATTTTTTTCTTGACACGTAGTTATGATGTAGCTATATTGTCGTCATATTGTTACGGATGGCATTGATAATTTTTTGTTATCGCCAAGACCAATTTTTGATTCAACCTTCACTAGGGCGGGTGAAGGCCGTTTTGAGTTAAGTGCCTGCAACCCATGATTAATCAGAAAAAATGCCACGGATTCACGTAATATAGAAGGGGAAAAAAATGAGGTACGCAGAGACAGGGTTTAATTTGGAAATTGATCTATCCCGGGGAAATATTGAGCGGGTAGAAACGGACCCAAAATTAACCGAACTTCATCTGGGGGGGCTCGGCACGAACGCCAAGATATTATGGGATAGGGTCCCCCCGGAAACGGAACCCTTTTCTCCCGATAATCTCCTCATATTCGGCGCCGGCCTTTTATGCGGCACGCCTGCTCCCGGCGCCAATCGTACCATTGTTACCACCTATTCTCCTCAGACGTTGTTAATGGCATATTCGATGATGGGAGGATTTTGGGCGCCGGAATTGAAGTATGCCGGGTATGACAAAGTAATCATTCGCGGCAAGTCCCCCCGTCTGGTCTATTTGTGGATCAACAATGACAAAGTAGAAATACGGGATGCCTCTCATTTGCAGGGTAAAGGAGCTGTTGAAACTCAGGAGATGATTCGGCAGGAGTTGAAGGAGCCGAAAGCCCAGGTGACGGCTATCGGCCTGGCCGGTGAAAACAGGGTCTATTTTGCTTCCATCGAGCAGGGCAGGTCCAGTGCCAGCCGAGGCGGAATAGGCGCCGTTATGGGAGACAAAGGGTTAAAGGCGATAGCGGTTCGTGGAACAAAGGACATCCAGATTGCCCGCCCGGATGAATGGATGAAGCTTGTCAACGAAGTGATCCAATATATAAAATTCAGAGAAAAAAATCTAATTCCGGGGGTCATACCCATTTTGGCCAGGCTCGGGTCGCCGCAAGAGATGGCAATCCATGATGAGGAGTGGCACACCACCAATTTTATGTGGGGGAATGCCCGCCAGCGGAGGAGAGATTTTTGGACCAAGGAAGTTGAGCAGCAGTGGAGGGAGACTCAAGAAAGTGTGCGGACGCGGTTAATCAGTTGCTATAACTGTCCGCTGAAATGCGGGGCAACCATTTCTGCCCCGGGGATTTCAACTTACATGATGAAATGCTTCTCGAAACTTACCTATACCATGGCGGCCTATTCAGACCTGGATTTTGGTTTTAAAATCGCCGGGCGTGCTACGGAATATGGGGTGGACGGATACTCAACCCCGCAGGTTATGGCCTTCGCCCTGGAGCTTTACGAAAACGGCATTTTGACGGACGAGGACATGCCGGGAATGCCCTCCGATACTGAGGGGAGATTTTACTGGCTGCTGGACAGGATTGTTCGGCGGGAAGGGATAGGGGATGTTCTGGCCAATGGCACTTATTGGGCGGCCCAACAGATTGGCAAGGGCGCAGAGGCATATGCTCATAACAATATCAAGAAACAGGAGCAACTTCCTCTCAAGTTGGGAATGCTGAATCCCGTTTATTTCCTGATGTATTCTACCGGCGAGAAGATAAACATTACCCAGATTGAAGGGCAGTTCCCCCAGGCGCCTTTTCCTACGAAAGAGGAGCGGGAGGCGTTTGTCAAGGATTGGTTCCAGGTTCCTGATGAAAGGTTTAAACAATATTTTCTGGACTGGGAACTGCGCGGAGAAAACTCAAACCCCTATTACCCAACGGTTGAAGCAACCTGTGAAATTGTCGACTGGCAAGAGAGGATGCACTACATCGATGACGCCCTCGGGATGTGCGCCGGTTTGTCGTCATTTCACCTGAAGCCTCCCTATCATATACACAATTTCCCAGCTCTCATCTCATCTGCGACCGGGATCGACATGGATGAAGCCGGACTATCACAAGCGGCCAAGAGGAACCGAACTTTAATCAGAGCCGTTAATATCAGAAGAGGCATGAGAAGAGCGGATGAGAAGCCGCCTGAAGACCATTGGAAAAAAAGATTTCCTGAACTTGAAGCCAAGCTATTGGATGCGTATTACGCATTTAAGGGGTGGGATCATCAGGGTATTCCTACGAAAGCGTCTTTACATGAATTGGATTTGGATTACGTCGCCGAAGACTTAGAACAGCGAGGGATCATAAAAAATGAGTAAAGTTAAGAAGAAAATCAAGTCAATCAAGATCGATGTTGATAAATGCAATGGTTGCCGGGCATGTGAGATGATCTGCTCCGCCTTTCACGCCAACCCCAAATATAGCAGCAATAATCCGGAGCGGTCTCGGATCCGGCTGATTCGAGAACCGTTGAAAGATGTCTATCTTCCTATATATGCGGGTGAGTATGCGAAAGCCGAATGTATGGGCAGGGACAAGTATGTGATTGACGGAAAGGAGTACGGGGAGTGCAGTTTCTGCAGGGCTTCCTGCCCATCCAGGGATGCTTTCAAAGAACCCGATTCCGGGCTGCCTCTGAAATGCGATATGTGTGAAGACCTTCCGCCGGGAGAAAAGCCCTTGTGTGTTCAGCGGTGCCTTAATGATGCCCTGATTTACGAAGAAAGGGAAGAGGAAGTAGAAGAAGAAGTGAAGCTGGAAGACGTGGAGACAGGATTGGAATCAATGGTAGATAAATATGGATTGCAGAAGATCATGGATACCGTTGCCCGAATGTCAATGTCAAAGAAGGGCTAAAACGGTAAGGCAAAAGGCGAGGATAAGAAAATAGTGGAGACGGTAGCCCCCTACAAAGAGATCATAGAGGTCATTAAAGCGAGCGGCGGAGATGCCTTCAAAAGATGCTTTCAATGCGGATTATGCGATGTTGTTTGTCCGTGGAATAAGGTTAGAAATTTCAGCATGCGCAAGCTAATCCGCGAGGCTACGTTCGGTTTGACTGAGATAGAAAGTGAAGAGATATGGCGTTGCACCACCTGCGGAAGATGTCCTCAGCAGTGCCCCAGGGACGTAAAACAGATAGAATCCGGGGTATCCTTACGCCGGATTGCCACGGAATATGGGGTTTTCCCTACTTCTGTCAAGCCTATCCGCACCATCAGCGGAAGCCTTGTTGGCGAAGGCAACCCCTTTGGTGAAGAGCGAAAAAAGAGGGCAAATTGGGCAGAAGGTCTTTCTGTAAAAACGTTCACGGAGGGGATGGAAATTCTATATTTCCCCTGCTGTTACCTTTGCTATGACCCAAGATTGAAAAAGGTGGCCAGAGCCACAGCCACTATCCTGAACAGGGCCGGGGTGGATTTCGGGATACTGGGCGCCAAGGAGAATTGCTGTGGGGAAAGCATCCGCAAGACGGGCGATGAGGACGTATTCAAACGCCTGGCCAAGGAAAATATCAAAACGTTTATCGATAACGGGGTGAAGAAAATCCTTGTTTCTTCCCCTCATTGCTATCATACATTCAAAAACGAGTATCCCGAATTTATGGTGAACTTTGAGGTGGTTCATATCTCCCAATATATATTCCAGCTTATTCATGAGGGAAGGCTTGAGCTCACCAAGGAGTATGGGAGGAAAGTTACTTATCATGACCCCTGTTACCTGGGGCGACATAATGGCATCTATGGCGAGCCCCGAGAGGTCTTAAAGAAGATACCCGGTTTAGAGTTGAATGAGATGGCTGAGTCGCGGGTAGATAGTTTCTGTTGCGGAGGGGGAGGAGGCCGAATTTGGATGGAAACTCCCAAGGGTGAAAGATTCTCCGACCTCCGATTAGAACAAGCTGTCGGGGTCGGGGCTGAGGTGCTGGTCACCGCCTGCCCCTATTGCATCACCAATTTTGAGGACAGCAGGTTGAACCGGGAGAATAGCGAGGTCATCCAGATTAAAGACATCACGGAGATCGTCCAGGAAGTAATTTAGACGACCGAAGAAATCGGATGAGGACATAGAGAAGTGGGAAAAGAACCAGAAAAAGCACCAGTTGAAGGACAGCTTTTAAAAAGTCTCGCAGACAGCAATTTTGGAGATGTTATGGTTGTCGGCGGAGGGATCAGCGGTATTCAAGCCGCTCTTGATCTTGCCACGGCGGGTTTTAAGGTTTACCTGGTTGAGAAATCACCGACCATTGGCGGCAAGATGGCCCAGTTAGACAAGACTTTCCCCACGAATGACTGCTCCATGTGCATTGAATCTCCTAAATTTGTTGAATGCAGCAGGCATCCCAATATAGAGATTATGACCTATACGGAAGTGGACCGTGTAGAAGGGAAAGCAGGAGACTTCAAGGTAACCCTGATTAAAAAGCCCCGATACATTGATGAGAGCAAATGCACGGGTTGTACGACCTGTGTAGAGTACTGCCCGGTCAAGTACCCTGATCCCTTTAATCAGGACATATCGTTGAATAAAGCCGTCCATATACACTTTGCTCAAGCAATTCCCCTTAAGCCTTATATCGATGAAAGCTGCCTTTACCTTAAAGAAAAGAAATGTGCTATTTGCAAAGGAGTCTGTAAGAGTGGCGCTATAGATTTTAATCAAACGGCGGAGAAGGTAGAAGTAAAAGTAGGGGCGATCGTTCTGTCTCCGGGCTTTGAGCCGTTTGACCCAAAGCTCCGGGGCGACTATGGCTACGGCAAGTTTGAGAACGTGGTAACCAGTCTTGACTATGAACGGCTTTTATGCGCCACCGGGCCATACGAAGGTGAGATAAGGCGCGCTACCGACAAGCAGCATCCCCATAAAATAGCCTGGATTCACTGCGTCGGTTCCCGGCGGGTTACCCCGGGGGACAACAGCTATTGTTCCGCGGTATGCTGCACATATACCCAGAAACAGGTGATTTTGACCAAAGACCATGACGCTGAGGCCGAGTGTACGATATTCCATAACGACATTCGTTCCTATGGCAAGGATTTCGAGCGCTTCTACCAAAGAGCGGAGAGACTTCCCGGGATTCGATTTATCAGAAGCTACGTATCCGTAGGAAAAGAGATCCCGGAAAGCAAGAATGTAACGATAAGATATTCTACTCCCGAGGATGGGGTAAAAGAGGAAGAATTCGATCTGGTGGTATTATCCGTTGGATTGAACCCTCCTGCCGATGCGAAGGGCCTGGCGAATAAGTTCGGCATCGAGCTCAATGATCACGGATTCTGTAAAACCCGTTCGGTCAATCCCATGATGACTTCTCGCCCGGGGATTTTTATCAGCGGCGCCTTCCAGGGTCCTATAGATATCCCCGAGTCGGTTATGACCGCCAGCGGGGCTGGCTCCCAATGTGGCGAGCTCCTTGCCTGCCAGCGAGGGAAGCTGGCTAAAGACAGGATATATCCACTGGAAAGGGATACCTCGGCAGAGGAGCCCCGGGTGGGTGTCTATGTGTGTCATTGTGGCGCCAATATCGGAAGGATAGTAGATGTTCCTTCCACCGTTGAATATGCCTTGACCTTACCCAATGTTGTTCACGCGGAAGAAAGCCTCTTTATATGTTCGACCGATGCCGCCCAGCGCCTGGCAAACTCGATCCGGGAAAAGGGTTTGAATCGCGTGGTTGTCGCCGCCTGCACCCCCAGGACACATGAGCCGCTATTCAGGGACACGCTTCGGGAAGCGGGGATTAACCAATATTTCTTCGACTTTGCCAATATTCGGGAACATTGCTCCTGGGTCCACTCTCGAGAAAAGGAAGATGCCACCCAAAAGGCCAAGGAAATAATCCGGATGTCGGTAGCCCGAACTGCCCATTTGGCGCCCCTGCAGGAATTTGATCTGCCCGTGAACCCGGCGGGGTTGGTAGTCGGAGGAGGCCTGGCTGGGATGACCAGCGCTCTCTCCATAGCCAGCCAGGGACATGAGGTTCATCTGGTGGAAAAGGAACCAGACCTGGGGGGAATGGCGCGAAAAATTCATTATACCCTGGAAGGACTTGATGTTCAATCCTATCTGCGTGATGTTATCCGCAAGGTTTATCAGCACCCCCTAATCCATATATATACGGATGCCGCCATCACCGAGGCTGCCGGCTATGTGGGGAATTTCGTAACCAAGGTGAAGTCTGAAGGAAGGGTCAAAGAGATAAAACATGGAGCAACCGTCATCGCCATCGGCGCTGATGAATATAAACCCACCGAATACCTTTATGGAGAAGATGATCGGGTAATGACCAACCTGGAGTTGGAGGAGCAGATCGCCAAAGGAGAAGAAAGGCTGATGAGCTCTCAGAGCCTGGTTATGATCCAATGTGTAGGTTGCCGACAAGAAGACAGAAATTACTGCGCCCGGATATGTTGTAGCCACTCTATAAAGAACGCCTTGAAACTAAAAGAGATAAACCCCCGGATGGATATCACCATTCTCTTCCGGGATATGAGGACGTATGGGTTTAGCGAGGATTATTACCGGGACGCGTCCAATAAAGATGTAAAGTTCATCCGCTATGAGCCGCAGGATAAACCCCAGGTGGAAGCGGTTGAGGAGGAGGGCCGGCCTGTTTTGAGGGTTACCGTGACCGATCCTATTTTAGGGAAGAAGCTTGCGATCGATGCCGATGCAATCGCTTTGGCCGCCGCCGTTATTCCCTCGGCAGCAAGTCAGGAAGTAGCAAAATTATTCAAGGTATCTTTGGGCATGGATGGTTTCTTCACGGAAGCCCATGTCAAATTAAGACCTGTTGACTTTGGCGCGGACGGCATTTACCTGTGTGGGACAGCCCACTATCCCAAGCATATATCGGAAGCGATTAGCCAGGCTTATGGCGCTGCCGGCCGGGTCTTAACGCTTCTCTCGCATGATACCGTCAAAGCCTCCGGTTCTGTTGCCGAGGTCAATGAGAGTGATTGCATATCGTGCGGGGCATGTATCACCGCTTGTACGTATGGCGCCGTAGAGTTTCATGATACGCCGCAAGGCAGGAAGGCCACGGTTAATCCTGTTCTCTGTAAAGGAGATGGTCTCTGCAACACGGTGTGCCCAACAGGGGCTATTTCACTAAAGCACTATACCGATGAAGAGCTCTTATGCCAAATTGACGCGGCGGGCGGGGACCCCTTGCGGCAAGGTGTCC
>MNZQ01000087.1 GCA_001873745.1 Syntrophaceae bacterium CG2_30_58_14
GGTTAAATCATCCCGGTTATTTCCCAGCATGCTGTGATAAGTAGCCCGTTTGATAATGTTGCTGACCTGGATCGCATTGCTGACGGCATCTTCCCGAAAAAGGGAGGTCAGGAAATAGATGTTGACATAGATAACAATCCCGAAAGAAAGAATCAGCAAGAAAATCAGTAAAACAAAGAACTTTACCCCGATAGAATGGCCAATACGAACCATGCGATTAAACATCATCGGATATCTCATAACTTGTGAGCTAAAGTAACGTTGCCGTGACATTACATCCGCTGAAACCCTTGTTCACTCGAAATGAAAAAACAAAAAATCAGTCTATTTTTTAATAGGATAAATCAGTTTCAAACTAATTACAAGAGATATTTGTTTGAAGAGATCATAAATCGTGATAGAAGACGAACCACTGCGCTGGTCGGGTCGTTTGAAGAGATCAAGAATAGCCCAACATCCGGCAATCATCGTTGTTATACGAGGAAAAACATCTGCGCAGATTCAGGATATTTAAGAAATGCACTGTAGGATTCATCCTGTTCGGGAGGCCTTGGCCGTCTGTCAGAAGCACGAAACAGGCTTTTGCAGGGAGTGTTGCGAATGTCTGAATATCGATCATTGTTGTGAATGCATGGACCCAAAGTTATACTGCAAATTCAGAAGCCAGTGTGTGATCTGGGAAATGTCTCGCGACCGGAGGAAGAAAGACGCGCGGGACGGGTAGGAAGAACGGTGTTTTTTGCCCTTCTCCACGGGGCGGGGAGGAAATCGGATATGAAGCTTGCGATTGCGGGAAAAGGCGGGGTAGGGAAAACATCGCTGACGGTCTGGATCGGCGATTATCTGGCCCGTCAGGGGGAAGAGGTCTGGCTCCTCGATGCGGATACGGCGCTTTCCCTGGGGCAGGCGCTCGGCCTTTCGGAAAACGACATTCCTTTGCCTCTGATCCAGGAAAAGGAACTGATTCGAGAACGGGTCGGGGAAGGATTCATCCATTTAAATCCCGCTGTTGAAGACCTGCCGGAACGACTTTCCAAAAGGGTGGGCAATCTCAAACTGCTGGTGATGGGTACCATTGCCGGCGCCGGAGGCGGTTGCGCCTGTTCGCCGAACGCCCTGGTCAAGGCATTGCTCGCCCACCTGATCATGGAAAATCGGCAATGGGTGATCGTGGATCTGGAGGCTGGCGTGGAACATCTGGGACGCGGCACCGTCCAGTCTGTGGATGGGCTCGTCGTCGTGAGCGAGCCCAGCATGAGAAGCCTGCAGACGGCCTCCCGCATCAGTGTGCTGGCCCGGGAAATGGGACTCCCCCGTCAGGCGTTGATCATCAATCGCGCCCCCGACGATTTCCGCTTGCCGGATATGGAAGGTCTCCCTCCGTTGACAGCAACCATTCCACTCCTGCCCTCCCTTGCGTCCCGGCAGCTTGCATCCTCTTCCGTGCTTGATCTTGCGGAGCGGGAACAGCTCGATCGGATTGCCGCCAAGATTATCTCCGCTTTAAAGTCTTGACGGCTTCGGAATCAAGGGATACGGCCTCTGTCTCTTTTCCGCAATATCGGGACGGCCTTTGCCGATATTTTTCTTGACAAAATCGGTAAAAAATTTATTATGCCTCCGCGTTGATGATCTCTCTTGTTCGATGCGGAGTATTATGCCGATTCTTGTCATCATCTTTCTGATCCTGAGTTCCCCCGTCTGGGCCGCCGTCCCATCGGACGAATGTCTCAATTGCCACGAAGATTTCAAAAAAAGGACCTTTCACAAAAGCATTGCCTGTACGGACTGCCACATCGGCATCAAAGAGATCCCTCACGAGGAGAAACTCGCACGTCCCGCATGCAATGCCTGCCACAAAAAGACCGTTGAGCGCTACGCGGCCGGCATCCACAAATCCAAGGGCCTTGCCTGCAATCAATGCCATCAGATCCATGGGGAAAAAAAGGGAACGGGGGCGGATTGCGCTTCCTGTCACCCCAACGTCGCCCACAAGGCGCTGCCTTCCAAGGCCAAACACCTTGCCACGCTGAATTGTGTCGCCTGCCACGGCAAACTGGATAAAAGCGGGATTACGGCGACGGTTACGCTGCCCAAGGGGGCGACCCTGGAGAGGAAGGTTGTTGACCGGGATGGCAACGGTTTTGCCGACCCGGCCGAGTGGCATGCCTTTGAGGCCCTGCTTGATCAGAAGTTTAAGGGCTATAAGCTGGAGAAGCAATACTGGGCCTATGGCGATCACCACGAGATCATGCCCAAGGCCGCAGACTGCGGCGAGTGTCATGAGAAAAGGACCCGCTTTGCCAGCGCGGTGGGAAGGATCACCGACGTGACGAGCTACAGCGTACAGGTCACGCCCTCGGTTTTCATCCCTGAATTCCCGTCCCTCCGCGAGTTCCCCAAGACCGTGCACGGACAGAAAGGGGTCCGGTGCACCGACTGCCACACTTCCCAGGAAAAGATCACCGACAAGGTCTGCGTTCGCTGCCACGAGCAGGCCTATCATACCTATGAAGAATCCATTCATGCCAAGAAGGGGGCCACCTCCTGCACCGATTGCCATAACCCTCACTTGATCAAGGCGTATAAGGAGTTCAACGCCAAGGAACGGATCGCGATCTGCTCCCGCTGCCACAAGGACTACATCACCCGGCACGAATGGCTGCCAAACACCACGCTCCATTTCGACTACCTCGAGTGTACGACCTGCCATAGCCCGGGCTCGGAAAAGAGCATGGTCTTCTTCTTTGCGGATAAAAAGGGTAATAAGAAAAACACTCTGCAATACGAAGCTCTCGAACGGGTCTTCGGCCAAGACGTACATCTCAAGTCGGTCATTAACGCCTACGCGGAGAACATGGTCAAGGGCGAAGAGATCGGCCGTTTCGTCGTTGACCTGAAGAAAAAGATGGGGAAAGGGATCTTCATCGATGCGGAAATAATCGTTACGAAGGTGCATCACGACTACTCGGTCACGAGGCTCAAGGAGAGGAACTGCGTCACCTGTCACTCGCCCCAGGCCCATTTCTACAATTCCATGTACCTTATTCTGCCTGAAAAGGACCGGCACATCTATGTCCCGGTCAAAGGCACGCTGCTCTCCGCCTACCCGATCGGAATGGCGTTGGATATCTACCTCCTCGGGGAAGAAAAAATCACGAAGGACGACATCTACGCCCTGCTCGACAAAGCGCCGGGGGGGGCAATCGCTTACGCCAAGAGCCTCGGTTTCAAGTTGATCGACCTTGTCGGGGTGATCCTGGTGATCCTGGTGATTCTCTCGCTCCTGGCGCACGCGCTGCTGCGGATACTGGTGAAACGATGAAAAAGGTTTTCCTCCATACGCTGACCATCCGAATATGGCACTGGATCAATGCGCTGATCGTCATCGCGCTGATGATTACCGGCATCCAGCTCCGGGCGCCAGGGATCGAAGGGATCGCCCGCAAGATGGCCGTCTGGATCCCCGAATACAGTATGGCCGTCCTGATCCATAAGTACATCGGTTATGCGATGGCCCTCTCCTTCCTCTTCTGGTTGATCTATATCATTGCGAGCGGCAGCTTCCGGACCCATTACATCCTGCGACCGGCGGATCTCCCAACCTTGGTGAAGCAGGCACTCTACTACATCTTTGGCGTATTCCAGGGGAGTGAAAATCCTTTTACTCCCACTGCGGAAGGGAAGTTCAACCCTTTGCAGAAGATCGCCTACGGCTCGGTCATGCTCGTGATTACCCCATTGATTGTCGTCACGGGCATCCTCTTCAGCGACATCTTCCTCTTCCGCGGCGTGATCGACTGGCTGGGCGGAATCCGACTGCTCGATGCGCTGCATGTTTTGGCAAGCTACCTGTTTCTGTTAAATTTGATTGTCCATCTGTACATGTGTACGATGGGACACCACATCTTCGACCATGTCAAGGCCATGATCCTGGGCTTTGAAGAGATGCCGGACGAGTCCCCTTTGAACCATTGAGCCCTCTCTTTTACGCCCCCCAATCCCGCCTGCCGGCGAAATTGAAAATCGGCGCTATCGGTTTCTTGACCGGCATTCGGGCCCCGAACCACCATCGATTGTCTCAAACTTAATTGTAATTTTACGGCTAATGATTTATAAGCGCACGATATATCGAAGGGATGGAAGATGAGGGTGCTGGGGTTGGATTATGGCGATCGGAGGATCGGCGTTGCAATCTGCGACGAGCTGGGGATGACCGCCCAAGGGGTCGCCACCGTCGTCCGGAAGAACCGCGATGCGGATCTCGCGGCGATCGCCGGGTTCGTCGAGCGCTTCGGGGTCGAAAGGATCGTTATCGGTTATCCGCTCCGCCTCGACGGCAGCGAGGGAATCCAGTGCGATAAGGTCAACCGGTTCGCCCGGCGGCTGGAGGCCCGTTTGTCCATGCCCGTGATCCGCCGGGATGAAACCCTCTCCACCCAAGAGGCGGAAGAACTCCTCCGAGAAACCGGCGTGCGCCGGGAGAAGAAAAGGGCGGTCGTCGACCGGCTGGCCGCCTGCATTATCCTTCAAGGCTATCTCGATGCCCTGGCCGATGAAGGGGGAAACGGACGGACCGCCCCATGAACATGCCCGCATGGATTAAAAAGAGACTGGGAATAACATGGGATCCTCGGCGAAAGAGGGCGCTCCTGTTGCTTCTGGTCCTTTTCCTGACCGGAGCGGCTTTCTACCGTTACGCAACAACCCCTGTCCATTCCATCACCATCGCCCGGACGGTCGATATTCCGAAGGGATCCGGTTTCTTCCGGATTACGGAGATTCTCGACCATGCCGGCTTGGTACATAATCGTCCTTTCTTCTGGGTGCTGGCCCTGGGTAAAAAGGCAGCGAGACACATCCGGGCGGGTGAATATGAACTCAACGGCGCCATGTCGCCTTCGGCGATCCTCGATAAACTGGTCCGGGGGGAGATCAAGGTTTATCCGGTGACGCTGCCCGAGGACATCACCGTGACCGATGTGGCCCGGCGACTTTCCGCCTTTAAACTGGTCAATGAAAAGGAATTCATGACGTTGGCGACCGACCGCTCTTTTCTGGCCTCTCTCGACATCGAGGCCGACAGCATCGAGGGATACCTCTACCCCGACACCTACCGGTTCGACCGCTCCATGACGATCAAAGAAATCATCCGGATCCTTGTTGGGCAGTTCTGGAGGAAAGTGACGCCGGAGATGCGGAAGCGCGCACAGGAGATCGGCCTGACACTCCCCCAGTGGGTGACCCTTGCCTCGATCATCGGCAAGGAATCTGGAAACAGCGCCGAAAAACCGCTGATCTCCGCCGTCTTTCACAACCGTCTGGAAAGGGGAATGAAACTGCAGAGCGACCCGACGGCCATCTACAACTTACAACAGGAAGGCGGTCACGTGAAAACCGTCCTGCTGAGACACCTGAAATCGGACACGCCCCACAACACCTATCGGATCAGCGGGCTGCCGCCGAGTCCCATCGCCAACCCCGGCATCGATTCCCTTCGGGCAGCCCTCTACCCCGCCAAAGTCGATTACCTCTACTTTGTGGCCAAGAACGACGGGTCACACCGGTTTTCCAACAACCTCGCCAGCCACAACCAGGCCGTTTTAAAATACCAGATTAACAGGCAAAAAAAGTAAAAATATTTCTTGACAAAGGCAAAATCCTCCTCTATCTTAAGCCAAAAGTGGGGCAAAGTGGATTATTGTGGAGGAAAAGCCTTCAATGTCCGTCTTCAGGGGGCAGTATTACCACACCATCGACGACAAAGGGAGAGTCATTTTCCCTTCGCGACTCCGTGAGGTATTCGCCGAGAAATACGACAACCGTCTCGTTATTACGAACTGGGACGGCTATCTGATGATTTTTCCTTACGATGAGTGGCGCATCATCGAGGAAAAGGTCTCTCACCAATCCCTGCTGCGGAAAGAGGTCCGCGCGTTTCAGCGGTTTTTCATGTCCGGGGCGGTTGATTGCACCCTGGATGGCCAGGGAAGGATCCTCATCCCCCCAAATCTCCGAGAATTTGCGAAGTTGGAAAAGGAGATTGTCCTCGCCGGCATGATCAAGGTGATCGAGATCTGGGGCAAGGAGAGGTTCGAAGCCGAGATGAAAAAAAGTGGGGACAACCTGGACGGCTTCAGCGACTATATGGCGGATCTCGGGATATAGAAGACCCCCAAACGGGCGGCTCCCGAATTCGTTGCGAAAGCGCCACGAGATGGACGTCTTCCACAAACCGGTTTTGGTTGCAGAGGTTATGGCATCCCTTCAATGCCGAACCGGGGCCGTCTATCTGGATGGCACGGTGGGGGGCGGGGGACACGCCTTTGAAATCTTGCAAAAGTCGGCGCCGAACGGCCGACTGATCGGCATCGACACCGATGCGGAGGCGCTCCGGGAAGCGAAGAGGCGTCTGGCGCCTTTCGGCGACCGGGCGCTCCTGTTGAAGGGAAATTTCGCCGCGATGGAAACCATTCTGGCCGGGATGAACATCGGGAAGGTGGAGGGAATCCTCCTCGATCTGGGGGTTTCCTTCCATCAATTAGACACGGCGGAACGGGGCTTCAGCTTCGCGCTGAATGCCCCTCTGGACATGCGGATGGACCAGGAGGACCATGGTCCCTGCGCGTACGATCTCATCCACACCCTGTCCCGGGACGAATTGGAAAAAATCATCCGGAATTACGGGGAGGAGAGAATGGCGGGAAGAATCGCCCGGGCCATTGCGGAGAGGCGGGCTCATTCTCCCATCCGAACGACGGCCGATCTCGCCGGAATTGTGGCCGGGGCATTGCCCAGGGCCCGGGGACCCGCACGGATCCACCCGGCCACCCGGACCTTCCAGGCCCTCCGAATCGCCGTCAACGACGAACTCGCCAGCCTGCGGCAGGCTTTGGCGGACGGAATGGGGCGTCTCCATGATGGCGGGCGCTTCTGTGTGATCTCTTTCCATTCGCTGGAAGACCGAATCGTGAAGAACGCCTTCCACGCGGAAGAGAAAGGTTGCATCTGCCCTTCCGATCTTCCCCTCTGCGCCTGCGGTCGGAAACCGACAATGAAGGTCCTGACACGGAAACCGGTGGTTCCCGGCGAGGCAGAGGTTCACGACAACCCGCGGGCCAGAAGCGCAAAGCTGAGAGTCGCAGAGAGGATCGGATCATGCAGGCCGTAGAGGTTCTCAAACAGACGGTTCGCCCGCAGGAGGATGCGTCCGGCCGCATCGGATATTCGACCTGGATCTTCATCGCCTCCGTGCTGATGGCGGTCGCCCTCCTCTATGTATGGAGCCATATCCACATGACGGAGTTGGAGTACCAGATCGCCCGGGAACTGAGCAGCCGGGAACAGATCACGGAAGAGCAGACGAAGCTGAAGGTCGAACTCGCCACGCTGAAATCACCCCAACGGATCGAAACCATCGCCCGGGAAAGACTGCAGATGACGTATCCGGAAAGGGAACAGGTGATCATGCTGAAATGACAGGCGAATCCAGAAAGTGGATGAAATTCCGAATTGCGACGTTGCTGGCTATCTTCCTGGTGCTTTTCATCGCCCTCGCCTCGCGCGCCTTTCAACTGCAGATCCTGTCCGGCAAGGCGCTGAAGGCCCTTGCCCAAAAGCAGCATACGCAGATCCTTCTGCTGCAGCCGGAAAGGGGGATCATCTTCGACCGGAACGGCGAAAAGATGGCCGCCACCATCATGGCCGATTCCGTCTTCACCGATCCGTCCAAGATCGACAACCCCGGCGAGGTGGCCGGGCGGCTCGCCGCCATTCTCCAGACAGACAGGGAAGTCCTTCAGAAGAAACTGTCCGGCGCGAAGAATTTCCGCTGGCTCGCCCGGGGAATCACCCCCGAACAGGCCAGTCTCGTGCAGGGGATGGGCGTCGACGGAATCTTCAGCATCAAGGAACCCAAACGTTACTATCCCAGCGGCGAACTGGCCGGCCATCTGATCGGCTTTGTCGGCAGCGACTCCACCGGTCTTGAAGGGCTTGAGCTGCGCTATGACCGCTACCTGAAGGGCGCCCCCGAAAAGCTGATCTGGACGAGGGACGCCAAGGGGAAGCGGCTCTATCCCCGCGTGGAGAGACCTGAAACCGCCCAGAAGGAGAATTACAATCTCGTTCTGACCATCGATAACCGCATTCAGCACTTGGTGGAATCCCATCTGAAAGCCGCCGTAAAGGACAAAGGCGCCAAGGGGGGATTCGCCATCGTCATGGATCCCCGGACGGGAGAAATCCTGGCCCTGGCCAACGAGTTGGGATTCGACCCCAACCATTTCTCCGCGGTCAACCCCGCCACCGGGAAAAACAAGGCGATCACCGATAGTTTTGATCCCGGGTCCACCTTCAAGCCGTTTCTGGTGGCAGCCGCCCTTGAAGAGGGGGCCGTCAAGGAAACGGATGTGCTCAACTGCGAAAACGGCCGTTATGCGATCGCCGACCGGGTGTTCCACGAGGCGAACCACAAGCGTCATGGCGCGCTCAGCGTACACGACATCCTCAAATATTCAAGCAACATCGGCGCGGTCAAGATCTCCGAGAAACTCGGCAAGGAGAAATTCTACCAATACATCCGCAAGTTCGGGTTCGGCGCCAAAACCGGAATTGATCTTCCGGGCGAGGTAAGCGGGCTCCTCCGGCCGGTGGAGAAATGGACCCGCGTGGACGCGGCAACCGTCGCCTTTGGCCAGGGGATCTCCGTCACGGCCATCCAACTCATCACCGCCCTCTCCAGCGTCGCCAACCAGGGGGTCCTGATGAAGCCTTTCATCGTCCGCGGGCTCATGGACCGGAAGGGAAACCTCGTTCAGACCTATCATGCCAGCCCGGTCCGCCGGGTCATCTCCCCCGAGACGGCAAAGCGTCTCACCGCCATCCTGACCGACGTGGTCGGCATGGAAGACGGAACCGGCAAGCGTGCCCGCATCGTAAACGTCGCCGTCGCCGGGAAGACGGGCACGTCGCAGAAATTCGATTTTGCCCGGCGCGCCTACTCCTCGGAGAGGGTCAGGACCTCCTTCATGGGGTTCTTTCCGTCGGAGGACCCGCAGATTGCGATCCTGGTCGTTCTCGACGAACCGCAACGGGACCGGTGGGGCGGCGTGGCCGCGGCCCCGGTCTTCAAGAATATCGGGGAACAGCTTCTGACCCGCTTCAAAACGAACATCCGGGAGAACCCCCTTGGGGACACCTTGCCGCAAGGTGTCCCCAAGGAAAAGCCGGTCATCGACGACCTGAAGGTCCGGCTTGCATCCGTCCCGGCGCCGCCTACAGACCGGTCGGAGACGGAGACCGACGAGACCGCCGTGCCGAACTTCCGGGGAATGACGATCCGCGAGGTCGTCAGGAAATCGAAAGAAAAAGGGATCGAGGTACGTGTCATCGGAAGCGGTTGGGCGATCGCTCAGCAGCCGGCAGCCGGGATGCCCGCGCCGGAGGACCGCCTCTGCACCGTTACCTTCGGGATGGGTTCTTAAAGGTGTCCGATGCGACTTCCGCAGTTGATGAAGGGAATCGAAACCATCGGGATCACGGGAGATCCGGACGGGGAAGTGCGCTCCGTCCGTTACGACTCACGCCGGTGTGAAAAGAACAGTCTCTTTGTCGCGATCGCCGGCCTCAAGACGGACGGCCATCAATTCATCGGCGACGCCCTGGCCCACGGCGCCCGTTTTATCATCCATGAGCGGGACTTCACCCCGCCCGCCGACGTTACGGCCATCCGTGTCCGCAACAGCCGTCAGGTTCTCGGCCGCCTGGGAAGGAATTTCTTCGGCCACCCCTCCGCTTCTCTCTGTCTGATTGCGGTGGTGGGAACGAACGGAAAGACCACCATCACCTACCTTCTGGAGGCGATCCTCCGGGCCGCGGGCCATTTGGTTGGCATCCTGGGAACGGTCAACTACCGATACGGCGACAAGAGTTTCCCCGCGCCAAACACCACACCCGAATCCTTCGAGATGCAGCGGATTCTCCGGGAGATGACCGATCACGGGGTCACCCACTGCGTGGCCGAGGTTTCCTCCCACGCGATCGACCTTGGCAGGGTCGATGAGTGCGCGTTCGACCTGGGGATCTTCACCAATCTCACACAGGACCACCTCGATTACCACCGAACCATGGAAAACTACTTCCAGGCCAAAAAGCGCTTTTTTTCCGAGATTCTCCCCGGCGGTGGGAAAAACCGCCCCCGGCGGATGATCGTCAACGGCGACGATCCCTTTGGGCAGCGGATCATCCGGGAAGTCGGAGGCGGCTGCATCACGTACGGTCTCGACAACCCCTGCGATGTCCATCCAAAACCCTTTCATCTCTCCCTCGGGGGGATCGACGCGAAGCTGAACTTCGGGGACGAAGCGCTCAATATCACATCCCCCCTGATGGGAAGATTCAATCTCTACAACATCCTTGCCGCGGCGGCGGCGGCCCGCGCCATCGGGATCCCCGGACGGGCCATCCGGAGCGGGATCGCCGGTCTGACCCAGGTCCCGGGACGGCTTGAAAAAGTGAGCGCGGCGGGGCAGCCCACCGTTTTTGTCGATTACGCCCACACGGAGGACGCCCTGAAGCGGGTCCTCCAGAATCTGACCCTCTTCCGGACGGAAAGAATCATCACCGTTTTCGGGTGCGGCGGGGATCGGGACCGCGGGAAGAGACCGCTCATGGGCCAGGCCGCTGCGACTTACAGCGATCTGACCATCGTAACCTCGGATAACCCGCGGACGGAAGATCCCATCGAGATCATCCGGGAGATCGAAACGGGCATCCGGGCGCCGAAATTCACCGATATCCAGGAATCCCGACGAATTCCGGCGCCAAGAGGCTACCTTGTCCTCCCCGACCGGAGAGCGGCCATCGCCGCAGCCATCGGTCTCGCCGGGCCTGCGGACATCGTCCTCATCGCCGGAAAGGGCCACGAGGATTACCAGATCGTCGGCAGCCGGAAGTTTCCCTTCGACGATCGGTCGATCGCACGGGAGGAACTGAGGCTTTGGCAAACCGGGAGGGAAGGATCATGACGGACGCGGCGCCAATCCTTTCCGCCGGGGAGATTCTGAAGGCCACGGGGGGCGCCCCGCTTCGGGGCGGGCGCGGCTGGTCCTGCAGAGGGATCTCCACGGACACGCGAACCTTGGCCGCAGGGGACCTTTTCATTGCCCTTGCCGGGGAAAATTTCGACGGCCACGATTGTCTGGCCAAGGCCGCCAAACGCGGCGCCGCCGGGCTCCTGATCCGTGCGGATGCGGCGAAGAAACTTGCCATCACGCCGGGAGAGCTCCCGGTGATCGTCGTTTCGGACACGCTGACGGCGCTGGGGGCCATCGCCCGCGACTGGCGGTTGCGATTCCCGATCCCGGTGGTTGCGATCACCGGAAGCTCCGGGAAGACCACGACGAAGGAGATGATCGCGACGATCGCCTCCCGCACGCGGAACACCCTGAAGACGGAAGGCAACCTGAACAACCAAATCGGCCTGCCGCTGACCCTGCTCCGACTGCGGAAGAGTCACGAACTCGCCATCGTCGAAATGGGGACGAACAGCCCGGGAGAGATCGCGCTGCTTGCGGCCATCGCCGTACCGGACGTTGGTCTGATCACAAACATCGGTCCCGCCCACATCGAGGGATTGGGTTCCCTTGAGGCGATCCGGGAGGAGAAGGGATCTCTTTTTGAGTTCATGGCCGGACAGGGCTGGGCGATCCTCAACTACGACGATCCGGAGATCGGCCTCCTTGCGGGGCGCCGGCAGGGGAAACGGGTGACCTTCGGCCTCGGCCCGGGCGCCACAATCACCGCCCGGAGGATCGAAACGGCCGGACCGGAGGGGGTGCGTTTCGACCTCGTCATCGACGGAATCGGCGCCCCGGTTTTCCTGGCCGCCGCCGGGGAACATAACGTCAGAAACGCCTTGGCCGCCGCCGCCGCCGCGTGGGCGCTCGGCTTCCACTTTAGCGAGATCGCGGCGGGACTTGCCGCTTTTTGTCCGGTCCCGGGGAGGACCGAGATCCGGCAACTCGGAAACGGCGCCTACCTGATCATCGATACCTACAACGCCAATCCCGCCTCGGTGCGGGAGGCGCTCTTGACCCTGCAGGGGCTTCGGGGAAACGGAAAAGCCTTCGTGATCCTGGGCGATATGCTGGAGTTGGGAGAACGGTCGGCGGAATGGCATGGGAAAATCGGAGCGCTCCTTGCGGATACAGACATTCAGGATCTGTTTCTCAAAGGATCGCTGACGAAAGCCCTGGCGGCCGGGGCGATCCGCATGGGGTTTCCGGCGGAGCGGATTGCGTTTTTCGACGACCCGCAACCGGTTGTCTCTTCCCTCCGCTCCCGGCTGAAAAAGGGCGACTGGGTTCTGATCAAGGGATCCCGAAAGATGAAGATGGAAGCGGTAGCGGAAAAGTTGATTGCGGAATTTGACCGGAAACCGCAAACGGTGTAGGGTGCGCCGCTTGAAAAAACAACGGATGCATCAGGAAGGCTTCAAGAAATGATTTTTCATCTTTTATATCCGCTACATGTCACATACTCATTTTTTAATGTCTTCCGGTACATCACCTTCCGGACGATCTATGCGGCGATCACCGCCCTCGTGATCTGTTTTGTTGTCGGTCCCTGGCTCATCCGCAAGCTGCAGGAACTCCAGATCGGCCAGACGATCCGCGAGGATGGACCGAACTCGCATCTTGCGAAAAAAGGGACGCCGACCATGGGCGGCATCCTGATCATCTTTGCCGTCGCCATCTCCACGCTCCTCTGGGCAAACCTGACCGTCGGCTATATCTGGCTCGTGATCATGGTCATGGTCGGATTCGGTCTCATCGGTTTCCTCGACGACTACCGGAAGATCACCCGGCAGGACAGCCGGGGCTTGCCGGGAAAGGTCCGGCTGGCCGCGGAGATCGTGATCGCACTGTTCGTCAGCATCATCCTTTATATCAAACCGGGGTTCAACCCGAACGTAACCATCCCTTTTTTCAAGACGGTCCTGCCAAACCTGGGATGGGGCTACATCGTGCTTACGACCTTCATCATCGTGGGCGCCGCAAACGCGGTCAATCTGACCGACGGCCTGGACGGTCTCGCCATCGGCCCGGCGATCACCTGCTTCATGACCTACCTCCTGTTCGCCTATTTTGCCGGCAACGTCAAGATCGCGGCGTATCTGCAGATCCCCTACGTGGCGGGAACCGGTGAGCTGGCGATCTTCTGCGGCGCGGTCGTCGGCGCCGGGATCGGCTTCCTCTGGTACAACGCCTATCCCGCGGAGGTCTTCATGGGGGACGTCGGCTCCCTCTCGCTGGGCGGCGCCCTGGGCGCCCTCGCCATCCTGACGAAGCAGGAGATCCTCTTGGCCATCGTCGGCGGGATTTTCGTCTTGGAGACCTTCTCGGTCATCTTTCAGGTTGGCTGGTTCAAACTCTCCGGCGGACGGAGGATCTTCCGGATGGCCCCGATCCACCACCATTTCGAGCTCAGGGGGTGGCCCGAGCCCAAGGTGATCGTCCGCTTCTGGATTATCTCCGTGCTGCTGGCGCTCGTAGCCATCAGCACGTTGAAATTGAGGTAAAGGGAACGCGATGGATCTGAAAGCAAAAAAAGTGGCGGTCATTGGCGTCGGGAAAACGGGGCTCGCAACGGCCCGTTTCCTTGCGGGCCGGGAAGCCCGGATCGCGGTGACCGACTTAAAGCCCCGATCTGCCTGGGGAGAAGCCTCGGCCGCGCTGGAGAGTCTGCACGCGGCGCTGACCGTCGCCCCCTACGGACCGGAGATCCTGACCGATGCCGATCTCGTCGTCCCCTCGCCGGGGGTTTATCCGGACAATCCGATCCTGGCCGAGGCGGTCCGGCGGGGGATCCCCGTGCTGAGCGAGATTGAACTCGCCTGGCGATTTCTCAAGACCCCGCTTGTCGCCATCACCGGCACGAACGGCAAGACGACGGTCACCTCTCTGATCGGCGAGATCCTCCGCGGGGCGGGGAAAAAGGTTTTTGTCGGCGGGAACATCGGCGCCCCGCTGATCGGCTACGTTGACGGGCCGCAGGGCGCGGACTGGGCGGTGGTGGAGGTAAGCAGTTTCCAGCTCCAGTGGGCGCAGACGTTTCATCCCCGGATCGCCGTGCTTTTGAACGTCACCACCGACCATATCGACTACCACGGGAGCTTCCATGCGTACCGGAAGATCAAGGAGGGGATCTTTGCCCGCCAGAACGCCTCAGACCTCGCAATCCTGAATGCGGACGAAGAAACCACGGCATCGTTGCGCGAGCGTCTGACCGCCCGGACGGAGCTCTTCAGCTCCTCCGACGCCGTTGACCACGGGATGTTCCTCTCTGGAGAGACCCTCGTTCACCTCCTCCCCGCGGGGGAGAAAGAGGAATATCCGCTGGCCATGATTCATCTTCCCGGACGACACAACTGCGAAAACGTGATGGCGGCGATCCTCGCGGCCCGGGCTTGCGGCTGCCCCCCCCGGGTGATCATCCGGGGGGTTGGCGGCTTCCGGGGGATCGCCCACCGGATCGAATACGCCGGGGAGAAAAACGGCGTCCTCTTCTACGACGATTCCAAGGGGACCAACGTCGGCGCCGTCATGCGGGCGCTTTTGAGCTTCTCTCAACCGGTCGTCCTCCTGCTCGGGGGGAGGGACAAGGAGGGGGATTTTCAGACCCTGGCCCCACTGATCCGCCGGGGGGTGAAGGAGATGGTTCTCTTCGGCGAGGCGAGGGAGAAGATCAACGGCCTGGTCGGCGGCGTGGTCAAGACAACCCTCGCACCGACGATGAAAGAGGCGATGGAAAAGGCCTACAGCTCCGCATCGGCCGGCGACGTCGTCCTCCTCTCGCCGGGGTGCGCCAGCTTCGACGAATTCAAGGACTACAAGGAGCGGGGCGACCGTTTCCAGGAATGGGTCAGGCAGCCAAAGGGATGAAAAGGCGAGCCGAAAACGAAAAGAAACCGGATCTGATCCTGCTTTTGGTCACGCTGCTCCTCGTGACCGTCGGGACGGTGATGATTTACAGCTCCAGCTCCATCCTCGCGATGGAACGGTTCCGCGACGGTCAGTTCTTTCTCAAAAAGCAGCTTTTCTTCCTCTGTCTCGGCCTGGGAGTGATGGCGCTCGCAACCCGCGTTTCCTATTACAAGCTTCGGAAACTGGCCTGGCCCGGCATCATCCTGTCGGCCTTTTTCCTGCTTTTGATCTGGGTTCCCCATCTGGGGATCCGTGCCGGCGGCGCCGTGCGCTGGCTCAACCTCGGGCTCTTCTCCTTTCAGGTCTCCGAAATGGTCAAGGTCGCGCTGATCCTCTTCCTCGCCCATTTTCTGACGGAGAAGGTCAACCATATCCGCGAATTCCGCGAGGGGATGCTGATCCCCCTCGGCATCACGGGAACCCTGGTCGGCCTGATCCTGCTCCAGCCGGATTTCGGCACGACGTTCATCCTCGCGCTCATCACCTTTCTGATGATCTTTCTGGCCGGCGGCCGGATCGTCCACATAGCGGGCCTGGCCGCGCTCTCTCTCCCCGTCGCCCTCTGGCTCCTCCTCCACAAGAGCTACCGCCTGGCCCGCCTGACGGCGTTTCTCGACCCCTGGAAGGACCCCCGCCATTCGGGGTTTCAGATCATCCAGTCGCTGATCTCCTTCGGATCCGGCGGCGCTTTCGGCGTGGGGATCGGGGACGGAATGCAGAAACTCTTCTATCTCCCGGAACCCCATACGGATTTTATCCTCTCGGTGATTGCCGAGGAGAGCGGCTTCATCGGCGTTGGGCTGATTCTGCTGCTCTACATCATCCTGATCGTCCGCGGTTTCCGGATTTCGCTGAAGGCCCCGGATCGGTTCGGAAACCTGCTGGCCGCGGGGCTCACGATGATGCTTGCGCTGGAGGCATTCATCAACATCGCGGGCGTGATGGGGCTCATCCCGCTGAAGGGGCTCGCCCTCCCGTTTCTCAGTTACGGGGGCACCTCCTTGATGATGTCCCTTGCGGGGGTGGGGATATTGTTGAATATATCCTCTTATGAGTCATGACGACGCCGTTTTGGATTTTTTAAAAATATGGATGAGAGAAGAGTCGAAAAACAGAATCCCGGCGATCCGCTAACGGCGGCGCCCGCACCCCGACGGAAGGGGGCCGGGGCGGAGGAAAAGCCCTGCGGCCCATCTTCGGATCGCCGCGGCGTCGGGATGATCATCGCCGGCGGCGGGACGGGCGGCCACCTCTTCCCGGGTATCGCGATCGCCGAGGAGTTCCTGCGGAGAGATCCGGCCAACCGCGTCCTGTTCATCGGCACAAAACGGGGGCTGGAGCAGAAGATCCTGGGCGGACTCGGTTTCCCCCTCCGGACGCTCAAGGTGGAAGGCCTGAAGGGGCGGGGTCCGGTTCGGATTCTAAGCTCCCTCCTCAAAATCCCGGGCAGCCTGATCGCCTCCTTCCAAATCCTCCGCGCGTTTCAACCCGCCGTCGTCGTCGGCGTGGGCGGGTACGCCTCGGGACCGGCGGTCCTCGCCGCCCGGCTGTTGGGTTTGAAAACGGCGATTGCCGAGCAGAACGCCTTTCCGGGCCTGACCAACCGGATCCTCGGTCACTTCGTCCACCGGATCTTCGTGAGTTTCCAGGTGTCGTCGCGCTGGTTTCCTGCCGATCGAACCCAGGTCACCGGGAACCCAATCCGTTCGGCCTTCCTCGCGGATCAAATGAAGACCGGAGAACGCGATCCGCGTTTCACCCTGCTGATCTTCGGCGGAAGCCAGGGGTCGCACGCGATCAACCGGATCGCCATGGACGCCCTCGACAGCCTCGGTGAGCTGAAGGAGCGGCTCCGCTTTGTCCATCAGGCGGGGGAGAAGGATCGGGAGACGGTCGAAGATGGCTACCGGAAACGGGGCTTCGCGGCAGAGGTGACCCCGTTCATCGTGGACATGGCCGCGGCTTACCGGACGGCGGACCTGCTGCTGTGCCGGGCCGGCGCGACCTCCATCGCGGAGATCACCGCCGGCGGGAAGGCGGCCATTCTGATCCCCTTCCCCTTCGCCGTGAACGACCATCAGACAAAGAATGCCGAGATCCTCGTCCGTGCCGGCGCGGCGGAGATGATCCCGGAGAAGGAACTGAACGGCCGGCGACTGGCGGCGGCGATCGCAAGGCTCTGCCGCCATCCGGAGGAGATCCAAAAAATGGAAAAGGCTTCCGCCTCCCTGGGCAACATCCACGCGGCGGCGACCATCGTCGGCGCCTGTCTGGGGCTCATCGAAGACCGGCAGCCCGCGGAATGCCGCGGAGGTGCAAAATGAAAGCGGGTTTCGCCCCCTTTTCCACAGTTTCCGGGAACAGATTTCAAATCTGTCCCCTTGCGAGGGTGTCATGAAAGAGACATTGAAAACCGGCAGCATGGACCGGAAGGTCCGGCGCATCCACTTCGTCGGCATCGGCGGCATCGGCATGAGCGGGATCGCCGAAGTTCTCCTCAACTTAGGATATGAGATCAGCGGTTCGGACCTCGCCTCCTCCGACACCACCCAGCGCCTGGATGATCTGGGCGCCGCGATTCACCGGGGCCACGCGGCCGGCCATATCGGCAACGCGGATGTGGTTGTCGCCTCGACGGCCGTCCGACCGGACAATCCGGAGGTGATCGCGGCCCATGAGCGGAACATCCCGGTCATCCCGCGCGCCGAGATGCTCGCGGAACTGTTGAAGATGAAGTTCTCCATCGCCGTCTCGGGCAGCCACGGGAAGACCTCGACGACCTCGATGGCGGCGACGATCCTCGCCCACGGCGGCCTGGACCCAACGATGGTGATCGGCGGCAAACTCGCCAGCATCGGGAGCAACGCCCGCCTGGGGGACGGCGAGGTGATCGTGGCGGAGGCGGACGAAAGCGACGGCTCCTTCCTCAAGCTCAGTCCCTGCATCGCCGTGATCACGAACATCGACCGCGAGCATCTCGATTACTACCGGGACCTGGAGGAGATCCGGGAGGCGTTCCTGCAATTCGCCAACATCGTTCCGTTCTACGGGGCGACCATCCTCTGTCTCGACGACCCCAACGTGCGGGAGATCCTCCCCCGAATCAAGCGCCGGGCCATCACCTACGGGCTGTCGCCCGAGGCGGACTACCGGGCGGAGGAGATCTCCTACGCGGGGGCGTCCTCCCGTTTCTCCCTCTACTGCCGGAACGTTCTCCTGGGAACGGCAAAGCTGAACGTCCCCGGTCTCTTCAATGTCTATAACGCGCTGGCGGCGGTCGCGGTCGCGCGGGAGATGGATCTGACCTTTCCCGTCATCCGGGAGGGGTTGCAGCGCTTCGCCGGCGTTCATCGCCGTCTGGAGGTCCGGGGAGAGGCGCGGGGCGTCACCGTGGTGGACGACTACGGCCACCATCCGACGGAGATCCGCGCGACCTTAGCCGCGGCAAGGCAGGTCTGGACCGGGCGGATCATCGTCGTCTTCCAGCCCCACCGCTATACCCGGACGAAGGCCCTCTTCAACGAGTTTCTGACGGCCTTCCGGGACGCCGACCTCCTGCTCATCACCGACATCTATGCGGCAAGCGAAGAGCCGATCCCGGGGGTGACCGCAGAAACGCTCTGCGAGGCGATCCGTCGCGCGGGTCATCCGGACGCCGTTCATTTTTCGAGTTTTGACGCCATTGTGGACCATCTCCTGCGGATCGCGCAGCCCACCGACGTCATCCTGACACAGGGAGCGGGGAGCGTCTGGAAGGTGGGCGAGGCGTTTCTGAAAGCGGATCGCGGAGGGGAAAAGGGATGATCGGGAATGAGACCTTCCGCGGGGAGCTCCGGCAGCTTTTGTCCGGGGAGATCCTCTTCGACGAACCGGCCGAACGTCACACCGCGATCGGCGTCGGCGGGGGAATCGACGCCCTGCTCTTTCCGGAAGATGAGGGGGAGCTCACGAATGTCATCGGTTATCTCCGGAGACGGCGGTTCCCCTTTCTCCCGGTGGGCAACTGGACCAACCTGATTGTCCGGGACGGCGGTTTCCGGGGCGCCCTGGTTTCGCTGGCGCGCCTGCGAGACCTATGCCTCCGGGATGAAGGAAAGGGCAACGTTCTTCTGGTCGCGGGGGCCGGCTGCCCGCTCGCCGAACTGGTAAACCTTGCGATGCGCGAAGCGCTCACGGGAATGGAGTTCTGCGCCGGCATCCCCGGCAGCGTGGGCGGCGCCATCCGGATGAACGCCGGGGCCTACGGAGGGGAGATCAAGGATATCGTTGAATCGGTCCATCTTCTCGACGCTTCGGGAGCCATCCGCGCCGCCCAGCGGGATGAACTCCCATTTGCATACAGAACCCTTGACTTGCCGGCGGAAACGATTATCATCCGCGCAGCGATCCGCCTGCGGCGGGGAGAGACGGAGAAAATCGCCGGACGCGTCCGGGAAATCATGAGGATGAGAAAGGAAAAACACCCTCTCGAATTCCCGAGTGCCGGTTCCGTCTTCAAGAACCCGCGGGATTGTCCGGCAGGCAGGCTCATCGAAGAGGCGGGGCTGAAGGGGGTCCGGATCGGTGACGCCCAGGTCTCCGAAAAACATGCGAATTTCATCGTCAACCGGGGGCATGCGACCGCGGCGGACATCCTCCGCCTCGTGGCCCTGATTCAGCAGCGTGTTCTTGAAAAGAAGGGCCGCACCCTCGAAACCGAGGTACAGATCATCGGGGAGTAAGCTTTACCCATGAAGAAGCCTTTTCGTCTGCAATTAGAAGTGAAAAAAAACCGGCTGAGACGCTGCGCCGGGGAGGCGCTGCGGGAAATCGGCGGGGTGATTTTTTTGACCGGGGCCATCGTCTTCGTAACCGCGACGCTGCTGATCGGCTACGACCAGATCCTCCTTTCCCCCCATCTACGCATCCGGGAAACCGTCGTCAAGGGGTGCAAGGAGTTGACCGAAAAAGATATCCTCTCCCTGGCCGCCGTTCGCTCCCCGGCAAACCTGCTGACGATCAACCGGGACGCCGTCGCCCGCCGGATCCGGACCAATCCCTGGGTCCAGGAGGTGTTCGTGGGGCGCGAATTTCCTGACCGGCTGGTCATCTGGATCCGGGAAAGAAAGGCGGTCGCCTTGATCGAGAAGGAAAACGGGCTTTACTTGGTTGACGGCGAGGGGGCGCCCTTCAAAAGGCTGGAGACGGGCGAGGAATCGGACCTTCCCGTGCTGACGGGCTTCATCCGGGAGGGGATCGTCGATGAAGGGCTGGTGAAGAAATCCCTTACCCTGCTGGGCGATATCAAAGGGATAAAGGGCGGTCCCGAGATCGGAATGGTGTCGGAGATCCACGGGAACGAGACCTTCGGGCTCTCCCTGTTCACCGACGCCGGCCTCTGCCTGCAACTCGGCTTCGACGGCTATGAGAACAAACTGAAACGGCTGACCCCCGTCATGGCGGATCTGGACCGAAAGAATCTGAAAACGGGTTTTCTGCTCATCGACTTGAACGATCCGGCGAAGATCAATGTCCAGCGACGCGACATCCTGGAACCGGTGGGACCAAAGAGACCGGCAGGCGCCGGAAAGGGATTCCGGATGTGATGAAAAATGGTAGCTACTCAGAATTACAGAAGCTTCTCTCCTGAGCCGTTGTGAAAAAAGTCTGGAGGATCGATGGGGAAAAAAGAAAACGTGATTGTCGGTCTGGACATCGGGACGACAAAAACCTGCGCGATTGTCGCTGAGATTCGGGAAACGGGAATTGATATCATCGGCATCGGCTCCCACCCCTCGGAGGGATTGAGAAAAGGGGTCGTGGTCAATATCGAAAGCACCGTGGAATCGATCAAGCGGGCGGTCGAAGAGGCGGAGCGAACCTCCGGTTGTGAGATCCGCTCCGTTTACACCGGAATCGCGGGCGGTCACATCCGGGGTCAGAACAGCCTGGGCATCGTGGCCGTGAAGAGCCGCGAGGTGGAGGAGGAAGACGTCGAACGGGCGATCGACGCAGCCAGGGCCATCGCGATCCCGCTGGACCGGCAGATCATCCACACCCTGCCCCAATACTATGTGGTTGACGAACAGGATGGCATCCGGGATCCGGTGGGAATGGCGGGCGTCCGGCTGGAGGCGAAGGTCCATATCGTCACCGGCGCCGTCACCTCCATCCAGAACATCGTGAAGTCGGTCAACCGCGTGGGCCTCGACATCAACGACATCGTCCTGGAACAGATCGCCGCCAGCGAGGCGGTCTTGAGCAGTGATGAAAAGGACCTGGGCGTGGCCCTGATCGATATCGGCGGCGGCACAACGGATATTGCGATCTTCTCGGAAGGGAGCATCAAACACACGGCGGTCCTGCCGGTCGGCGGCCAATATGTCACCAGCGACATCGCCACGGGCTTGAGAACCCCCCTCGCCGAGGCGGAGAGGATCAAGATCAAATATGGCTGCGCCTTCATGCCGCTGATCTCCAAGGACGAAATCATCGAGGTCCCCAGCGTCGGGGGGAGGGAGCCGCGGGAGGTTTCCCGGCAGATCCTCGGTCGGATCATCGAGCCCCGGATGGACGAGATCCTCGGCATGGCCTACAAGGAGATCACCCGTTCCGGCTGCGAGGACATCCTTGCCGCGGGGGTGGTGCTGACCGGGGGAGCATCCATCCTCGATGGGATTCCCGAACTGGCGGAACAGATCTTCAACATGCCGGTCCGGCGGGGCTCCCCGATGGGCATCGGAGGGCTCACGGACGTCGTCAACAGCCCGCTGTATGCCACCGGCGTGGGCTTGGTGCTCTTCGGGAGCCGGAACATCGCCCGGGAGAAGCTGAGCCGGGCAGAAGGTCATTTCATCACTCGTCTCTTCAAGAGGCTTAAACAATGGGTTCTTGAATTCTTTTAAAGTGGGGAGGCATTATGTTCGAATTGTCGGATAGGGATTTGGTGAGTGCGGCGAAGATCAAGGTGATCGGTATCGGCGGCGCCGGTGGGAATGCGGTGAACACGATGATCTCCTACAACCTGCGGGGGGTGGATTTCATCACGGCCAACACCGATGCGCAGGCGCTGGGGGCGTCCGCTTCGGCGGTCAAGATCCAGTTGGGCGCCGAGGTCACCAAAGGGCTGGGCGCCGGTTCAGACCCCGACATCGGCCGGCAGGCCGCCCTCGAAACCCGCGAGATGCTGCGCGAAAGTCTCCAAGGATCCGATATGGTCTTCATCACCGCCGGCCTCGGCGGCGGCACGGGAACGGGTGGGGCGCCGATCGCGGCGGAGATCGCCCGGGAAATGGGCGCCCTGACCGTGGCCGTCGTGACGAAGCCCTTCCAGTTTGAGGGGAAGAAGCGCAACGGACAGGCGGAGGCGGGGATCGCCGAATTAAGAAAAATGGTTGACACCCTGATCATCGTCCCCAACCAACGACTCCTCAGCCTCGGGGGGAGGGAAATCTCCCTGCTCGACGCCTTCCGGAAGGCCGACGACATCCTTTACCATGCCGTCAAGGGGATCTCCGACCTGATCATGGTTCCAGGGCTCATCAACCTCGACTTCGCCGATGTGAAGAAAATCATGTCGCATATGGGACTCGCGCTGATGGGGACCGGAACGGCCGGCGGCGAAAACCGGGCCGTAGAGGCGGCGCAGAAGGCGATCTCCTCGCCGCTCCTCGAGGACAACACGATCCAGGGCGCACGCGGCGTCCTGTTAAACATCACCGGCGGACCGAACATGACCCTCCACGAGATCAACGAGGCCTCTTCGATGATTCAGGCGGAGGTGCACGAAGATGCAAACATCATCTTTGGCACGGTCGTCGACGAATCGATGGGGGATGAGATCCGGATCACGGTGATCGCCACCGGATTTGAAAGCGCCGAGTCCGCCGTTAGGGCAGACGTCGCCTCGCTCGGCGGTTTCCGGCGGACGCAGGGCAATATCGCCGTTCCCACCTTCATCCGGAACGAAAAGCCCGCCGACGCCCTCCCCCCGCTGAAGACGGATACAGATGAAGACGACAGCCGTCCGGATCTGGAAATCCCCACTTTTCTCCGACGGCAGGCGGATTAGTGATTTCATGACATGGAAACAAAAAAAGAGATGCCTCGATCTTCTCGCCGGCGAGGAAGGCTGGTCCCGGAAAGTCTGGGGGGAAACGCTTTCGGTCTGCCTCGCCTATCCGAACCTTTACCGGACGGGGATGTCCAACCTCGGGTTTCAGGCCGTTTACGCCCTCATTAACCGCCACCCCGCCTCTCTGTGCGAACGGGTCTTTCTCCCCGAACCCGGCGATGAGGCGCTTTATGCCGACGGCGCCCCCCTGATCAGCATCGAGTCACAGCGGCCCCTCGCCGACTTCGATATCATCGCCTTTTCCCTCTCCTTTGAAAACGATTATCCCCAGGTCCTCCGGATCCTGGAGATGGCGGGAATCCCCGTCGAAACCACGGCCCGGGGGGAAAGGGATCCCCTCGTCATCGGCGGCGGCATCGCCGTCACCCTGAACCCCGAACCCCTCGCCGATTTCTTCGATCTCTTCCTCCTCGGCGAAGGCGAAGTGGTTCTCCCCGGATTTCTCGATCTGGCGGCCTCCCTCCGGCGGGATCTCCCGCGGGAAGCCTTCCTCGCGCGGATCCAGAAGGAGGTCGCGGGGGCCTACGTCCCGCGGTTTTACCAGGTGACCACCGGGGAGGACGGCCGCATCACTGCCCGTGAACCGGTCAATCCCGCCTTTCCCCGGCGGATCGTCCGGCCGTGGGCCGCCGATCTCGACGCCTTTCCGACCGAGCAGGGCATTACTACCGCGGATACCGAGTTCGGCGGCATGTTCGTTACGGAGGTCAGCCGGGGCTGCTTGCGGGGCTGCCGTTTCTGCGCCGCCGGTTTCGTCTGCCGGCCGGCGCGTTTCCGGAGCGCCGCGGTCCTCTTGGCCTCTTTCCGGCGGGGACTGGAAAAACGAAAGACGATCGGCCTCTTAGGCACGGCCGTCTCCGACCACCCCGCCCTCATCCCGCTGTGCCGCTCGATCATAGACGCGGGCGGGTCGTTGGCGGTCGGCTCCCTCCGTATGGACCGGTTCAGCGCCGAAATGGCGGCGCTCCTGAAGGAAACCGGGGTGGAAACCGTCGCGCTTGCCCCCGAGGCAGGCTCCCAGCGTCTCCGGGATGTGATCCGCAAGGGGATCTCCGAAGGGGATATTTTTTCTGCAGTGGAAAAACTCATGGATTGTGATATGGTTCAGGCGAGGCTCTATTTCATGGTGGGCCTCCCAACGGAGACGGACGAGGATATGGATGCCATCGTCCAGTTGGTCAAGGGGATGGAGCACCACGCACGCCGGTATTCGAAAGGCAGGAAAGGGTTCCGGCGGCTGACGCTCAGCATCAACCAGTTCATCCCCAAACCCGGCACCCCGTTCCAATGGCGCCCGCTTACGGATACGGCGGTCGTCAAGCGGAGGATCCGCCGGATCACCGACGCCCTGCGTGGCGAGAAGGCGGTCCGGGTCATCCACGACGTCCCGAAGTGGAATTACATCCAGGCCCTGCTCTCGCTGGGCGACCGAGCGGTGGGCAGACTCCTGCTGGCGGTTCATCGCCTCGGCGGAAACTGGGCCCGCGCGTTTCGCGAGGTGAACGTAAACGCCGATTTCTACGTTTACCGGCGGAAGGAAACCGATGAGATCCTGCCTTGGGATTTCATCGACCACGGCGCCGAAAAAACCGTTCTCATCAGCGAATACCGGAAGGCCCTGTCCGGGTCACCGGGGACAGATTTAAAATCTGTCCCCATAAACTAAGGAGACAAAATCATGACCATCCTCCGCACACCCCAGACCCAAGTCAGACAGATGAAAGGGGTCATCCTCTTCGTCGCCGTACTGGTTCTGTTCATGATCCTGATGCAAATCATCGGCCTGATCACCGAGTGGTTCTGGTTCCAGGAGGTCGGTTATCAGACGATCTTCACCGTGACCCTCCTGACCAAGATCAAAACCGGCGCCCTCTTCGGGGCGGGCTTCTTCCTGATTCTCTACGGCAGCCTGCTGATCGCGCTTCGCCTGTCACGGAAGCCCCTTTTCGGCGATCAAGCGGGAGGGGTCGGCCTCTCCTTCCGGGAGATGGCGCCGGGCGCCCTCAATCTCCTGATCCTCATGGGCTCCATCCTTCTGGGTCTTTTCGCCGCCGCGAACGGCTCCGCCCAGTGGGAAAACCTCCTGCTCTTCCTGAATCCATCCCCCTTTGGCGTCTCCGACCCGCTCTTCCAGAAGGATGTCGCCTTCTACGTCTTCCAGCTCCCGTTTTTGCTCCATATCTATGGCTGGCTGAAGTTTGTCCTGATGGTGACGGTGGCGGCCACGGGGTTCATCTATCTGATCCGGAGATCATTTCTGTTCATCCCGCCCAAGATCTGGAAGATTGCCCCGGCGGCGCGCGTTCATCTCGCGCTTCTCGTCGCCCTCTTCTTTTTCTGGGGCGTCTTCGGCGCCTGGCTTGACCTTAACGATCTCCTCTTTACGAAACGGGGGGTGGTTTTCGGCCCGGGTTACACCGACGTGACCACCCAGTTGTGGATCCTGAAACTGATGATGGGGCTTTACGCCCTCGCTGGGCTCGCCGCGATCTTCTATGCCTTCCGCCCGGACTGGCGGGTTCCGGCGGCGGCGGTTTTCCTTCTCGTCGCCGTGTCCATCCTCGGCAGGGGGATCTACCCATCCCTGATCCAGAAATTTCAGGTCATTCCGAACGAGATCGTCGCCGAGACGCCTTACTTGGAGAAGAACATCCGCTATACGCGCCTCGCCTACGGGCTGACCCAGATCGAAGAGAAGGAGTTCCCGACGGAGGATAATCTGACGGCAAAGGACCTGGAGAGGAACAACCTGACCGTGAAGAACATCCGGCTCTGGAACCATGCGCCGCTCTTGCAGACATACAGCCAGCTCCAGGAGATGCGGACCTACTACAAGTTCACCGGCGTTGACAACGACCGCTACACGATCAACGGCGAATACCGGCAGGTGATGCTCTCACCGCGGGAGATCTCCTATCCGGC
Source organism: Syntrophaceae bacterium CG2_30_58_14 (assembly GCA_001873745.1). Taxonomy (GTDB): domain Bacteria; phylum Desulfobacterota; class Syntrophia; order Syntrophales; family UBA5619; genus UBA5619. Next base: position 26,023 of record MNZQ01000087.1, read on the forward strand.
GCTGCCGTCCCGAACTTGGGTCAACGAACATCTCGCCTACACGCACGGCTACGGCGTCGTCATGGGCCCCGTGAACCGCATCTCCCCCGAGGGGCTCCCGGAATTCTTCATCAAGGACATCCCTCCCGTCTCGACGACGCCCATCAAAGTCATCCGCCCGGAGATCTACTTCGGGGAGAACTCCAACGAATATGTCTTCGTCAAGACCAAAATGCCGGAGTTCGACTACCCCGTGGGCGACAAGAACGTTTACTCCCGCTACGAGGGAAAGGGGGGCGTTCCCCTCTCCTTCTGGAGGAAACTGATCTTTGCGGCCCGTTTCGGTTCCATTACCCTCCTGCTGTCCGACGACATCACCGCCGAGAGCCGGGTGATGTACCATCGCAATGTCCGCGAACGGGTCTCCATGATCGCCCCCTTTGCACGCCTGGACAATGACCCCTATCTCGTCATCTCGCCGGAGGGGCGCCTGCTCTGGTTTATTGACGGCTACACGATCACGGATCGCTTCCCCTATTCGGAACCGACCCCGGAAATGGGCAACTATATCCGCAACACGTTGAAGGCGGTGGTCGATGCCTATGACGGAACGGTTCAGCTCTACGTCAGCGATCCGACCGATCCCATCATGCAGACCTACAGCAGAATCTTTCCCGGCGTCTTCAAGCCCCTGGAGGAGATGCCGGAGGCGCTTAGGAGCCATGTCCGCTATCCGCCGGGGTTCATGGCGATCCAGGCGCGGATGTACCGGGCGTACCACATGCAGGACCCACGGGTCTTCTACAACAAGGAAGATCTCTGGTCCATCCCCGGAAAACAGGTCGCCGGGGGTCAGCAGGCCATGGACCCCTACTACACGATCATGAAGCTCCCCGGGGCCGAGAAGGAGGAGTTCATCCTGCTTTCCCCCTTCACCCCCAGCATGAAGGACAACATGTCGGCCTGGATGGCCGCCCGCTGCGACGGTCCCCATTACGGGAAGGTGATCGTCTATAAATTCCCCAAGCAGAAACTGGTTTACGGACCACGCCAGATCGAGGCGCGGATCGACCAGGATACGATCATCTCCCAGCAGCTCTCGCTCTGGCACCAGCGCGGATCGAACGTGATCCGGGGGAGTTTGCTCGCGATCCCGATCGAGCAGTCGATCCTCTACGTCGAATCCCTCTACCTCGCCGCCGAGAACGGCCAGCTCCCCGAGCTCAAAAGGGTGATCGTGGCCTACGGGAACAACATCGCGATGGAGGAGACGCTCGACCTCGCACTCCAGAAAATCTTCGGCGGGGGAGCGATGAAGGACCGCGAACCGCAGGCCGGCGTAAAGCAGCCGGCGGCCGGCGTTGAACTCAGCGACCGCCGGACTGCCATCGAAGCCCTCGGCCATTTCCGGAAGGCGCAGGAATTTCTCCGGCAGGGGAACTGGGGCGCCTTCGGAGAGGAGCTCAAGAAGACGGGGGAGATCCTGCTGACCCTGGAAAAGAAAGGGGGAAAGACCAAATGAAACGGATTTTCAAGGAGGTCGTTGTCATGATTGCTAACAGCGTTGCGGCCACCGTGGCCGCAGCCGGGAAAAACGGCAAATTGGCCGCGCTGCGGCACGCCGGGATGCTCGTCTGCCTTTTGCTGCTCGTTTCGACGATGGGCTGCGCGCCCAAGATCTACAACGTGAACATGCGGTATCAGCCGACGAAGGTGATCCGGCCGGCCGTGACCGACGGCCGGAAATTCAGCCTTACCGTGGCGGCCTTCATCGACCGCCGGAAGATGGACGATACGCTCCTGATCGGCAGGGTCATCCATTCCGACGGCTCTTCCATCCCGATCCTGCCGAGTTACGTCAAAGCCCCGGATGCCGTGGCCGCAGCCCTCCGCGAACTTCTGATCCAGTCGGGATACGGGGTTTCCCCGGAGAAAGCGGCCTGGGATCTTCAGGAAGGCACGATCCGGCCGGATTGGGGAAGGATCCTCGTCGGCGGCGCCATCGAGGAGCTCGACGTGACCTGTCTCGATGCGATCCCGAGAAAGCATTACAGCGCCAAGGCGAAGGTGACGCTGGTCTTCGCCGACGTCCAGAAGAAGAGGATCTTCTACCGAATCGCCTCGGAGAGCAGCTCCACGCTGGACCACATCGTTTTCTCGGAGGAAAAATTGGAGAGTCAGATCAACGGCGTTCTCTCGGAGGCGATGGAAAAGGCCGTCGCGGGGCCGGAGACGGCTAGACAGATCCGGGAGGCGCTGAAGGATTAGCGCCCCCGGAGCAGCCGTCACCAGTGGGGCTGGTTCCCGATCCGGTGCCCCATCACCTCCGTGGTGTCGGAGATGACGACGAACGCCGCCGGATCCTCGCTGCGGACGATCTGCTTGAGGGTCGCCACTTCCCGAAAGGTCAACACCGTATAGAGGATCTGCTGCTCCCGCTGCGAATAGGCCCCCTGCCCGCGGAGGATGGTCACGCCGCGGTGGATTTCGGTGAGAATCCGGGGAGAGATCCTTTCCCACTGAGGCGAGATGATGAAGACCGCCTTTCGCTGGCTCAGACCCGTGACCACGAGATCCACGATCTGTGCGGAGACGTAGAGGTAGATGAGCGTATAGAGGGCGTCCTCGATGGAGAAGAGCAGGGCTGCCGCCGCCAGGACCAGGATGTTGAAGGCGAGCCGGGTCGTCCCCAGGCGGATGGAGAAATGCTGGAGGAGGATCACCGACAGGATGTCGGTCCCGCCCGCCGACCCCAGCGACTTCAGGATGATTCCCGACCCTGTTCCCAGGACGATGCCGGCCAGGATGGCGGCCAGAAGCGGGTCCTTAACCGGAATGGCGCCGGGATCCACCCAGGCAATGGCGCTGGAAAAGATGATCATCCCGACGATGCTGTAGAGGAAGAACCGGCGGCTGATGAAGAACCAGCCGGCCAGAAAAAGCGGCACATTCGCAACGGCGTAGATTACGGCGACGGAGAGGACCGGCACGAGATAATGGAGGAGGAGCGCAAGCCCCGTCACCCCGCCGCTGACGAAGCGGTGGGGGATCAGGAGTCCGTTGATCCCCACAGCGGTCACGACGCTTCCCGCGCACAACAGGAACAGGTTCCCGCCGATCTCCTTCAGAACCGACCAGCCGCCCCATTGGGAAACACCCTTCATTTTCTGTTACCTCCCACACCCGAACTTTTTTCCGGCGGACCCCAAAGGGGATCCGCATCCGCGTTGATCCAGGGCGTTCTCGTTCGTCTTCGCGATACAGTCCATTTTCATGATACAGGGATCAACGGAAAAAGTACATGGAGAATGCCTTTTCGCTTCCCTTTTTTCTTGACAGGCCAGACGATTTCATGAAGAGTCGCCGACCTGTGGCCTAAGAAGGCTTCGAGCCGATCAGGTCGATACATGATCCCGTTTGTATCCCCGGGGGAAAAGATCCCGGAGACGATTTTCTCAAGGACAGGAATTTTCATGGTCATCTACCTCAAGCTCTTCCTGACCGCGATCTTCTGGGGCGGCACCTTCGTGGCGGCCAGGGTTGTCGCCCAAGACGTGGGTCCCTTCTCCGCATCGTTTCTGCGGTTTTTCACGGCATCCCTTTTCCTGATCGTCATCATCATCATGAAAGAGGGGCGGGTCCCTCGCCTGCAGCGGCATCAGATCATCCCGGCGGTTCTTCTTGGCATGACGGGGGTCTTCGCTTACAACGTCTTCTTCTTTCTCGGGATGAAGACGATCCCCGCCGGCCGGGCCTCCCTGATCGTGGCCACCAACCCGGTCTTCATTTCGCTGTTGTCCGCCCTCTTCTTCGGGCAACGGCTGGATGCCAAAAAGGGGATGGGCATCTTCCTCTGTCTGACCGGCGCGACCCTCGTCATCTCCCGGGGAGATCCCCTTTCGATCTTCACCGGAGGCGTGGGATGGGGAGACGTTTACCTCCTCGGCAGTGTCGCGAGCTGGGTCGCCTACTCGCTGATCGGCAAGGTCATCATGAAGGACTTCTCGCCGCTCGCCGCAGTCACCTACTCCTGCATCATCGGCGCCGCCGCGCTGCTTGTCCCGGCCTGCATGGAGGGTCTCCCCGGCCGGATCGGCAACTTTTACCCGGGGGATTGGATCGGCATCCTCTATCTCGGCTTTTTCGGAACGGTCCTCGGCTTTTTCTGGTATTATGAGGGGATCCGTGCAATCGGCCCCTCCCGGGCATCGGTCTTCATCAATTTCGTTCCGGTGAGCGGCGTCTTTTTCGGCTGGCTGATGCTGGACGAGGCCGTCAACCTCTCCCTGATTGCGGGCGCGGCCTTGGTCATGGCCGGCGTCTATCTGACCAATCGCCCCAGTTGACGGGTTTTGGCAGAAATTCCATTGACACTCTCCGCGAAGGCGTATAAAAATCGATCCACCATTAAATAAGGAGGTCAGAAAATCATGCAGGCTTTGTTTACATTAACGTCGTCGGAATCCAAGAGGCTCCTCGGCAAGGCCGTCGCGGCGATGCCCGAGGTGCAGCAGGCGAAGAACAACGGGTATCTGGTCGTCGGGCGGGGTTCAACCAACGCCTTCATCTTGGAAGAGCTGATGAACAGCCGGATGGAAAAGGAGAAGTATGTGGCCGGTCAGATCATCAAAGGGGTGTTTTGCGTGCTCGGGCCGGGGCAGAGGACAAAACCGATCACCTTCCACAAGGGCGAGATCCTGAATGTGGACCCAGGCGCCGTCATCGACAAGCTGACCCCCGGCGATATCATGATCAAAGGGGCCAATGCGGTCGATCCGTTCGGGAATGTCGGCGTCGTCATGGCGGGTCCGAGCGGCGGGACGATGGGCCAGTTCTACATGGCCCTGAAAGCGCAGGGAGTCGCGTCCCTCTATGTGGTTGGTCTCGAAAAGCTGATCCCTTCCGTAGAAGAAGCGGCCCGGTACGGCGGGAAGCTGATGTTGAAACGGACCATCGGCTGCCGCACGGGGATGGCCTGCATCGCAGACGGCCGGATTGTGACGGAGATCGAGGCCATCGAAACCCTCTTCGGCCTGAAGGCCATTCATTACGCCTCCGGCGGCTGGGGGGGAGCGGAAGGTTCCGTCACGCTGATCGTCGAAGGGGAAGAGGACGAGGTAAACCGCTGCCTCGACCTCATCGAGGGGATCAAGGGCGAGCCGCCCCTGCCCGCCGTCAAGGACGCCTGCAAGGGCTGCGGCGCCCCGTGCAGTTTCAGCGGCAAGGACGTGCAGGAACTGCCGGCCTATCTGCGATAGAAACGATAGCGAGGATGCCGGGCGATGGGAATCTTCCGGGAGGCGAAACCGTACAACGGCGCGGCGGTCAAAAGCCTCCCGGAAACCGCCGGAGGTTCGGGAGGTCGGCGCCGCCGCGTCGATCCTGCGCTTCGAAAGAGACCCCCACTTTGTCCTTCCCGTAAAAGCGGAAACTTGGGGACAGATTTCAAATCTGTCCCCAAAAAAGGACTGGATTCCTGCTTGCGCGAAATGACGATTTATCGAGTTCCAGGCGAAATTCAAGGTCTCCATACGATCCTCCGGAGCGGTTTCGCCGGCGGATTAGGAAGCCTCCATGAATGATCCGGACATTCGGAAAATGAATGACGAGCTCGCCCGGAAATTCGGGAAGATCGAGGCGGATCTTGTCGCCTGCCGGGGAATCGGGATACTCTTCGAGAAGCTGCTTTCGGGGAGCGGGGAGGCGTTCGGCATCCCCTTTGTCTGGCTCTCCATTCTCCGCAACCCGGAGACGGAAACCCTCCTCCGGATCCTGAACGATTCTGAACTTTTGCGAAACCGCCTGAACGTGATTGAACCGTCGTCCTTTCTGGAGGTCTGTCCCAACAGCCCCTCCTCCGTGATCGCCTCCGGGGATCTCCGGCCCTTCTTCCGCCTGATGCCGCCCAACGTAAAATATTTCATCCGCTCCCTCGCCGTCGCCCCCCTCGCGCTCCATGGGCGCCTGATCGGCAGCCTGAACCACGGCGACGCCTCTCCGGAACGATACAAATCCGGCATGGGCACAACGCTGCTGGACCATCTGGCGGCGACGGTTTCCAGGCGCCTTTCCGATCTTCTCACGCCCGAGGGAAACAGCCCCGCCGGTCCGGAGGGAAAACATGAGGCTTGAGGCGCCCTTCACGCCCCATCTCACCACCGTGCTTCGATAACCTTCATCCTGTACGCAACGGCGGTTCTATGGTAGGAAGCCCCATCATGCATGAAGCGAATCTCAGAAAAAAATCACACGGAAAAATCGAAAGACCGCACGGGAGGCAACCGGCGGGGAAAGCCCGCCGGGGAAGAGATAAACGGCCCCATCTCCGGATGAAACCGGAGGCGGAACCGTCGTTGAAGCCGGTCTTCGCGAAGATCGGGAAGCCCGCGGCCGCGACGTTCCGGCCGGACCCCTTTCAACGGGACGCCCTCGAAGCCGTCCGTAAGGAAGACTGCCTGGTCATGGCCCCCACCGGCTCCGGGAAAACCTGGATCGCCGAGGAGGCAATCCGCTCCGTCTTCAAGAACGGGGGGCGCTGCTGGTACGCCTCTCCCCTCAAGGCCCTGACCAATGCCAAATGGGTCGAATTCGGCAACCATTTCGACCCCGCCAACGTCGGCATCGTGACCGGGGATACGAAGGAAAACACCGACGCCCCCATCCTCGTCGGAACGACCGAGATCCTCCGGAATCAGCTCTACGACGCGATGCACAGCGGTCGAAACCTGAACTGCGACCTCGTTATCCTCGATGAGGCCCATTTCCTGGGGGACCGCGACCGGGGGGTCGTCTGGGAGGAGATCATGATTTACCTCCCCGTCCGGATCAACCTGCTGCTGTTGTCGGCGACGATCGGCAACGGCGAAGAGATCGCCGCCTGGCTCGCCTCGATCCGGGGCAAGCCGTGCCGGGTCATCCAGGAAGAGAACAGACCGGTCCCGCTTTTCCCTCTGTTCCTCCACCCCTCCGGCCGCCTGATGCCGCTGGTCGAAAAGAGCCGGCTCTTCGGAAAGATCGACGATTTCATCGGTCGGCGGCCGCACGGCCGTCCGGAACGCGGTCTCCCGCCGTTCGGAGAGATAATAGCGGTCCTTGACCATTTCACCCTCCTCCCGGCGATCTTTTTCCTCAAATCCCGCTCCGAATGCGACGCGGCCCTCGGGATGTGCGGCGCTCCGGCCGATACCGAGGCGGATGAGGCTTTCCTTCCGGATTTGGAGACGCTCCTGGAGCGCTTCCCCTACCTCCGGAACCACCGACAGCTCCATGACCTCCGGACGGCCCGCGTCGCCGCCCACCACGGCGGACAGCTTCCCGCCTGGAAATTCCTCGTGGAGACGATGATGAAGCAGGGGCGCCTCAAGGCGATCTTCGCCACCTCCACCGTCGCCGCCGGGGTCAATTTCCCCGCCCGGACGATTGTGCTGATGAATTCCGACCTCTTCAACGGCCACGAGTTCTCACCGCTTTCCGGCACGGAATTCCACCAGATGACGGGACGGGCGGGCCGACGGGGGCAGGACCGGGTGGGGTTCATGCTGACCGTTCCGGGGCGCTTCATGGATCTTATCCACGTCCGGAAGCTCCTCACCCGGAAGCCGGAGGCGATCACAAGCCGGATCCGGAGTGATTTTTCGATGGTCCTGAACCTGCTCCTCTCGCAGACCCCGGAGGACATCCGGGAGATCTTCGAGAAATCCCTGGCCGCCTATCAACAGCGCCATGGCGGAACGCAGGGGCAGGCGGAAGAACAGACGGATCTCTGGATGGATTTTCAACGCCACCTCCGCCTGCTTCGGGAGGAGGGCTTTGTCGGCATGGACGACCGGCTGACGGAAAACGGGGCCTGGGCCTCCAAACTTCGCCTGGACCAACCCCTCCTGATCGCGGAATGCCTGCGGAAGGGGGTCTTTCCACGGGGGGATGAAAAACTTCTTGCCGCGGTGATCGCCCCCTTCGTCTATGACGGGGATCAGGATCCGGCCGTGATCCGGAAAGAACTTCCCGGCCGGCTGACCCGCGCCTACGACCGCGTGATTAAAACCCTCTCGCCGCTGGCGGGGCGTCTGAAGGCGGGGGGATTCCCGGTCGCCTCACTCTTTCTCTGGCCGGCCGTCGTGATTTATGAGTGGGCGGCGGGAGGCGACTGGGATCGGATCATACGGAAGGCGGGGATCGCCGACGGCGATATGGCCATGCTGATCATGCGGACGGCGGACAACCTCCGGCAGATCATGTCTCTCCGGGAGACGCACCCTGAAATGGCGGCGATGGCGACGGAGGCCCGGGGGGCGATTCTCCGCGAGCCCGTTGTTTTCTAAGATGACCTGGGAATGATATTTGTTGTTCAGAAACCCCGTAGCGGCGATTCCGAAAGGCTGCATCGATTTTTCGGACTCCCCATTTGTCGCTTGACATGGCCACGGACAACGTTATATAAGCCCCGCTTTCCGAGGGATGTTCAATGGCTGCATCATCCTCTCCATTGAACGCTTACAGATGTCCCCATCGTCTAGTGGCCTAGGACACTGGCCTTTCACGCCGGCGACCGGGGTTCGAATCCCCGTGGGGACGCCAATAATATCAAGGGACCGGGTTTGGCTATCGGGTCCCTTTTTTCATGACCCCGGATCATTCTTTTGACGGCAAACCCGCTTCCCGCCGTCTCCGGCTGCGGATGGATGGACCGTTCAGCCATCCCGGCATGGAACCGGACGATTGTCGGTCATGAGAATGTTCGCTCGAACAACTCCGCAATGGCCTTTTTGCCGTTCTCCTGGAGAAATCTCGTCCCCGTCCCCGCAAAATGCGGTTGGCTGATGACCGGTTCGTTCCCTCTCTCCCGTTCAACCCAGTCCGACTGACTCCACCAGAACCACGCATTGCGCTTTTGATCGAACACGAACAGCGGCTTGTTGCAAATTTTGGCGAACTCCGCGCCCCATCCCGTACCGCCTTTCACGGTCCTGTCCGTCAGGATTTCCCCGACCACGTAAATCCCTTGCCCACGGTTGATCTGATACCAGATGCTCTGCAGGACTTTGCGCAATGTAGGGCTTTCCGTATAGCGACGATTCATCAATTTCGAAACGTATTCCAAGCTAACGTCGCCATTTTTCAGTTCTTCGTGATTCAGGATGCGCACACCCCGCTGACGGCCCCGGGCGTGTCCCTCAAACGTGAAGTTCACCTCCTCAATCCCAAAACGCTCCGCATTCGCACCAAACTCCGCTTCAGCCCCTTCAGCGCCGCCGCTGAAAAGAATTACATTGTCCTTTTTCACGCCCGTTCCTTTCCTGAATGCCGCTATCATTATTGATGCACTGCATGAAGCTTAAGAACAAAACCCCATACAAACACGCCTAACCGTATTCTATCACGACAGGGCGGATTCTTGAAAGGACTTTTCTTGAAGGGCTCCGTGCGAAATTTCCATTGGCAATCCAAATCCGTTGCGTGTAGTATCCCTCCAGACCAAGTGAAAAAATAAAAAAGGTTTTTATATGTTGCCCGACACCGAACTGAAACCGGGTTCCAAAGGGCCAATGAGCCATGGCGCAAGGCCGAGGGTAGCCATTATCGGCGCGGGCTTTGGCGGGCTCTGGGCCGCCAGGAACCTGGCGAAAAAACCGGTCGCTGTCCTTGTTGTCGATCGGAACAATTACCACACCTTCCTGGCTCTCCTCTACCAGGTCGCCGCAGCCGAATTGGAAGCGGAGGATATCGCCTATCCCGTGCGCAACATCCTCTGCAGAGATCCCAACATCGACTTTGCTTTGGCCCATGCCCGGCGGATTGACATGAAAAACCGTGTGATCGAGACCGATGGCGAGGCGATTTCCTACGATTACCTGATTCTGGCCACGGGAAGCATCTCTCATACGTTCGGCGTGCCGGGGGTGGAAGCCCATGCCTATTTTCTGGAGACCCTCGAAGAGGCCGTGGTCCTGAAAAACCACATCATCTGCTGTTTTGAAAGGGCGGCCCGGGAGACGGACGCGGTTAGACGGAGAAGCCTTCTCACATTTGTCATCGTGGGCGGCGGCGCCACAGGCGTGGAGTATGCGGGCGCGCTCAGCGAGCTGGTCCATGGTCCCTTGGTCCAGGACTACCGGACGATCGATTTTGGCGCCGTCCGGATCATCCTGTTGGAGGCGGCGGACACTCTGATCCCCGGCATGCCGGAGTCCGTGCGCCGTTACACGTTTGAGAGGCTTGGCAAGATGGGCGTTCTGGTGCGATTGGGGGCGCATGTCGCGGAAGTAACCCCGGACCGTGTGATCCTGGGCGACCTGGATGAGATTGAAACCCAGACCATTGTCTGGACCGCCGGTGTCAAGGGCGAACCCATCGCCGGTCTCTCCGGACTCCCCACGGAAAGGAACGGGCGTGTCTCCGTCCTGCCGACGCTGCAAGCGCCCGGCCACCCGGAAATCTATGTGGCCGGCGATCTGGCTTCGATCCAAGAGAACGGTCGCGTCCTGCCGATGGTGGCGCAGGTGGCTATCCAATCCGGGATGGCTGCTGCAAAAAACATCTTGCGACAAATTGAGGGCCAACCGCCGCAGCCTTTTCGTTATCGCGATCGGGGCTCGATGGTCACCATTGGCCGCAATACCGCGGGAGCGGCCATCGGTTCCGCCACCTACACCGGTTTCTTCGCCTGGCTCCTCTGGCTCGGCATCCACCTCTTCAATCTGATCGGTTTCCGCAACCGGATCATGGTGCTCATCAACTGGGCATGGGACTATCTGCTCTACGAACGGGCCGTCCGCTTTGTCTTTCCTGCGGAAACGCCCTCCCTTTCCAAGTCATCCTCGTGCGCCTGCGGGACCCGGCGTGACGATGATTCCCCCAATGGATGATCCGTTGCATCACGATCTGCGCCGCCGGCTTCATCGGCCGAAAAGATGGCGGACGGCCAGGAGCGGATGCCGCCATGTCATCCTCGGTCCCGCGAATCGCATCACCTCCCGGATCCGCGCCTTCATCTCCGGCTTGTAACAGTGGATCGTGCAGCGGCCGCAGGCCGGCTTCTCTTCCCCGAAGGGGCACTTCCCGATCCGCCGTTCCGCGTAGGCGGCCAACTCCCGGCAGTTCGCGCAGGGCCCCTTTACGCCGTGATGGCGCCGGCAGTAGAGGTCGATCATGAGTCGGACGGTCCGGACTTCCCTCTCCAACCGTTTCATCCGTTCACCAGAAGCCCCTTTCCATGCAATTCCCGATGAACTCGAGGGATCTCCGGGGCTTGGTCGTCAGGCAGTCGAAGAGCTTCCTTCCCACATCCGGATAAAGAGGCGTTCCCGCCAATTTTTCAATCGGCGCCCAGGCAATGTCGAGGGAGTGGGTGTTGTCCGGCCGGATTTTGGGGGTCCCGCGGATCTCGAGGGCCTCGAAGATGATGTGCAGGGTCTGGGGATGCCGTTTGGTGGCGGGCGCCTCGCCGATCATGATGACAGCGCCGACTTCGAGTTTGACGCCGAGCTCGTCCCGCCACTCGTTCACAATCGCCTCCCGGAGGGGAGTGTCCTGATCCACGCCGCCGCCTGGCAGGGCAAAGATCTCCTTGCCGCCGTAGATGTACTTCATACAGAGGATCTCCCCTTCCCTTTCGAATACCGCTGATACCCTTACCCGCATTTTGCCTCCTTTCACTCGAAAATGCACCTCAAATCCCCCTCAATCCCCCTTTGTTAGAGGGGGACTTTATTATTCCCCTCTTTGGCAAAGAGGGGTTAGGGGAGATTTTCATTGTCCTTTGTGACGGCAGGCCGTCATGAGCGTTTCTAATATTCCCCGTTCAGCGGCGCTCCGCATGAAAGGCTGCGCCCTTAACCGCCGCTT